>NZ_POTY01000162.1 GCF_003236315.1 Micromonospora craterilacus
GGCCACCGCAGCAATGCACGCCACGCCGCCCCGCCCGCCGAGGACCCGGACGTGTGGGCCAGCCCCGACGCAGCCGAGCGGGCCGCACGCCTGGACAAGCGGATCGCCGACGCCCGCGCCGAACTGTCCCTCCAGCGGCGGCCAGCACGGGCCTACACCCGGACCACCGCTGGCGCGATCGTCCTCGCGGCGCTGGATTGGGGTGCATTCGGTGTCCACGCGCTGTTCGCGGTCGGCGGGGCCGCCGCCGCGCCGGGTCTGCTCGCGCACATGTTCGTTGCCGCGGGCCTGACGACATCGGCGGTAAGCCTCGGGGCGGTGTGGGTGTGGTGGTCGGCGTGGTGTCGCCGGCAGGTGCGGCAGGAGGAACTGGCCGCCGACGAGCATGAGCGCGTCGTGCTGGAAATCGGCCGGGTGGTGGCGGTGATCCTGCGGGAGGGTGACCTACTCGCGGAGGCGCGTCTGAGCCGGGCTCAGCGGCTCCTCGACACGCCCGGGAGGGGCAGTGTGACGGAGTTCCCGGGGCGGGGTCCGAGGGGTCGGTGACCCCACGGTGACCCCACGCCCCGGAACTGCCTAGATCAAAAAGCCGTGTTTTGCCTGGTGGGGCGGGCGGGACTCGAACCCGCGACCGAGGGATTATGAGTCCCCTGCTCTAACCGGCTGAGCTACCGCCCCGGCACCGGGCCGGATCTTATCCCGTCCGGTCGATCACCGGCCAGCGTCGACGGCCCTTCTCACCGGCGTCGCCCTCGTGTCAGCAGCACGATGGGCAACGCGAGGATAACAGTGAGCAGCCAGCCGACCGCGACCACACCCCACATCCAGTTCTCGCCGTCGAGCTCGGGGTCGATGAACATGCCGATGACGAGCAGCAGGGTGAACCCGCCGACGGCGAGGGTGGCGAGGCCGCTGAGCACCATCAGCAGCACCTCCCACCAGGCTCGCTTGGGTCGGGCGAGGTATTCGCGGATTTCGCGTACGGCGCGTGGCTGCGGGATGCTCTCCGGGTCGCGGGGCGGCATCGCGACCCGCCGGTCGGCCGGCACTCCGGCGTCGATGACGTTCATCGCCGCGGGGTGCACGTCGAACAGGGTCGGCTCGATGTGCAGCACGATGGCGTCGGGGGCGATCAGTTGCCGTGCCCCGTCCGGCCAGGCGAGCATCACGGCGCACTCGGCGTACGTGACGGTGAGCCGGCCTCCGCCGCCGAGGTAGCTCACCGCTTCCGGGCCGATGAGCAGCCGGCCGTCGTCGTCCCGGGAGTGATGGGTGGTGCCGGCGGCGACCGTCTCCGAGGAGGTGGGGGCGGGGGTGAAGCCGGCCCAGTCGGCGCGGGTGCCGTCCGGCACCATCAGAAGCGCCGAGGCACACACCTCCTGGGCGACCTCGTGCAGTTCGGCGAGGGTGACCGCCTTCAGCTCGGCGCGGTGCTCGTCGAGGCTTAGGTTCCGCTGGCCGGTGAGCAGGTTGACGGCGTAGTCCGGCAGGCGGGCGGCGTCGACCTCGGCGGTGGCCAGCATCTCGACCCGCTTGGCGACCGCGGCGTCGAGATCGCTCTGCTCGATTCGGCCGACCCGGAGCTTGGCCAGCACGTCGATGAAGCCGCCGAGCACGGCGTCCTGCTTCTCGGCGAGTGCGTCGGCGATGGCCCGCAGGGTGACCTGGCCGTCGCCGCGCGGCTCGTACCCGGTGGTGGTGGTGTAGGAGAGGCCGGCGTCCTGGCGCAACGCGCGGAACAGCTCGCGCTCCAACACGTCCGCGAAGACGCCCACGGCGGCCCGGCGCCGCACGACCGCGTCGAGCACCACCGCCCGGGAGCCCTCGACGAAGTACGCGGGGGTGGTGGGCAGCGCCGACGAGGCGGCCGGTACGGGCTGCCGGGTGCCGCTGGGCAGGGTCAGCCGCAGCCCTTCGGGCACCCGGTCGCCGGCGATCCAGAGCACCGCGTTCTCCCTGGTGAACCAGCGCGCGGCCCACTCGCGCAGGTCCTCGGCGGTGAGCCGGGCGAGCCCCCATTCGGGGTAGCTGCTCAGCCCGAAGTCGCGCGCGCCGTACCGCCACAGGGCGATGTCGTCGCTGGCCGCGCCGCCCTGGCTGCTCCACTCGGTGCGCAGGATGTCCTTCTCCACCTCCAGGCGAGCGGTGGGCAGGTCGGTGAGGTTGGCGCAGACGGCGGTGAGGAAGGTGGCGATGTCCTGCTCGGAGCCCTGCATGTGGAAGGTGGTGAAGATCGGCGCGGTGGCGCCGTTGAAGTGGTAGTCGGCGGTGCCCAGTGGGGCCAGGGCGAGGTGTTCGAGCAGGTGGGTGATGCCGTGGCGGGCGAGGGTCTCGTCTGCGGTGCCGACCCGGAAGGTCAGCCCGGCGCGCATCGGCCCGCCGGTGGGGGCGAGCAGCGTCGGCACCCCGTCGGTTTCCAGCTGCTGGATCACGGCCGGCCTCCCTTCGCGTACGCCTTGTCGCGGAACCGCTGGAATTCCTTCGGCCCGTCGCCGAGGTAGCTGAACAGCCAGTCGTCGCCGAGGTTGCCGAGCGCCGCGAACTGTTGCGCCGCCGGTGTCCACTCGTGCATCAGGCAGAACGCGAGGGCGAAGACGCTGCGCACCGACACCCAGCCCCAGCCGTGGCGGAATTCGGGGTGCCAGATCGAGCGTTGCGCCGCGTCGTAGATCTGGCCGCGCACCTGCGGGAGGCGCAGGAACTCGCTCGTGGCGGCCGTGTTCCCGTGATCGAGGGCCTGTTCCAGGTACCCCTCCACGACGAGTACCGCGTTGGGCGCGCCGGGCGGGACCGCCTCGGCGCACTCGCGCGCGAACGCGTGGGTCTTCTCCCAGGTGCCGCTCCATTTGGGGCAGAACTGTTGCAGCAGCTGCGTCTGCGCCGGCAGGTGGTGGGGCTGGTGGGCGGCGAGCCGGTCGTAGCGGCGGCGGGCCTCGGCCTGACCGACCTCCAGCCCGCGGGCGCTGGTGACCCGCTGCGTCCAGGCCGCCACCTCCTCGGGGTGGCGGGCGGTGACGTCGATGAGCACCTGCTCGGCCCGGCGCAGGTGGTCGAAGAACTGGGCGAACTGCTCCCGGCTGACGTACTGGGCCCGCAGGCCCGACCGGATCCGCCAGCCGGCGTGGATCAGGTGCGCCCCGAGCATCGCCCCGGCCAGCGGGTCCTCGGGTTGCTCGGCGTACACGCGTTGGAGGAATTCCCCGACCTCGGGGCCGTCGCCGACGTGGTCGACCAGGAACGTGCGGCCGTGCGGGTCCTGCGCGTCGACGAGCGCGCGCAGGGCCGACCAGTCGCCGGCGGCCAGCGCCGCGCGGGCGGTGCTGACCTGGGGGTACGCCGCCCCGGTAGCGAAGTCCGGCGGCGGGAGGGGTGCGGGCATGGCGAGGATAATAGGTGATCATCTTCGGCGCCGGGATCCCGAATTCGCCCTGATCGCGCTGCCCGTGCTGGACGTCGGCGGAGCTGTGGCGCAACGGCGAACGCCCACCGGGTTGCCGGCGGGCGTCATGATGGAGGAAGCTCCCCCGTTTGGACTCGAACCAAAAACCTGCCGGTTAACAGCCGGCTGCTCTGCCAATTGAGCTACGGGGGACCGCATCATCGCTCGGCGGGATCTCTCCGCGCCGGGCGACGGGCACAAGAGTACAGGACTCCGGGGGGTCTTGGTCCAGGGGGTTACCCGCCCCACCATGGGCCTCGGCAATCGGATTCTGCGGACAAATCGTCATCGCGGCACAAGGAGGCATGAGCGGAGAGCAGGATGGGTAGTTAGCTGCCGACGACAGGACGCAGGCGCGAACTGGTCAACCCCGCCCACGGAGGCCCGCTGGGCGGCACGACGGCGCGTCAGGTACGAGAGGAGCCGCCATGCGCGGAAAGATCATGTTCCTTGGCGGGCTGGCTGCAGGGTTCGTCCTGGGCGCCCGAGCCGGCCGCGAGAAGTACGAAGAGCTGGTGGTGCGGGGCCGGAAGGTGCTCGACCACCCGACCGTCCAGGAGGCGGCCGGGGTCGCGCAGGCCCAGGCGAGCCGGCTCTACCACGAGGGCAAGGACAAGCTCGGCCACTCGAAACTGGGCGAGCGACTGGGCCAGAACGGCAAGCACGAGCTCACCCCCGCCGACGACGCCTTCGCCGGCACGCCGGCCACGGCCGGCGCCAAGTCCAGCTCGTCGAGCACGCCCACCAGCTCGACGTCGGCCACTCCCCGCAGCAAGCCGTCCAGCTCTGGCACCAACGGCAGTACCCTCTAGCCACATCCGGACCTCTCCGGCCACACGGGACGGGCCCGGCCGCCAGACTTGGCGGCCGGGCCCGTCGCTGTCCCCGCACGTCAGGGGGAACAGCCGGACCGCGCGGGGACTTTCTCCGATTTTGAGCAAAAGTCGCGCAGGTTCATCAAGAACTTCTGCCGTCAACCTCTTCTCTTTGATGTCAGTCACAAATATCGTCCTCCTTAGACCTGGCCAGGCTCGTAGGTACTCCCCCGAACCACCTCGGCGTCGTACCGGCGTCGAGGTGGACCTGACCGATCAGAGCGAGGTTCGATGCGCAGACCCATCGGCCGAAGGGCCCTCACCTATCTGAGTCTTCTCACCCTCGTCGGCGCGACGCTGGTGGCGACTGAGCCGCAGCGGGCGGCGCCGGTGCAGGCCGCACCGGTGTCGGGCGAGCCGGCACCGCACAGCAACGGCATCCAGTACAAGGTGCTCGTCTTCACCCGGTCAGCCAGCGGCACGCACCCCGCCACCGCCGCCGGCGTCGAAGCGATCAAGGAACTCGGCAAGGACCGGCGGTTCTCGGTTCACGTCACCGACGACGCCCGCAAGTTCGACGAGCCGCACCTGAAGCAGTTCCGCACGGTGGTGTTCCTGAACACCACCGGCAACGTGCTGAACGACGCCCAGCGCACGGCGTTCGAGAAGTACTACCGCGACGGCGGCGGCTTCGTCGGCGTGCACTCGGCGATCGAGGCGGAGCCGGGCTGGACCTTCCTCGACAACCTCCTCGGCACCCGCGCCGTCGGCTCCGCCACGGCGGCCGGCGAGGCCACGGTGACCGTGGCCGACCGGGTGCACCCGGCTTCCGCCACACTGCCCGAGCGGTGGAAGACGACCGACCGGTGGTACAACTTCGCGGACAACGTCCGGGGCGTCTCGCACGTCCTGGCCACCGTGGACGAGAAGTCGTACAGCGGCGGCACCATGGGCTTCGACCACCCGATCACCTGGTGCAAGGACTACCAGGGTGGCCGCTCGTTCTACACCGGACTCGGCGCGACCCCGCAGAGTTTCCGTAGCACCGACCTCCGGGCTCACCTCGGTGGGGCGATCCAGTGGGCGTCCGGCACCACGGACGGCGACTGTGGTGCGACGGTGCTGGCCAACTACCAGATGACCGTCATCGGTGCGCAGCCCAACGTCAACGAGCCGATCGGCTTCGACGTACTGCCCGACGGGCGGGTCCTCCAGACCGACCGTCGCGGCGGCGTCCGGCTGCACGAGCCGGACGGCAACCGGACGACCGTGCTGGCCCAGATCCCGGTCTACACGCACAGCGAGGACGGGATGTACGGCCCGGCGATCGACAAGGACTTCGCCACCAACAAGTGGGTCTACCTGTTCTACGCACCACCGCTGGACACCCCCACCGGCAGCGCGCCGACCACCAGCACCAACCCGGCCGCGTGGGACCAGTGGAAGGGCTACTTCCAACTCTCCCGGTTCAAGTTCGTCGACGGCGAGAACCCCTCGCTCGACGTGGACAGCGAGCAGAAGATCATGGAGGTGCCGGTGGACCGGGGCGCGTGCTGCCACGTGGCCGGTGACATCGTCTTCGACTCGGACAACAACCTCTGGCTGGTCACCGGCGACGACACCCCGGCCGGCGGCGGTGGCTCCGGTGGCTTCTCCCCGCACAACGACTCGGTGAGCGCCACCGGCGTCTACCAGGCACCGTTCGTGGACGCCCGACGCAGCTCCGCCAACACCAACGACCTGCGCGGCAAGATCCTGCGGATCAAGGTGCAGTCGGACGGCAGCTACACCATTCCCGAGGGGAACCTGTTCCCCGAGGCGGACCACCCGGGTGACAAGACCCGCCCGGAGATCTACGCGATGGGCTTCCGGAATCCGTTCCGGATCACCCTGGACAAGAACGACGTCGCCTACATCACCGACTACTCCCCCGACTCCTCGACCGCGGCCGTGGGCCGTGGGCCGGCGGGCACCGGGCGGATGATGGTGGTCGACAAGCCGTCCAACTACGGTTGGCCGATGTGCGTGCAGCCGAACCTGCCGTACTTCGAGATGAACTGGACCACCAGCCCGATCTCGCCGATCGCACCGTTCGACTGCGCGGCACCGAAGAACACCTCCCGGCACAACACCGGCCTAGTCGACCTGCCGGCGGTGGAGAAGTCGGAGCTCTGGTACTCGTTCCAGGCCCCGACCCCGTGTCCGGAGTCCTACCTGTCCACCCCGACCCAGACCTGCCCGGTGCTCTTCCCTGAACTCGGCACCGGTGGGGTGGGTCCGCACGGCGCGGCGAAGTACGACTACGACCCGGAGCTGAGGTCGGAGACGAAGTTCCCCGCGTACTACGACGGCGCGATCTTCTTCGGTGAGTTCACCCGGGACTACCTCCGGGAAATCCGGCTCGACTCGCAGGGCGAGATCCTGAAGATCAATGATCTGTTGAGCTGCGGGGGTGGCCCGGTCACACCGGCTCGGCCGTTCCTCTGCGACAACCCGATGGACATGATGTGGGGCCCCGACGGCAACTTCTACCTGCTGACGTACGGGGACGGGTTCTTCAACATCAACCCGGACGCGGCGATGGTCAAGTTCAGCTACGTGAAGGGCCTGCGGGCGCCGACCGCCGTGCTGAACGCGACCCCGACCAACGGGCAGGGCCCGCTGACGGTGGCGTTCTCCAGCGAAGGGTCGCGAGACCCGGATCCCGGGGACTCCATCTCGTTCGCCTGGGACTTCGACGGCAACGGCACCATCGACTCCGTCGACCCCAACCCGACGCACACGTACACCGCCAACGGGGTCTACACCGCGCGACTGACGGTGACCGATTCCAGCGGCAAGAGCGCGTCGGCGAACACCACCATCACGGTTGGCAACACGGCTCCGACGATCAAGGTGAACGTTCCGATCGAGGGCGGCTTCTTCAGCTGGGGCGACGACATCCCCTGGTCGGTGACGGTCACCGACCCGGAGGACGGCCAGATCGACTGCAGCCGGGTCGAGGTGACCTTCGTGCTCGGTCACGACGACCACGGGCACGGTGAGGCGAACCAGTTCGGCTGCTCCGGCGTACTGCCCACGCTGGCCGACGACGCCTCACACGGCGGCTACATCTACGGCGTGATCAGCGCCGAGTACACCGACAACGGCGCCAACGGGGTGCCCGCGCTGACCACGGTCGAGCAGCAGATCATCCAGGACAAGCTGCAACAGCCGGAGTTCGCCCGGGACCAGTCCGGAACCACCGTGGGCAACAGCGCCGACGTCGGCGGCGGGCAGCAGCGCGGCAGCCTCGACCCCGGCGACTGGATCGCGATCAACGGCACCATCGACCTGAAGAACATGCAGTCGGTCACCCTGCGTACCTCCGGTGGCAGTGCCGCCACCGCCGGGCAGCCGCGGTTCAACGTCGAGTTCCGGAAGGACTCGCCGACCGGACCGCTGCTGAGCACCGCGACGGTCAACGCGACCAGCGGTAACAACGTCTTCACCAACACCACCGTGCCGATCACCGATCCGGGCGGCGCGTTCCGGCTCTACCTCGTATTCACCACCGTCCCGGGCGGCCCGGCCAGCGGGTTCGGCAACCTCAACTGGGTCCAGTTCAACGGCCCGGGCATCGGCATCACCCCGTAACACCACCCGGCCGGGGCCGCCAGTGCGGCGGCCCCGGTCACCCACCGAAGTACCACCGAGAAAGGCAGCAGAAATGAGCGACAGTCAGCACGGAATGAGCCGTCGTCGGATACTCGGCACCTTCGCCGGTGTCGCCGGCGCGGCGGCCGTCGGCGCCGCCGGCATCGGCTCCCCGGCCGCCGCCGGCAACGGCCTGCTCGTGCCGAAGCCCAAGCGGGGCATCATCCTCTACAGCGTCCGGGACCGGATCTCCGCCGCCCCGGACACCAGCGGGGTGCCCTACGGCTTCGAGCGGGTGCTCGGCCGGCTCGCCGAGATCGGCTACCGGGAGATCGAGTTCGCCGGGTACACCCAGAACACCGGCATCCTGGGCCGGCAGATCACCCCTGAGGAGATCCGCAAGGTCCTGGACGACAACGGGCTGAAGGCCAACGGCTCGCACGCCTCGATCCCCAGCACCGTCACGCCGGACACCATCGCCGCCTTCGAGCGGACGCTGGACACCGCCGAGATCCTCGGCATGAGGCACATCGGCACCGGCAGCGACCCGACCAACAGCAACTACAAGGCGGACTGGGACCTCGCCGCGGACCGCTGGAACTTCTTCGGCGAGATGGCCGCCGCCCGGGACCTGAAGCTGTACACGCACAACCACGACGCCGCGTACAACTTCCTGCTCGACAGCGGGCCGCTGGACGGGTTGGGCCGCCCGACCCGCTCCTCCGGGGTCCGGAAGCTGGAGTACTTCTTCGGGGTCACCGACCCGAAGTACGTCTGGTTCGAGATGGACATCTACTGGGCGCACGTGGCCCAGCACCGGTTCCACACGTACACCGACGCCGACGGCCAGGTGCAGACCAACGTCTTCGACCCGCTGGCGACGGTGGCGGCCCGGACCAAGCGGTTCCCGCTGTTCCACGCCAAGGACGGCCGGTACAACCCGGCCCTCACCAACGGCTACGAGATGACGCCGCTCGGCGACGGCGACATCGACTACGGCAACTTCTTCGCCAACATGGGCGCGAAGGGTTACCACAACCCGATGTGGGAGCAGGACACCGCGCCGGGCGGCACTGCCGACCCGGGCCGCTCGCTGCGGTTCGCCGAGCAGAGCTACCTGCACATGTCGAGCCTGCGGGGCTGACGGATCCGACAGCACGGTCGGGTCTGTGGGGCTGACCGACCCGACGTCACATCAAGGGGCCGCATCCGGTGACGGATGCGGCCCCTGCTGGCCACAGGACCGAAACACCGTCATGGAAGACTCGGGATGGGAGGTGAAGGCGATGACACTCATCCGTCCGGAGAATCCGCAGCAGGCACGGCTGGTCCGGTTGCTGCGTGACGACGGTCCCCGCTCCCGGGTGGAGCTGGGCGACATCCTGGGCCTGTCCCGCTCGACGCTCACCACCGAGCTGGAGCGGCTCGTGGCGCGCGGTCTGGTGGAAACCGCCGGGCTGGCGGCCTCCCGCGGCGGGCGCCGGTCCTCGTTGCTGCGCCTCGCGGGTGGGGTGCGCTTCGCCGGCGTGGTCATCGGGGCAGACCGAATCACCGCGGCGATCACCGACGGTGAACTGAACGTGCTGGCCGAGACCGGCGAGCCGGCAGACGTACGCGGCGGGCCCGAATCCGTGATCGGCCGGGCCGTCGACCTGGTCGAGAAGCTCCGCGCCGAACTGGGCATCGCCGAACTCACCGGGGTCGGCGTCGCGCTGCCCGGGCCGGTCGACGGCGACACCTCCATCGCACCGGCCGTCCTACCCGGCTGGCAGCGCTTCCCCGTCCGGGACGCGTTCGCCACCGAGCTTGGCTGCCCGGCGCTGGTCGACAACGACGCGAACGTACTCGCCCTCGGCGAGCACCACGCCGGTATCGGCCGTACCTTCGACGACTTCCTCTACCTCAAGCTCGGCACGGCGATCGGCTGCGGCCTGGTCCTCGGCGGCACGCTCTACCGCGGCGCGACCAGCAGCGCGGGGGACATCGCGCACCTGCCGCTCGGCGAGGACGGGCCGGCCTGCGTCTGCGGCGAGGTCGGCTGCCTCGAGGCGTACGCCGGCGATGCCGGGCTGGTCCGCGCGGCGCTGGCGGCGGCTCGCTCGGGCCGCTCCCCCGCGCTGGCCACCCGACTGACCGCGGCGGGCACGCTCACCGTGCCGGACGTCGCCGCGGCCGCGACCGCCGGCGACCCGGCCGCGCAGGCGCTGGTACGCGACGCCGCCCGCCGCCTCGGCCAGGTGCTCGTCGGCCTGATCAGCTTCTTCAACCCGAGCATCGTGGTGATCGGCGGTGCGCCGGAGGGGGTCGGGCACATCCTGCTCTCCGAGATCCGCGGTGTGGTCTACCGCCGGTCGGCTCCGCTGGCCACCGGCACCATGCCGGTCGTCCTCTCCGACCTGGCGGACCGGGCCGGGCTGGTGGGCGCGGCCCGGTTGGCCAGCGAGCACGTCTTCGCCACCGACTGATCCGGCCGGCTCTCGGCGCGGCCGGCGCAGCCCGCACGAGTGCCCGGGGCCGGCGCGGCGGCCGGCACCCGGGCCCTCTCCGGCTCAGTCCTTGCTGCTGAACGCCGCGTCGAAGGCGGCGGTCGGGGCGTCGAAGGCGAGTCGACGGACGAACTGGAGCGCCTCCGGGGCACCGACCAGCCGGTCCATTCCGGCGTCCTCCCACTCGACCGAGATCGGCCCGTCGTAGCCGATCGCGTTCAACGCCCGGAAGCAGTCCTCCCAGGGCACGTCGCCGTGCCCGGTGGAGACGAAGTCCCAGCCCCGCCGCATGTCCGCCCACGGCAGGTGCGAGGCGAGCCGGCCACGCCGGCCGTCGCCGGTACGCACCTTGGCGTCCTTGCAGTCCACGTGGTAGATCCGGTCGGCGAAGTCGAAGATGAAGTTCACCGGGTCGAGTTCCTGCCAGACGAAGTGCGACGGGTCCCAGTTCAGCCCGAACGCGGGCCGGTGCCCGATCGCCTCCAGCGTCCGCTTCGTCGTCCAGTAGTCGTACGCGATCTCACTCGGGTGCACCTCGTGGGCGAACCGCACTCCGACCTCGTCGAAGACGTCCAGGATCGGGTTCCACCGGTCGGCGAAGTCCTGGTACCCGCGTTCGATCATCGACGGCGGCACCGGCGGGAACATCGCCAGGGTGTGCCAGATCGACGAGCCGGTGAAGCCGACGACGGTGTTCACGCCGAGCTTCGCCGCCGCGCGGGCGGTGTCCTTGATCTCCTCGGCGGCGCGCTGGCGTACCCCTTCGGGCTCGCCGTCCCCCCAGAGCCGGGCGGGCAGGATGTCCTGGTGCCGCTCGTCGATCGGGTGGTCGCAGACCGCCTGGCCGACCAGGTGGTTGGAGATCGCGAACACCTGGAGGTTGTGCTTGGCGAGCGTCTCCCGCTTCCGCTCGATGTACGACTCGTCGGCCAGGGCCTTGTCGACCTCGAAGTGGTCGCCCCAGCAGGCGATCTCCAGGCCGTCGTAGCCCCACTCGGCGGCGAGCCGGCACACCTCGTCGAACGGAAGGTCGGCCCACTGGCCGGTGAACAGCGTGATCGGTCGCGCCATCAGTCCTTTTCCCCTGTCGTGATGGGGATTCCGTACCTGCGTGGCCGGGGCGAGGGATGACCGGGATGCGGGCGGCCACGACGGTGCACCGGTGGGCGCGGTCGCGCCTGGGGCCGACGGGTTGCGCCTCCCGTCGACTCACCGGCCACCTCGCGGTCGCCGCCTTCACTCTAGGCGGCCGGCGCGCGGTTAAAAAGGGCCCCTTGTAATACGCCACGCCAGGCGGCGTTAACAAGGGGCCCTTCCTTTCAGGGGAGTATCCAGCGCTGGTTGGCGTTGGTGTGGCAGGTCCAGAGGTGCACGGGGGTGCTGTCGGCGGAGTTGTTGCCGGAGACGTCCAGGCACTTGCCGGACTGCGGGTTGCGCAGGGTGCCGTTCGACTGTGCCGACCAGTTCTGGGCGCCGCTGCCGTTGCAGGTCCAGAGCTGGATCTTCGTGCCGTCCGCGGATCCGCCGCCGGAGATGTCCAGGCACTTGCCCAACGCCCGGATCGTCGAGTTCGGCGTCACCGTCCAGGTCTGCGCGGCACCGCCGTTACAGGTGTAGATCTGGATCTGCGTACCGTCGGCGGTGGCTCCGCCGCGTACGTCGAGGCACTTGCCGGCCAGGCCGGTGATCGGGCCGGTGCTGCCGCCACCACCGGTGCCCCGCACCAGGGTGAAGTCGTCGACGTCGAAGAGTCCCGAGCCCGAGCCGGTGAAGGTCAGGTACACGTTTCGCAGGCCGGACGGGACATTGGACAGGTTGGTCGTCACGTCGGCGAAGGTGGTCCAGCTGCCGGTGTTCGGCACCGCCACCGAGCCGAGCACGGTGCCGGTGGTCGAGCCGGTACGCACCTGGATCGTGCCGCCCGGCCCGCCGGAGACCACCCGGGCCCGGAACGAGGTGACCCCGGTCAGGTCGAGGTTGTTGTACGCCGCCCAGTCCCCCGGGTCGATGTAGCCGAGCGTCTGGCCGCCGTTGGCACCGGCCTTGGCGAACGCGGTGACCCCGCTGGCCGAGCTGAACGCCTCGGCCTGGACGGTGGTGTTGCCGCCCGGCGGGTTCGAGCCGCCCAGCTCCTTGATCCGGATGTTGCGGAACGACGCCACGTCGCCGGCGCCGTGGTTCTGGATGCCGATGTGGCCGGCGAGCGAGCGGGCCGGGTTGGTGTTGGTGAAGTCGTTGATCTTCGCACCGTTGAGGAAGACCTGTAGCCGGTTCCCCTCCACCAGCAGCTCGTAGGTGTTCCACTCGCCCGGCGGGTTCAGCACGGCATCCCGGGCGGGGATGTCGGCGGACTTGAAGGTGTAGACCGAGCCGGTGGTGCGGTCCGGCGCGTCGGTCGCGTCGATCTGGATCTCGTAGCCGTTGTTCACCGCCGACCACGGATCACTCGACGGCGGGAAGCCGATGAAGACTCCCGAGTTGTCGTCCCCGTTGAGCCGCCAGTCCAGCTTCAGCGAGTAGTTGGTGAACTGCTTCGCGCTGTACCAGTACAGGCCCATCCCACCGGTCGAGGTGAGGGTGGCGTCGGAGTTGGTGAAGCCACCCGGCCCGGCCTGGGACCAGCCGGTGGCCGAGCCGTTGTAGAGGGTGGTGTAGCCGGTCTCCGGGCGACAGTCGGCCTTGGTGCGGCCGGCCGCGTACCGGATGCCGCCGAGCAGGTGCGCCCGGAACGCCGGGTCGGCGTACGACGCCTGGGTGTGCCCGCCGCCGGTGTAGAAGGACCGGCCACCGCTGTAGGTCTTGCACCAGGCGATCGGGTGGTCCGCGCCCATCACGCCGCCCGAGTACGACGACTCGTCGAGGTTGGCCAGCACCCGCGCGCCGGGGCGGGCGTTGGTTCGGTAGTCGTACCACTCGTCGGTGCGGGTCCAGGTCTGCGGCAGGTGCGCGGTGGCCGCGTGGGCCCGGTTCTCCACCCGGACGTTGGCCTGCTGGATGGCCGGGTGCGACTGGAAGTACGCCCCGACCAGGTTGCCGTAGAAGGGCCAGTCGTACTCGGTGTCGGCGGCGGCGTGCACCCCGACGAAGCCGCCGCCGGAGCCGATGTACGACTCGAAGGCGGTCTGCTGGCTGGCGTTGAGCACGTCACCGGTGGTGTTGAGGAAGACCACCACCCTGAATCGGGCGAGGTTGGTGGCGTTGAACGCGGCGGCGTCCTCGGTGGCGGTCACGCTGAAGCTGTTCGCCGCGCCCAGGTCACGGATGGCCTGGGTGCCGACCGCGATGGAGTCGTGCCGGAAGCCGGCGGTCTTGGAGAAGACCAGCACGTCGTACGGGGCGTCGGCGGCGCTGGCCGGGGTGGCCGGGGTGGTGCAGGCGAGGACGGCGAGGACGGCGGTGGCCAGGCCGAAGGCGGGTCGAAGGAGTCTGCGCATGTCGCTCTCCCAACGTGGTGGGTGTTAGGAGGGGCCCCCTATAGTGCACCAGGCGTTAACAGGGGGCCCCTCCTTTCAGGGAAGTACCCAGCGCTGGTTGGCGCCGGTGTGGCAGGTCCACAGGTGCACGGGGGTGCTGTCCGCGGAGTTGTTGCCGGAGACGTCCAGGCACTTGCCGGACTGCGGGTTGCGCAGCGTGCCGTTCGACTGTGCCGACCAGTTCTGGGCGCCGCTGCCGTTGCAGGTCCAGAGCTGGATCTTCGTGCCGTCGGCCGAGGCGCCGCCGGAGATGTCCAGGCACTTGCCCAACGCCCGGATCGTCGAGTTCGGCGTCACCGTCCAGGTCTGCGCGGCCGAGCCGTTGCAGGTGTAGATCTGGATCTGCGTACCGTCGGCGGTGGCCGCGTTGCGTACGTCCAGACACTTGCCGGCCAGGCCGGTGATCCGGCCGACGCCACCGGTGCCGCTGCCGGTGGTGAAGGCGAACGAGTCCAGGTCGTAGAGCGCGCCGGTGCCCGATCCGGCGAAGGTCAGGTAGAGCGTGGTGGTGCCGGTGGGCGGGTTGGTGATGCTGCCGGTGACCGTGGTGAAGGTGTCCCAGGCTCCGGTCACCGGGACGGTGGCCGAGCCGAGCACCGTGCCGGTGGCGGAACCGGCCCGCACCTGGAGGGTGCCGCCGGCGCCGGCCGAGGAGACCCGGGCGCTGAACGAGGTCACATTGCCGATGCGGTACGGCTCGAAGGCGATCCAGTCGCCGTTGTGGATGTCGCCGACGGTCTTGCCGCCCTCCGCGGTCGTCTTGTCGAAGGTCGCGATGCCCGAAGCGGTCTTGTAGTGCTCCGCCTGCCGCTTGCGGGGCTGGAGGGTGTGCTGGGTGTGCGTGGTCAGGCCACCCGAGTCGGTGTACTCGGCGTCGAAGATCCCGAAGATGTTCGCCGCGTCGTCGTGCTCACCGTCGACCGGGATGCTGATCGCGCCGGTGCAGCCGTTCTGCGAGGTGATCTGGTGGCCGTGGCTGTCGTGACCGAGGACGTAGGTCATCTTGACCTTGGTGCAGTCGATCGTGCCGTCCTCCGGGTCAGTCACCGTGATGCTGAACGGCACGGAGTCGCCGAAGCTGAACAGCTGACCGTTGGCCGGGCTGTTGATGGTGACCGTCGGCGCGGTGTTGCCGACTCCGATCCGTACGCTCGCCGTGCCGGTGGCGCCCTGCGGGTCGCGTACGGTCAGCGTGGCCGTGTAGTTGCCGTTGGCCGTGTACGTCTTGGTCGGGTTGGCCGCCGTCGAGCTGGTGCCGTCGCCGAAGGCCCACGAGTAGGTGAGCGCCCCGCCCTCCGGGTCCGACGACCCGGCCGAGGAGAAGTTCACGGTCAACGGGGCGACGCCGGAGGTCTTGTCCGCCGAGGCCACCGCCGTCGGTGCGCGGTTACCGCCGCCGACGTAGTCGTAGCGGTAGAGGGCCGAGTTGGCGTCGCCGTTGAAGTAGCCGGTGCCGTAGTCCAGCACGTAGAGCGCGCCGTCCGGGCCGAAGGCCATGTCCATGACCTGCTTGCCGTTCCACGGGAAGGTGTCGATGGTGCCCACCGAGCCGTCGCCGTTGACGTGGATCGGCTTGATCCAGCCCCGGCCGAACTCGCCGGCGAAGAATTGCCCGTCGAAGCTCTGCGGCCACTTGGTGGTCGACGTCGACGCGGCGTTGTACCGGTAGACCGGGCCGCCCATCGGGGACTCGGAGCCGCCGCCGAACTCCGGCGGGCTGCCGGCGTCGCCGGCGTACCGGATCCAGGAGGGCTTCGCGCCGGGCAGGGTGGACAGGCCGGTGTTGCGGAACGAGCTGTTGGTCGCGCCGCCGGTGCAGTTGTACTTCGGGCCGGCGGTGCCGGTGGCGAAGTCCCACTTGGCGTACGTCTCGGCGGCGGTGTTGGTGCCGGTGCAGTACGGCCAGCCGTAGAAGCCGGGGCCGGTGACCCGGTTGAACTCGACCTGCCCACTGGGGCCGCGGCCGGTGGTGGTGCCCGCGTCCGGCCCGTAGTCGCCGACGTAGACGATGCCGGTCGCCTTGTCGACGCTCATCCGGAACGGGTTGCGGAAGCCCATCGCGTAGATCTCGGGGCGGGTCCGCGCGGTGCCGGGGGCGAACATGTTGCCGGCCGGGATGGCGTACGTGCCGTTGGCGTTGACCTTGATCCGCAGGATCTTGCCGCGCAGGTCGTTGGTGTTGGCCGCGCTGCGCTGCGCGTCGTACGCCGGGTTGCGGTTGGTCCGCTCGTCGACCGGCGCGTACCCGCCGGAGTCGAACGGGTTCGTGTCGTCGCCGGTGGACAGGTACAGGTTGCCGGCGGCGTCGAAGTCGATGTCGCCGCCGACGTGGCAGCACATGCCGCGATCGGCGGGGACGTCGAGGACGTCGACCTTGCTGGCCTGGTTGATGGTGAAGTCGGCGTTGAGGGTGAACCGGGAAAGCCGGTTCACCCCCTGCCAGGCGGAGAAGTCGGTGCCGGTCGCCGGTGCGTCGCCGGCCGGGGTGGACAGCGGCGGCGCGTAGTAGAGGAAGATGTGCCGGTTGCTGGCGAAGCCCGGGTCGACCCCGATGCCCTGCAACCCCTCCTCGTCGTGGGTGTAGACGGCGATGGTGCCGATCACCGACGTGGTGCCGGCCGCGTCGGTGCGGCGGACCGTGCCGTTGCGGGCGGTGTGCAGGACCGAGCGGTCCGGCAGCACCGCGATGGTCATCGGCTCACCGACCTCGGCGACCCCCTTGGCGAGGGTGACCTGCTGGAAGTCGGTGGCGACGATGGGGTGGGCC
>NZ_POTY01000163.1 GCF_003236315.1 Micromonospora craterilacus
GTCGGTAGGGTGGCGGGCATGTGCGTTTGCGCTCTGATCAACGCGGTCGTTACGCCGGCCGCGTTCGGGTCGTTGCAGGTGGCCCGCCCGCGAGTCCGGCGTCCGGCCCTGGCCGGCGCGACCCGCGACTGACGCCTCCGCACACTCTTTCGGCACCGTCCCGCATTGCGGGGCGTGACGACCGGTACGCCCGCGCCGCAGCCACCTGCGGTCGCGTCCGGCGACCAGCCGTCAGCCTGCCGGCATCCCGGCCACCGACCGGGGCACCGTCGGCTGCCCGTGCGTGACCGATCCCGCCTTCGCGCCACTGACCAGGGCCGTCCGAGTCCCGACCGCTCGGACAGGCCCCGTCGACGGCTGCCTGTCCGCACCCGTCGCCCGACGGCGACAGACAGGACGACGCCATGGCGCCCCGCCGTACCCGCACGACCGAACGCGACCGGTCCCGTCGCGTACTCTCGCAGAACTTTCTCGCCGACCGGGCCGCCATCGCGCGGCTGGTCGACGCCGCCCACCCCGACCCGGACGGCCTGCTGCTGGAGGTGGGCGCCGGGCGGGGGCAGCTGACCCGGCCGCTGGCCGCGCGCTGCCGACGGTTGGTGGCGTACGAGGTCGATCCCGACGCCGGCGTGGAACTGGCCCGGGTCTGCGCGGCCCTGCCCACCGTGACGCACCGCCAGGCCGACTTCCTCGACACGTCGCCGCCGCGGGAGGAGTTCGCGGTGGTCGGCAACATTCCGTGGTCGCTGACCGCGGCCGTGGTGCGCTGGTGCCTGGCCGCTCCCGGGCTGCGGTCGGCGACCCTGCTGACCCAGTGGGAGTACGCCCGACGGCGCGCCGGAGACTACGGCCGGTGGAGCCGGCTGACCGTGCTGACCTGGCCGGAGTTCCGCTGGCGGCTCGCCGGGCGGGTGCCGCGTACCGCGTTCCGCCCGGTGCCCCGGGTCGACGCGGGCATCCTGTGCATCGAGCGCCGGGCGCAGCCGCTGCTGGCGCCGCACGCCCTGCCGGCGTACCGCCGGATGGTCGAGCTGGGCTTCGGCGGTGCCGGCGGCTCGCTCGCGGCCTCGCTGGCCCGCCAGTACCCGCGGGCCCGGCTGGCGGCGGCGCTGCGGGCCAGCCGGCTCGACCCGGACACCCCGGTCGGGCACGTGTGGCCGGAGCAGTGGCTGGTGCTGCACCGCCTGCTGCACGCCCGCTGACGGGGTGACGAGGAAGCCCTTCTCGACGCCGGGGTCGCGGAGGGCCCCTCACCACTCGGTGCGCAGCGCCTCGGTCAGCTCGGCGGGGGAGCTGAGCTGCTCCACCGGCAGGGCCCGGACGGCCTGCAACTGCTCCGTGGTCGCACCGTTCTCCTGGCACCAGCGGATCAGGTCCTCGCGGGAAA
This sequence comes from Micromonospora craterilacus, assembly GCF_003236315.1. Lineage (GTDB taxonomy): Bacteria > Actinomycetota > Actinomycetes > Mycobacteriales > Micromonosporaceae > Micromonospora > Micromonospora craterilacus. Next base: position 1,388 of record NZ_POTY01000163.1, read on the forward strand.
CGGGAAAGTCGAGCCCCGCGAGGTACTCCTGCAACGGGGCGCCACTGTCGGTCATGCCGTCCGACCTACCCACGTAACCGCCCCGGCACACCACCGGCCGGGCCGCGCGTTTGCCCGCCCGGGTCCCGGGTAGCCGCAGGCATGCTGGTACAGCGGCTCGGCGCGCCGAGCGATTTCGACCCGTTGCTGGAGCGCGTCCGGGACGCCCGGGTGGTGATGATCGGGGAGGCGACGCACGGCAGCCACGACTACTACCGGATCCGGGAGCAGCTCACTCGCCGACTGATCGCCGAGTGCGGGTTCGACTTCGTCGCGGTGGAGGGCGACTGGCCCGACTGTGACCGGGTGAACCGTTCGGTGACCGCCGCGCCGGGCGGCGCGGTCGAGCCGCAGGTCGCGCTGGAGCAGTTCGAACGCTGGCCGACCTGGATGTGGGCGAACGCCGAGGTGGCCCGCTTCTGCCGCTGGCTGCGAGCGTGGAACCTGGAGCGGGCCGAGGCCTCCCGGGTCGGGTTCCACGGCCTCGACGTCTACAGCCTCTGGGAGTCGATGCAGGCGATCTTCGACTACCTGGGCGAGGAGGACCCGGCGTCACTGGAGGCCGCGCAGGACGCCTACCGCTGCTTCGAGCCGTACGGCAAGCGGGTCGAGGAGTACGGCGCGGCGAGCCGGTTCGTCTCCGCCCGCTGCGAGCAGGAGGTGGTACGGCTGCTGGCGCGTACCCGGGAACACGCCGTCACGGACGGGCCGGGCGCCTTCTCGGCCTGGCAGAACGCGGAGGTGGTGGCCGGCGCGGAGCGTTACTACCGGGAGATGGTCGCCGGCGGCCCGGGGTCGTGGAACGTTCGGGACAACCACATGGCCGACACCCTGGACCGGCTGCTGGACCGCTACGGGCCGAGTGCCCGGGGGGTGGTCTGGGCGCACAACACCCACGTGGGCGACGCGCGGGCGACCGACATGGCCGCCGACGGGCTGGTGAACATCGGCCAGCTGGCTCGGGAACGGTACGGCGCCGACGGGGTCGCGCTGATCGGCTTCGGTAGTTGGCGCGGCAGCGTGATCGCGGCGCCGAGGTGGGGCTCGCCGGCCGAGGCGATGGTGGTGCCGCCGGCCCGGTCCGGCTCGGTGGAGCACCGGCTGCACGAGCTGATGCCGGAGCGGGCGGTGCTGGTCTTCGGCGGCGCGGACCAGCCGGGCTGGGTCACCGACACCCTCGACCACCGGGCCATCGGTGTGGTGTACGACCCGTCCTTCGAGTCGTGGGGCAACTACGTGCCGACCCGGCTGGGGCAGCGGTACGACGCCTTCATCTGGTGCGACGAGACGACCGCGCTGCATCCGCTGCCCGCGCTCACCACGCCCGGGGAGATGGAGACGTACCCGGCCGGGGTGTGATGCGCTGCGAAGCCGGGCGTTAATAGGGGCCCCCTGCTATACGCGAGGCGTTAACAGGGGGCCCCTCCTTACACCGTGACTTTCTCGGCGAGCCGGGCGCGCAGCTTCTCGCCCTCGATGTCGACGTTGGGCAGTGCCCGGTCCAGCCAGCGGGGCAGCCACCAGGCCCGCTTGCCGAGCAGCGACATCACCGCCGGGACGATGGTCATCCGGACCACGAAGGCGTCGATCGCCACGCCGATGGCCAGCGCGAATCCCATCGACTTGATCACCGGGTCGTCGAGGAAGACGAAGCCGCCGAAGACCGAGATCATGATCAGCGCGGCGGCGGTGACCACCCGGGCCCCGTGCCCCATCCCGTTGATGGTGGCCTGCTGCGCGGTGTCGCCGTGCACGAAGTCCTCGCGCATCCGGGAGACCAGGAAGACCTCGTAGTCCATGGCCAGGCCGAACAGGATGCCGATCAGCAGGATCGGCAGGAAGCTGATCAGTGGGCCGGGGGTGTCCAGACCGACCAGGTCGGCGAGGTGACCCTGCTGGAACACCGCGACCGTGATGCCGAATGTGGCGGCGACGGTGAGCAGGAAGCCCAGGGACGCCTTGACCGGTACCAGCAGCGAGCGGAACACCAGCATCAGCAGCAGGATGGACAGCCCGACCACCAGCGCCAGGTAGATCGGCAGCGCGTCGGAGAGCTTCTCCGAGATGTCGATGCCGATCGCGGTCACACCGGTCAGCAGCACGTCCGCGTTCTGGATGCCGCCGACGGCCGCCCGGATGTCGTGCACCATCGTCTCGGTGGCCGGGTCGGTCGGGCCGGTCTGCGGGATCACCCCGAGCAGCGCGGTCCGGCCGTCCGGGCTGAGCTGCGGCGGGGTCACCGCGAGGACGTTCTCGGTGCGCTGGACCAGGGCGGTCACCTGCGGGATGGCCGCGGCGGTGGCCTGGGCGTCGTCGCCGGCCACGACCACCGCGAGGCGGCCGGTGAAGCCGGGCCCGAAGCCCTCGGTGATCAGGTCGTTGGAGACCCGCTCGGCCGAGCCGGCCGGCGCGGTGCCCGCGTCCGGCAGGGAGAGGCGCATGTCCGGCGCGGGCAGCGCCAGCAGCCCGAGGCCGAGCACTCCGACCAGGATCACCGGGATCCGGAAACGGGTGATCAGCCGGGCCCAGCGGAACCCGAACGCCGAGCGGTTCTCGCCGGCGAGGGTGGCCGCCTCCGGTGCCGCGCGGTCGGTCGTCGCGCTGTCCTCGTCGGCGCGGTCACCGGCGGTCGGCGCCGGCACCGTCGAGCGCAGCCGGCGGGGCAGCACCCGGCGACCGGCGAAGCCGAGCAGCGCCGGCTGGAGGGTGATCGCCACCAGCACCGCGACGGTCACCGTGCCGGCCGCGGCCAGACCCATCACGGTCAGGAACGGGATGTTCACCACGGCGAGACCGGCCAGAGCGATGACCACCGTGGCCCCGGCGAAGACCACCGCCGAGCCGGCGGTGCCGACCGCCCGCCCGACCGCCTCGTCGGCCGGCAGCCCGTCGAGCAGGTTCTGTCGGTAGCGCGAGGTGATGAAGAGCGAGTAGTCGATGCCGACGGCGAGGCCGAGCATCAGCGCGAGGATCGGCGCGGTGCTGGTCAGCTCGACCACGCTGCTGAGCGCGAACAGCCCGGCCATGCCGACGCCGACGCCGATCAGCGCGTTGAGCATGGTCATGCCCGCCGCCACCAGCGAGCCGAAGGTGACCACCAGGACGACGAGAGCCACCGCGACGCCGAGCGCCTCGGTGGAGCCGACCTCGGGTTCGGCGTTGAGCACCTCACCGCCGGGCGCGACCTGCCAGCCCTGCGCCTCGGCCTGGGCGCCGACCTTCTCGTAGGCGTCCCGCTGCTCGTCGGTCACCCCGTCGGAGCCGGTGCTGAACTGCACCTGGATCAGCGCGTACCGGCCGTCCGGCGACACGGCGCCGACCTGGAACGGGTCGACGGCGGCGACCACGCCGGGCACGGTCGCGGCCTCCTGGGTGACCGCCTGGACCACCGCCTGGCCCTCGGGCGTGCCGAGTTGGCCGTCCGCCGGTGCCTTCAGGGCGATGGTGCCGGTGGCGCCGGCCGCCGCCGGGAACTGCTCGCCGAGCAGGTCGAGCGCGTGCTGGGACTCGGTGCCGGGCATGGTGAAGTTGCTGGCCGTCGGGCCGCGCAGGGTCGCCGCGGCCAGGCCGAGCCCGACGAGTACGACGAGCCAGATCGCGGCGACGAGTCGCCGTCGGCGCATCGAGCCCCGGCCTAGCCGGTAGAGCAGGGTCGCCATGAGGTCCTTTCCCTCGGTCGTGGATGGTGGGACGGGTCAGTGGACGGGCTCCAGCGCCCGCCGCAGCAGCGCCAGCAGGGCGTCGCGCAGTTCCTCGTCGGAGACCTCGGCGAACTGCCCGCAGGTCTCGGCGATGCCGGCCAGCAGCACCAGCGCGCAGATCCGGGCCGAGGCCCGTTCGGAGCGCCCGGCCATGGCGTCGATGAGCCGCTCGGAGATCTCGTGGATATGCGCGAAGACGGGCTGTTGCAGCAGTTCGGGGAACTCGCCACGGAGCAGGGCGATCTCGCGGCGGAACCGGACGGCGAGATCGACGAAGCCCTCGGCGGCGACCTGCTGGGCGGACGCGGGGTCGGGCTGGGCCGCGATCCGGTCGTCGAGCGACTGGAGCACCGTGATCGCCGGGGCCATCAGCTCGGTGAGGATGGCCTCCTTGTTGGCGAAGTGGTAGAGCACCGCCGCCTTGGAGCAGCCCACCTCGCTGGCGATGTCCTGCAACGAGGTGCCCCGGTAGCCGGTGGCGGCGAAGCGTCTCGCTGCGGCGGCCAGGATGTCGCCGTGGGTCTGCGGGGTCGGGCGGGCCATCGCCCCAGCATGCCTGACCGATCGGTCAGAGGCTGACCGATCGGTCAGATCGGTGGTGTTCGCCACAGCCAGTGACCCCGGATTGGCTCTCCGGTTGCCACCCCGGTACGCCGAGAATGCCCCCATGACCGATTCCCTGGTGGACCGGGCGGCGGCGCTGCGCGCCCTGCACCGGCCCTGTGACCCGCTGGTCCTGCCCAATGCCTGGGACGCCGGCACGGCCCGGTGGGTGGTCGACGCCGGATTTCCCGCCGTGGCGACCAGCAGCGCCGCCGTCGCCGAGTCGCTCGGCCACACCGACGGGGAGGCCACCCCGCCCGAGGAGATGTTCGCCGCGGTGGCCCGGGTGACCAGGGCGGTCAACGTCCCGGTCACCGCCGACCTGGAGCGGGGCTACGGGCTCCGTCCGGCTGAGCTGGTCGATCGACTGCTCGACGCCGGAGCGGTCGGGCTCAACCTGGAGGACTCCGATCCCCGTACCGGTGCCCTGGTGGACGCCGAGGAGCAGGCCGACCTGCTGGCCGCAGTACGGGCGGCAGCCGAGGCGGCCGGGGTGGCGATCGTGGTCAACGCCCGGATCGACGTCTTCATCCAGCAGGCTGGCGACCCGGCCGGGCGACCCGCCGAGGCGATCCGTCGGGCCCGCCGCTACCTGGCCGCCGGCGCGGACTGCGTCTATCCGATCGTGCTCGCCGACCCGGCCGCTCTGCGGTCGTTCGTCGAGGCCGTCGAGGCGCCGGTGAACGCGTTGGCCCGGCCGGGGGCGCCGGCGGCGGCCGAACTGGCCGCGCTCGGGGTGGCCCGGATCAGTTACGGCACCGGCCTGTACGCCGCCACCCGCGCGTACACCGCCCGGCTGCTGGCTGCGGCGGCCGCCGGGGACCCGCTGAACTGACCGTGTTCCGGTTGACCACCGGCCGTCGGGCCGGGATGGTGATCGGATGAGCGGGGCAGACGAGACCCGGGACGGGGTGGCGCTGACCAACCTCGACCAGACGTTGTTCGACGGAGCCGGTGCGGCCAAGCGCGACCTGGTCGACTACCTCGACGCGGTGGCCGACCGGATCGTCCCGCGGCTGCGCGGGCGCCCGCTGTCGGTGGTCCGGGTGCGCCCGGGGCAGCCGCCGTTCATGCAGAAGAACCTGCCGCGCTACACCCCGGAGTGGGTGCCTCGGGTGCCGATCTGGGCCGAGGCGTCCCGCCGGGAGATCTCGTACGGGCTCTGCGACGACCGCCGCACCCTGCTCTGGTTCGCCAACCAGCGGGCGGTGGAGTACCACCCGACCCTGGCCACCGTCGACGACCTGCGCCGCCCCACCCACCTGGTGCTCGACCTCGACCCGCCGGACGACGGCGGCTTCGCCGCCGGGGTGGCCACCGCCCTGCTGGTCCGGCAGGCCCTGGCGGACGCCGGGCTGGCCGGCGCGGTGAAGACCAGCGGGGCCAAGGGGGTGCACGTCTTCGTCCCGGTAGCGCCGGGCCCGGACGCCGAGCAACTGGCCGCCGCCACCCGGGCCCTCGCGGCCCGCGCGGAACGGCTGGACCCGGCGCTGGCGACCACCGCGTTCATCCGCGAGGACCGGGGTGGAAAGGTGTTCGTCGACCCCACCCGGTCCGGCGGGGCGACCGTGGTGTCGGTCTACAGCCCGCGGCTGCGGCCCGGGGTGCCGGTCTCCTTCCCGGTGCCCTGGGACGACCTGGAGTCCGTGACTCCGGCGGACTTCACCATCCGGACGGCCACCGCTCTGGTGGCGGACCGGGACCCGTGGACGGCGCTGATGCCGGAGCCGCAGCAGCTCCCCGCCGAACTGGTCGAGGAGGGCCGGGCCATCCCGGTGCCGAGGGTGCAGGCCATGCACGAGGGCCGGCGTCGGGCCCGCGCCCGGCGCGCCGCCGCCGACTGAGTACGCGGCAACCACCGCCCGGCCCCGGTGAGCCGCAGTCGCCGGGGTGGGCGCCGCCCCGACAAGCGCGGGTCGCCGCTCGCCGGACGCTGACGCGGCGGTGCGCCGGACCGTGGTGACGGTCCGGCGCACCGGTGGTCGGGCAGGTCAGATCATCCAGCGGTGGCGCTGCACGAAGGGCAGGCGGGCCCAGATCCGGCCCAGACCCCAGGTGTGTCCGGCGTACGCGGCGGCGAGGACGACCAGCCCGACGGCGTAGATCAGGTGGTAGTCGACCACCGGGTTGGTCGACCCGGTCGGGTCACCACCGGCGGTGAACCGGGCCAGCGGGAACTCGGCCAACCACATGAACGCCATCATCAGGGTGCCCGAGGCGGCCGCGACCCGCAGGCCGATGCCGGCGACGAGGGCGATGCCGATGGCGGCCAGGCCGACCATGAACAGCGTGTTGGCCCACCAGGTGCCGGCGATCGAGTGGGCGACCGACTGCAACGGGCCGACCTCGACATTGGCGAGGAAGCCCCGGGTGGGCGAACCGCCGTTGATCCAGGCCCGCTCGGTCGGGGTGGCGTAGCCGAGGCCGAAGGTCTTGTCGAGGAAGGCCCACAGGAACACGAGCCCGGTGGCGATCCGCAGCACGGCCAGGGCCCGGGCGGCGGTGCTGGTCAGCATCGAGCCGGGCAGTTCCGCGTGCTCGAGGGGCCGTTCGATCGATCGGTGGGTGCTGTGGTGGATGGTCATCGTTGCCTCCGCAGTCAGCTTCTTACCTGACCACCATCTCCCTGGGAGGGGCTGCGGCGCCTGGGCCGGAACACCCGATGCCGCCGGGACCAAGGTCCCGACCCTCGGCGGGTACGTCGCCGGCCGGGACACCGCCGAACACGACGAAGGCCGCCGACCTGGATTCCCGGTCAGCGGCCTGTCGTGCTGGTCAACTCTGGTGCCCCCGGCAGGATTCGAACCTGCGCCCCCGCCTCCGGAGGGCGGTGCTCTATCCCCTGAGCTACGGGGGCTCAGCGACTGGAGAAGACTAGCAAACGTCCGGAGCGATCGCCGAATCGGTATCGAGCGGGTCGCCTTCTCCTCGTCGCCGACAGCCGGTGGCGATGGGTCGGTTCAGGCGGCGAGGGCGCGGCCGCAGCTGGGCAGCGGGTGCGTCACGATGCGCCGGGGCAGCCGGCGCGGCCACTCGTTGCGGGCCCAGGAGCCGTCCACGATCAGGTGCACCGTGCGCTGCTCCGCGCCGCTGAGCCGCAACACGAAGTCGCGGGGCAGCGCCGGGTCCACCGACGGAGTGGTGATCATGAAACGCACCCGGCCGCGCGAGGAGACGGCGGAGATCACGTCGGCCGCCGGCATCGTGCCGCGCAACCGGATCCGGCCGATCCAGTACACCTCGGCCAGATGTTCCTGGGCCGCTCGGGTGATCGCCGGGTACTCGCTGCGTACCCAGCGCTCGACCGCGCCGACGCAGAGGCCGCAGGCCCGCTCCCGGGGTTCGCGCGGACCCAACCCCCAGGCCCGCAGGTACGCCCCGACCATCCCGGTGTCCACCGTCAGCTCGAAGTGCTGCTGGATCAGGGTGTGCAGACTCTGTCGGGTCCACAGCTCCTCGTCCAGGCCGAACTCGTCGGGGTGGACGCCCCGGAGGGTGTCGATGAGTTCCAGCTCTTGTTCGCGGCTGAGCGTTCCCGGCTCGCCGTGCCGCTGTCCGCGACGGACGGCTGCCACCGTCCCGTCACCGCCGATGGTGTGGCGCCGGCACCAGCTGGTGACGGAACGCCGTGCGTCTCTGAGTGCAACCCCCACGTCAGGACAACGAGTGCAGTTCCCTCCAAGTAACCCCTAGAGGGAAAATCGGTCGTATAGCCCCAAGGTATGACGGAGCCTACGATCCCGGTCGGGGTGGCGGCACGGGCTGCCAACGCCGCAACGACGACGCCGCCCCGCTCGACAGTGAGCGGGGCGGCGCGGTCGTACCGGTTGTCGGCGGCTCAGCCGCCGGCCTGCTGCAGTTTCCGCAGCTCGTTGATCTCTTTCTGCTGCGCTGCCTTCATCGCCTCGGCCATCCGGACCACCTCGGGGCGGTCGGAGACCTTGAGCACGCCGTCGACCATGTGGATGCCGCCCAGGTGATGCTTGATCATCAGCCGGATGACGAGCTGGTCGACCTCGGCCCCCTGCGCCTCGTGCAGCTGGGTGATCTCCTCCCGGGTGGCCATGCCGGGCATCAGCCCGCTGGCGTCCACCCCTACCCCGTCGGGCATCCACTCCATGGCCGGCCGGGAGCCGGTCGGCAGCAGGTTCCACTCCTGCAACCAGCGCTGCATGTGCCCGATCTGGGCCTGCTGGGTCAGCGCGATGTCGTACCCGAGCTGGCGGATCGCCGGATCCTGCCCCTTGGCGTACGCGACCATGGCCATCTCCACCGCCTGGGCGTGGTGCCGGGACATGTCCCGGGCGAAGCCGGCCTCGGCCGACGTCTCACCGGGAGTGCGCCCGGTGGTCAGGGTCGCGGCCGTCCAGCCGACGCCGAGCAGCAGCAGTGCCGTCACGGCCAGCGTCAGGTAACGCAGCGTCCGGGAGGTCGGCCGAGGTTCGGCCGGGCCCGTCTGCTCCTCGATCGCCGCTTCCTGCACCGCGCTGGGCATGTCAGCCACCCATCGACGGCTGGAGTTCGCGCGGCTCGGTGCCGGTGCCGGTGGTGTAGTTGCCGGAGGAGCAGGGCACGCCCGGCTCCATCGAGGCGTTCTGCGCCAGGACGGTGGCGAACTCCTTGATCCGCGGGTCGTCGGCGCTGTCGACCTTGAGCTGGTAGCCCCACGCCTGGATGGAGACCGCCGAGTCGAGGCCCTCGTACGGGCTCATCAGCATGAAGTCGTTGCCGCGGATCACGCTGGCCAGCTTCTCCACGTCGGCCGCAGGCAGGTCGGGGCGGTAGGTGAGCCAGACCGCGCCGTGCTCCAGGCTGTGCAGCGCGTGCTCGTTGGCGATCGGTGCGTCGTAGACGTCGCCGAGGCAGCGCTGCCAGGTGTTGTTGTGCGGGCCGCCGACCGGCGGGCTCTGCTTGTATTCCTGCTTGCCGGCCCGGTGTTCCTGGTTGGAGATGCTCTCCGGATCCGTCTGGCGGAAGTTGACGATGCCCTGGATGTCCGCCGCCTTGTCCTGCCAGGACTGGCTGCCCTTGATGGCCGCCCAGGCGCCGTACCCGATGATCGACGTGGCGAGCACGCCCACCGCGACGAAGAGCGCGATCGGCCCCCAGGAACGGCCCTGGCTGACCTTGACCGGGGCGATCGGCTTGCGTGGCCCCTTGCCGCCCCCGCCGGAGCGTTGCGGAGTCGCCGGCTTGTCGGACGCGGCCTTGGCGCCGGCGGCCGGCCGACCCGCCGCCGGCTTCTTGCCGGTGCTGACCACGGTCGGACGGCGCTGCGGGCCGCCCGGGGTGCTGATGCTCATCGTGCCTCGTCAGGTCGGTCGGTCAGGGGATCTGGCGGCCCGAATTCCGATGCTGGGTCGCCGCCGCGGGTGCCGAGTCTACCCCCGATAACATGGATCGGTGACTCCCGCAGAACTCGCCGATGCCGTCCTCGCCGCCGCTCACGCCGTCTTCGCCGACCGAGGGCTGGACGGCTCCGCGCTGCCGGAGCACACGACGGTCGAGCGACCCCGCAATCCCGAGCACGGCGACTACGCCTCCACGCTGGCGTTGCAGCTGAGCAAGAAGGTGGGCGTACCCCCTCGGGACCTGGCCGCCGCGCTGGCCGCGCAGCTGTCGAGCACGACGGGCATCAAGTCGGTGGAGATCGCCGGTCCGGGCTTCCTGAACATCCGGCTCGACGCCGCCGCCGCCGGCCAGCTCGCCCGGACCATCGTCGAGGCCGACGAGGAGTACGGCCGCAGCGACCGGCTCGCCGGCCTGAAGATCAATCTGGAGTTCGTCTCGGCCAACCCGACCGGCCCGGTGCACATCGGCGGGGTCCGCTGGGCGGCGGTCGGCGACGCGTTGAGCCGGCTGCTGCGTACCACCGGCGCGGATGTCGGCACGGAGTACTACTTCAACGACGCAGGTTCCCAGATCGACCGGTTCGCCCGCTCGCTGCTCGCCGCGGCGAAGGGGGAGCCGGCCCCCGAGGACGGCTACGGCGGGGCGTACATCGCCGAGATCGCCGCCCAGGTCACCGCCCGCCGGCCGGAGGTGCTGACCCTGGCCGACGACGCCGCCCAGGAGGTCTTCCGGGTCGAGGGCGTCGCGCTGATGTTCGAGGAGATCAAGTCCTCGCTGCGCGACTTCGGGGTGGAGTTCGACACCTACTTCAACGAGAAGGACCTGCACGACCGGGGTGAGCTGGAGCACGCCCTGACCCGGCTGCGTGAGCAGGGGCACGTCTTCGACGCCGACGGCGCCACCTGGCTGCGGACCACCGACTTCGGTGACGACAAGGACCGGGTACTGCGCAAGTCCAACGGTGAGTGGACGTACTTCGCCGCGGACTGCGCCTACTACCTGGACAAGCGGGAGCGCGGCTTCGACCGCGTCGTGATCATGCTCGGGGCCGACCATCACGGCTACCTCGGCCGGATGAAGGCGATGGCGGCCTGCTTCGGTGACGATCCCGAGCAGAGCCTGGAGATCCTCATCGGCCAGCTGGTCAACCTGGTCCGCGAGGGCGCGCCGGTGCGGATGAGCAAGCGGGCCGGCACCGTGGTCACCCTGGAGGACCTGGTCGACGCGATCGGCGTGGACGCCTCCCGGTACGCGCTGGCCCGCTACTCCAGCGACTCCCCGATCGACATCGACATCGAGCTGTGGACCAAGGCGGGCAACGACAACCCGGTCTACTACGTGCAGTACGTGGCGGCCCGGACGGCCAGCGTCGGGCGCAACGCCGCCGAGGTCGGCCTGACCCGGGGCGACGCCGAGTCGTTCCGGCCCGAGCTGCTCGACCACGAGAAGGAGAACGAGCTGCTCAAGGCACTCGCCGAGTTCCCCGCCGTGGTGGGTGCGGCGGCGGAGCTGCGCGAGCCGCACCGGGTGGCCCGCTACCTGGAGACGACGGCCGCCGCGTACCACCGGTTCTACGACAACTGCCGGATCCTGCCCCGGGGCGACGAGGAGGTCACCGACCTGCACCGGGCCCGGCTCTGGCTCAACGACGCCACCCGGGTGGTCATCGCCAACGGCCTGCGGCTGCTCGGCGTCTCCGCCCCCGAACGGATGTGAGCAGGATGACCGCGAGCGGAGGAGCGGGCTGATGCGTGCTCACGAGGCCGGTGCGCTGCACGGCGACATCGGCAACCGGGGGCCGGCCTGGCTGCGTACCCCGGCCGACGTCAACGCCCTGATGCCGCAGCTGTGGCCGCGCAACGCGACGCGCGGGGACGACGGCGCGCTGGTCGTCGCGGGCCTGGGGGTACGCGACATCGCCGCCGAGTTCGGTACCCCGGTGTACGTCCTCGACGAGGACGACCTGCGCTCCCGCTGCCGGGACTTCCGGGCCGCCTTCCCGACCGAGGACGTCTACTACGCGGGCAAGGCGTTCCTCTGCCGGGCGGTGGTGCGGATGATCGCCGAGGAGGGGATGTTCCTCGACGTGTGCAGCGGCGGCGAGCTGGCCGTGGCGCTGGCCGGCGGGATGCCCCCGGAGCGGATCGGCTTCCACGGCAACAACAAGTCGGTGGCCGAGTTGACCCGGGCGCTGGACGCCGGCGTCGGGCGGATCATCGTCGACTCGTTCGCCGAGATCGACCGGCTCTCCGCGCTGGCCCGCGAGCGGGACGTCCGGCCGCGGGTGCTGATCCGGGTCACGGTCGGCGTGGAGGCGCACACCCACGAGTTCATCGCCACCGCCCACGAGGACCAGAAGTTTGGCTTCTCGCTGGCCGGCGGCGCGGCCATCGCCGCCGCGCTGCGCATCCTCGACGAGGACGTGCTGGAACTGCGCGGCCTGCACTCGCACATCGGCTCGCAGATCTTCGACACCAGCGGATTCGAGGTCTCCGCCCGCCGGGTGCTCGCCCTACAGGCGCAGATCCGCGACGCACGCGGGGTCGAGCTGCCCGAGCTGGACCTCGGCGGCGGCTTCGGCATCGCGTACACCAGCCAGGACGACCCGGCGGCCCCGCACGACCTGGCCAAGCGGCTGCGCAAGATCGTGGACTCCGAGTGCGCGGTGGAGCGGCTGGCGGTGCCGCACCTGTCCATCGAGCCGGGGCGGGCGATCGTCGGCCCGGCCGTGTTCACCCTCTACCAGGTGGGCACGGTCAAGGACGTCGACGGCATCCGGACGTACGTCAGCGTCGACGGCGGGATGAGCGACAACATCCGCACCGCGCTGTACGACGCCTCGTACTCGGCCACCCTGGCCTCCCGGGCGAGCGCCGCCGAGGCGATGCTCGCCCGCGTGGTGGGAAAGCATTGTGAGTCCGGGGACATCGTGGTGAAGGATGAATTCCTGCCCGCCGACGTGCAGCCCGGAGATCTTGTCGCGGTGCCCGGCACGGGTGCCTACTGCCGCAGCATGGCCAGCAACTACAACCACGTGCCCCGACCCCCGGTGGTCGCGGTTCGGGACGGCCAGGCCCGGCTGATCGTTCGACGGGAGACCGAAGAGGACCTGCTCGCCTTGGATGTGGGATGAATCAACCTGTGCGCCTGGCCATGCTCGGCTGCGGCACCGTCGGCGCCGAGGTGGTCCGGCTGCTGCACGAGCAGTCGGCGGATCTCGCCGCCCGGATCGGTGCTCCGCTGGAGATCGCCGGCATCGCCGTACGCCGGATCGGGCGCGACCGTGGCGCCCTGCCGGTCGACCCGGCGTTGTTCACCACCGACGCGCTCGGGCTGATCAAGCGCGACGACGTCGACGTGGTGGTCGAGGTGGTCGGCGGCATCGAGCCGGCGCGTAGCTGGCTGGTGGAGGCCCTGCGGGCCGGCAAGAGCGTGGTCACCGCCAACAAGGCGCTGCTCGCCGAGGACGGCGGCGCGCTGCACGACGCGGCGGCCGAGGGCGGCGGCGACCTCTATTACGAGGCGTCCGTGGCCGGGGCGATCCCGCTGTTGCGCCCGTTGCGCGAGTCGCTGCACGGGGACCGGATCACCCGGGTCACCGGCATCGTCAACGGCACCACCAACTTCATCCTCTCCGCCATGCACGCCACCGGTGCCGGCTTCGCCGAGGCCCTGGAGGAGGCGACCGAGCTGGGGTACGCGGAGGCCGACCCGACCGCCGACGTGGAGGGCTTCGACGCCGCGGCCAAGGCCGCCATCCTCGCCTCACTGGCCTTCCACACCCGGGTCGGCGCGGCCGACGTGCACCGCGAGGGCATCACCGAGGTCACCGCCGCCGACGTGGCCAGCGCGAAGGCGATGGGCTGCACGATCAAACTGCTCTGCATCGCGGCGCGGAGCGCCGACGGGCCGGGCCGGGAGGCGGTCAGCGTCCGGGTGCACCCGGCGATGATCCCGCTGACCCACCCGCTGGCCAGCGTGGGCGACGCGTTCAACGCGGTCTTCGTCGAGGCGGACGCGGCCGGGCAGCTGATGTTCTACGGGCGGGGCGCCGGTGGTGCGCCGACCGCCAGCGCGGTGCTCGGTGACGTGGTGGCGGTGGCCCGTAACCGGCTCGCCGGGGTCCGCGCGGCCAGCGAGTCCGCGTACGCCGACCTGCGGGTACGGCCGATGGGGGAGGCACTCACCCGCTACCACATCAGCCTCGACGTGGCCGACCGTCCCGGTGTGCTGGAGGCGGTGGCCGGCGTGTTCGCCCGGCACCACGTCTCCATCGCCACCGTGCGCCAGGCGCCGGCGGGCGGCGGCACCGGCGGCGACGGCGGCGACGCGATCCTGGTGATCGTGACCCATGTGGCGCCGGACGCGGCGCTCGCGGCGACCGTCCGCGAGCTGCACGGACTGGACATCGTCCGATCGGTGGCGAGCGTGCTGCGGGTCGAGGGCGGCATCTGATGAGCCAGCGAGGCGAGGAGAGCGACATGTGGCGGGGCCTGATCGACGCCTACCGGGACCGGTTGCCGGTCACCGACGCCACGCCCATTGTCACGCTGCACGAGGGGAACACGCCGCTGCTGCCCGCGCCGGTGCTGTCCGCCCGGCTTGGCTGCGACGTGTACCTGAAGGTGGAGGGCGCCAACCCGACCGGCTCGTTCAAGGACCGGGGCATGACGATGGCCGTCTCCAAGGCGGTCGAGGCCGGCAACAAGGCGATCATCTGTGCCTCCACGGGCAACACCAGCGCCTCCGCCGCCGCGTACGCGGCCCGTGCCGGGGTGACCTGCGCGGTGCTGGTGCCGCAGGGCAAGATCGCGCTGGGCAAGCTGGCCCAGGCGTTGGTGCACGGCGCCAAGCTGCTCCAGGTCAACGGCAACTTCGACGACTGCCTGGCGCTGGCCGCCAAGCTTGCCCAGGACTACCCGGTGGCCCTGGTCAACTCGGTCAACATCGACCGGTTGCACGGCCAGAAGACGGCGGCGTTCGAGATTGTCGAGGCGCTCGGCGACGCGCCGGACATCCACTGCCTGCCGGTGGGCAACGCCGGCAACATCTCCGCCTACTGGATGGGCTACTCCGAGGACCTGGCGGCGGGCAACGCCACCCGGGCTCCGAAGATGTACGGCTTCCAGGCCGCCGGCGCCGCGCCGATCGTGACCGGGCAGGCGGTACGCGAGCCGTCCACCATCGCCACCGCGATCCGCATCGGCAACCCGGCGAGCTGGACGAAGGCGCTGGACGCGCGGGACGCCTCCGGCGGCCTGATCGAGGCGGTCACCGACCGGGAGATCCTGTCGGCGTACCGGCTGCTGGCCCGGGAGGTCGGCGCCTTCGTCGAGCTGGGCAGTGCGGCCAGCGTGGCCGGCCTGCTCCAGCAGGCCGCCGCCGGCCGGGTGCCGGCCGGGTCCACCGTGGTCTGCACGGTCACCGGCCACGGGCTGAAGGACCCGGAGTGGGCCATCTCCACCGCCCCCGCCCCGGTCACCATCGCCAACGACCCGCTCGCCGCCGCCCGCTCCCTCGACCTCGCCTGAGA
>NZ_POTY01000164.1 GCF_003236315.1 Micromonospora craterilacus
CCTCGACCCTGGCGCTGGGCCGGCTGATCCGCCGCGACGCCGAGGGGCTGGAACGGCAGATCCACCGCACCCTGCTCACCGCGCTGCTGGACCGCTCCCGGCCGGTGGACGAGGTGGCCCTGCGGGCCCGGGCGCTGGGGCTGGTGCTGGAGCGTCGCCACCTGATCGGGGTGGTGGTCCGGCACCGGGCCGACGACCCGGCGGGGGAGCACGGCCCGGCCGGTGAGTCCGGCGGTGATCCCGGTCCGGCCCGGCTGCGGGATCTCGCCGAGGCGGTGGGTCAGGCGCTGCGCGAGGCCAATCTGACCGGGCTGACCAGCGCCGTCGACGACCAGGCGGTCGGCGTGCTGCTGGCCCTGCCGGACGCGGCGGCGGAGGAACGGGCGCTGGCCGCGTTCGCCGCCGCGCTGCGCCGGGCCCGCCCCGAGCCCCGGGCACCCGGCGGGCTGATCATCGCGGCCGGGTCCGGGGTGGGCGGCCTGCGCGAGGCGGGACGGTCGCTGATCGAGGCCCGCCAGGTCGCCGAGGCGGCCCGGCGGGACCGGCGGGACCTGCCGATCTTCCGGCTGCCGCACGTCGGGCTGGCCGGGCTGCTGCACCTGCTGCGCGACGAGCCGCGCCTACAGACGTTCGTCGAGCGGGAGCTGGGGCCCCTGCTGGCGTACGACGCCCGGCATCCACGTGAGCAACTGCTCGGCACCCTGCGGGCGTACCTGGAACAGGGCCGGAACAAGTCGGCGGCGGCCGCCGAGGCGCACCTGTCCCGGCCGGCCTTCTACGAGCGGCTGGCCCGCATCGGCCGGATCCTCGACGTCGACCTCGACTCGGTCGACGCCTGCCTCTCCCTCCACGTCGCCCTCCTAGCCCTAGACGCCATCCGCACCCCCTGACAGCCCCGCCGCACGGGCGGCTCCACCCTGATCTCCACCCTCTGATGGTGTCGGTTCAACCGGGTGCGTTCGTAGCGTGCTGGGCATGGAGGAGCGGAACATCGGATCCCGGGTCGACCGTCGCGGCACCGTCGTGCGGGCTGCGAACTATCTGCTGGCCGGAGACGAGAAGGGCAGCCGGAGCACCCGGCTGGCCGGCGCCGTCATCGGCCGGGTGATCGAGAAGGAGGGCGGAAGGGTGACCGGCCGGGTGGTAGTCGCCGTACTGGTGGTGCTCGGCGTGGTGGGGCTCGCGTTCGTCGCCTACCGTCTGCTGGTGCTGGACCTGATCCTGACCCTGGTACGGGAACGCAGTTGACCTTGGGTGAGCGGCTGCGGCGGGTGACCCGCCGGGGCGTACGGCTGCTGCGGGCCGACGACCCGGAGACCGGCTGGCTGGTACGGATCGTGCTCAGCGCGCTGCTGGTCTGGGCGCTGCTGTACCTGACCCCGGCGGGTACCGGCGTACGGCCGGTACTCGCCGCCGGTCTCGCCTGCTGGGCCGTCTTCCTGGTCGCCGACCGTCGGTGGCCCCGGCTCGCCCGAGGGGGCCTGGCCCTCGCGGCACTGTTGCCGGCCACCGTCGCGGGCGTGCCGGACAACGCCTCGGCGCTGATCTACCTCTACGGGGCGCTGTTCACCTTCGTGCTGCTGCCCCGGATGCCGCTGCGGGCCATCCTGGCTCTGACCGGTGGGGTCGTCGCGGTCCTGCTGACCGGTCTCTGGCTCGCCGGGCGCGGGCCGACCGCGATGTTGACCCAGCCCGCTCTGATCGTGATCCTGGTGCTGTTCAGCCTGCACCGCCGGGAGTACCGGCTGCGAGCCGAGCAGACCGCGCTGCTGCTGGAGCAGACCTCGCGCACGCAACAGGCCCAGGCGCGGGCGGCGGCGCTGGACGAGCGGACCCGGATCGCCCGCGAACTGCACGACGTGCTGGCCCACTCGTTGGGCGCGCTCGGCGTGCAGTTGGAGGTCGCCGAGGCCCAACTGACCGAGCAGGGCGACGTGGCGGGGGCCGCCGAACGGATTCGCCGGGCCCGGCGGCTGGCCAGTGACGGCCTGGTCGAGGCCCGCTCGGCGGTGGCCGCCCTGCGTACCGACGTGCCGCCGCTGCCGCGTGCGCTCGGCGACCTCGTCGCCGGCCACCGGGCCGACCACGCGGCAACGGTCACCCTGCGCACCGAGGGCAAGCCGCGTGGCCTGCCGTCCGGGGCGGAGGTGTCGCTGCTGCGTACCGCCCGCGAGGCGCTGACCAACGCGGCCCGGCATGCGCCCGCTGCACCGGTCACCGTGGCCCTCGACTATCGCCGGGCGGCGGTCCGGCTGACCGTGGACAACCCGGCCCCGGACCTGCCAGAAAGCCGGCCGGACCTGGTCGGGAGCGGGCCGGGGCCGACCGGGAGCCGGCCGGGCGCGGGCGGGCACGGGCTGACCGGGGCGCGGGAACGGATCGCGCTCGTCGGTGGCACCCTGGAGGCGGGCGTCGTCGACGGCGCGTGGCGGGTCACGGCGGAGGTGCCAGCATGACCGACGAGCCGCTGCGGGTGCTGGTCGTCGACGACCAGCAGCTCGTTCGGGAGGGGCTGGCCGCGCTGCTGGAACTCACCGACGGGGTGACCGTCGTCGGGGCGGCCGGCGACGGCGCGCAGGCGCTCGACCTCATCGCCGAACGGCAGCCGGACGTGGTCCTGATGGACCTGCGGATGCCCGTACTCGACGGGGTCGCCGCGACCGCCCAGGTCCGGGACCGGTTCCCGGATGTCGCGGTGGTGGTGCTGACCACGTACGCCGACGACGAGTCGATCGCCGGTGCGCTCGCGGCCGGGGCGCGCGGCTACCTGACCAAGGACGCCGGGCGGGCCGAGATCGGCATGGCGCTGCGGGCGGCGGTCAGTGGCCACTCCCTGTTCGACCCAGTGGTCTCCGCCCGGCTCGCCGACGCGATGAGTCGGCCGACGCAGCCACCGTCGCGGGACCGGTTTCCGGACGGGCTGACCCAGCGCGAGGCCGAGGTGCTCGGGCAACTCGCCCTGGGCCGGACCAACGCCGAGATCGCGGCGGCCCTGTTCGTCGCCGAGACGACGATCAAGACCCACACCAACAACGCGTTCGCGAAGATCGGCGCGCGGAACCGCACCGAGGCCGCCGCGTACGCGATCCGGCACCGGCTCGGCTGACCGCCGACGAGCCGGCGCTACGTGGTGAGGGAGTGCAGGGCCTTGGTGTAGGTGGGCGGGACGTAGTTGGGGCCGCCGCCGGGGGTGAAGGCGTCGGAGGTGGCGGCCGTGGACCAGGCGGTGTCGGGGACGGCCTCGACCAGGGCGCGGACGACCGGAGTGTCCCGCCAGTCGGGCTGCTCGGCGAGCAGGCTGAGCGCCACCACCGACTCCTCCACCTCGCCGACGCACTCGAACGGCTTGTGCCCGTCCACGCCGAGCAGCTCCCGGTAGCCGGGGATCTGCGTCTCGTCGGCGAGCAGGTCACCGCCGAAGATGTGGGTGATCCGCTCGCGGGACATGAACGGGGCCAGGGCCAGGAAGACGAACCGGCACTTGGGGCAGTCGCGGCACCACCGCTCGCTGGCGTCGCGGAGCTTGAACGCCGCGTTGCAGCTGGTCACCACGTCGTCGTAGCGGTCGATGGTGGCGAACAGCCGGGCGATGTGCAGCTCCGACAGGGGGCGCAGCAGCGAGAAGTACGGCTCGGTCAGCCCGGCGTGCTCGGCGAGGGCGGCCCGCAGCAGCCCCTCGGCCTCCACCCCCTTGGACCACTGGTGGTTGATCTCGTGACCGTTCCAGATCAGGTTCGGGTCGGACGCCGAGCGCTCGTTGGACATCACCACCGGGCCCAGCCCGTGCAGCACGGCGGTGGCGACCGCGATCAGCGAGTTGATCGCGGTGACCGGGATGTGTCCGTTGCGGGCGCCGGCCGCGTTCAGCTCGAACAGCACCGGGTCGATGCGCCGTCGGGCGGCGAGCGGGGTGAGCCCGGACGCCTCGTTCACCGCGTTGATCACATGGTTCGGGTTGACCGAGAAGGGCACCGGGTCGAGCCCGGCCCGGCGCAGCGCCTCCAGGCTGACGATCGAGTCCTTGCCGCCGCCGACCGCCGACAACGGGCGCCGGTCGGAGTTGTCGTACTCGCCGGCGGCCTTCACCCGCCCGGCCGGAACCTGAGGGGTCAGCTCCAGCACGTACGGCAGCTGGTTGCGGTACGCGTACTCGGCCAGGCCCTTGGTGTAGACGGCCGTGACGAACCCGGCGGCGGCCGGGCCGAGCGGTGCCGGCAGCACCAACTGCCCCGGCGCGGCGGTCTTGTAGTAGCTGACCCCGGCCACGACGTGCAGCAGTTCCAGCACCCGGCCGAGGGCCGACACGGCGGCGTCCGAGGGTGGCTCCTCGGGCACCGGCAGCGTGATCACCTCGGTGAATCTCTGCTCGCCGTCGGGCCCGGTCAGGGCGTAGTCGAACAACACCTCCCCGGTGGAGAGGTCGATCGAGTAGGACGGGAAGGTGAAGGCGTCCATCCGCCGGAGCTGCGTATTGGGCACACGCCATACTAGGCCCTGGTTCGTCCGGCCGTGCCCGGCTCCGCCGGACCGTGCCCGTGCCCTGCCGTCGCCGAACCGGAGGAGAACCCGTGCGCCTGTCTGACCTGCGCGGACGTACCGTCGCCGTCTGGGGGGCCGGCCGGGAGGGGCGGGCCGCGGTGATCGCCATCGCCGCCCACGGCCCGGCGGACCTGGTCGCCGTCGACGACAGCGCCAACTTCCTCTCGCTGCCCTGGGACGGGCCGCTGGCGGAGGCCGCCCCGCTGGTCACCGGCGAGGAGGGCTTCGCCCGGCTGGCCGCCGCCGACGTGGTGGTCCGCTCGCCGGGCGTGCCGCAGACCCATCCGTGGCTGGTGGAGCTGCGCCGCCGGGGCGCCACGGTCACCCAGGGCACCTCGCTGTGGATGGCCGACCACGGCGATCGCACCGTCGGGGTGACCGGCAGCAAGGGCAAGAGCACCACGTCGAGCCTGATCAGCCACCTGCTGGCCGCGGTGGACCGGCCGAACGTCTTCGGCGGCAACATCGGCGTGCCGACGCTGGACCTGCCGGAGGCGGAGCTGTACGTGCTGGAGCTGTCCAGCTACCAGTGCAGCGACCTGACCGACTCGCCCCGGGTCGCGGTGGTCACCGCGCTGTTTCCCGAGCACCTGGACGCGCACGGCGGTGAGCGGGAGTACTACCGGGACAAGCTCAACCTGCTGGCGTACGGGCCACGCACCGTGGTCGTCAACGGCGCGGACCCGCGGCTGGCGTTCGAGCTGGGCGACCGCGCGGCGGTCCGCGCCGGCACCGCCGACTCGGTGAACGTGGCCGCCGGGCCGGACGGTACGCCCTGGTTCCACCGGGTCGACCAGCCGCTGTTCCCACGGGCGGTGCTGCCGCTGGTCGGCCGGCACAACGAGGGCAACCTCTGCGTGGCGCTGGCCGTGCTCGACGCGCTCGGCGTGGACCTGGTCGACCGCAAGGACACCCTGGCGGTGGCGGTTGCCGAGTTCCAGGGGCTGGCCCACCGGCTGACCGAGATCGCCGATCCGTCGGGTCTGACCTTCGTCGACGACACCCTGGCGACCAGCCCGTACGCGGCCATGCACGCCATCGACGCGTACGACGGGCGGCCGTTGACCGTGATCGTCGGCGGCAACGACCGGGGCGTCGACTACAGCCCGCTGCGTGATCACCTGGCCGAGCGGGAACTCACCGTGATCGGCATCCCGGACAGCGGCCCCCGCATCATCGAGGCGCTCGACGGGTTGCCGAAGGTGCGTACCGAACTGGTCGAGGACCTCGCCGACGCGGTGCGGCTGGCCCGTCAGGTCACCCCGGCCGGCGGGGTGGTGCTGCTCTCCCCGGCCGCACCGAGCTACGGCCGGTTCCGCAACTTCGAACACCGCTCCGAGGTCTTCGCCGAGGCCGTCCGCGCCACCGCTCAGCGGTAGTCCGCACCGGCGCGCCACCTGCCGTTCACCTTCGCGCCGACCTCCGTTCACGACTCGGACATTCGGGGAGATATGACCCGGGGTCAGGTCTGTCGGGCGCAGTTGGTTCGGCTAGCCTGGCCCGGTCGTCGCCCAACCCCTCGGAAGTGGTGCCGTGAAGGACCAGGCGTGGATCGCCAACCCCGTCAGGTGTCGCACGGCGCCTCGGCTTAGCGTCGTCGTCCCCTTCTACAACGTCGCCGACTACCTCAAGGACTGCCTGGAGTCGCTGGCCCGGCAGACCTTCCGGGACTTCGAGGCGATCCTCGTCGACGACGGGTCCCGCGACCAGAGCGCGCGGATCGCTCGGGCGTTCTGCGAGCGCGACCCCCGGTTCCGGATCGTCACCCAGGAGAACCAGGGCCTCGGCCCGGCCCGCAACACCGGCGTGCGGCACAGCGAGGGCGAGTACCTCACCTTCGTGGACAGCGACGACCTGGTCGCGCCGCACGCCTACGAGGCGATGGTGCGTTCCCTGGACGAGACCGGCTCGTCGCTGGTCGGCGGCAACGCGCGCCGGTTCAACAACACCTCCGGCGTACGGTTGGCGTATCTGCACCGCAGCATCTTCACCAAGGATCGGCCGGCCACCCACATCCTGGAGTACCCGGCCCTGGCCCTGGACCGGATGGTGTGGAACAAGGTCTACCGGCGCTCGTTCTGGGACGAGTTCAAGCTGGAGTTCCCGCCGATCCGCTACGAGGACTACCCGGTCACGCTCAAGGCGCACCTGGACGCGGTGACCGTCGACTGCCTCGCCGCCCCGGTGTATTTCTGGCGGGAGCGGGAGTCCGGCGAGTCGATCACGCAGCAGAAGTTCCAGTACGGCAACCTCGCCGACCGGATCACCTCGGCCGAGATGGTGCTGGACCTGGTCGACGCGCGCGCCCCCGAGTTGCGCGACCGGGTGCACCGGCACTTCACCGAGATCGACCTGGCCACCGTGGTACAGGCGTTCGCCACCGCTGAGGAGCACGAGCGGCAGCCGCTGGTCGAGCTGGGGCAGCGGCTGACCCACCGGCTGGACCCACGGGTACTCGCCGGCACGTCCTCGTACGACCGGTTGCAGTACCGCGCCCTGGAGGCCGGCGACGTCGATCTGCTGCGCCGGTTGGCGGAGTTCCGGGCCGAGGGCGGCCTGACCGGTGGTGCCCGGGCCCGCCGGCACGGCCTGCTGCCCTGGCGCTACGAGAACGACTACCCGGCCGCCGCCAGCGCCTCGACGATGCCCCGCCAGCTCTACCGGCTGCCCCGCAAGGAACTCGACCTGCACACCACGGTCGCCCAGTACCGCTGGGACGACGACGCGCTGGTGATCCGGGGCAGCGCCGAGATCCGGCACCTGCCAACCGGCGACAACTCGGCGTTGCGGCTGACGCTGGTGCACGGCAACCATCGGGTCACGTTGCCGGTCGAGCGCTTCACCACCCGAGACTCGCACCGCGAGCAGGCGCTGGTCGGCTTCGAGACGCGGGTTCCGCGGGCCGCGCTCGCGGCGCTGCCGGCCAACGTGCCGGGCGTCACGATCCGGGTCGACCTGCGGGTCGGCATGCTGCGCCGCAGCGGCAAGCTGCGTCATCCCCTGCCCGGCAACGCGCAGAACGCCACCGGTTCCTGGGTCACCGACGACACCTGGATCCAGCCGGGCACCACCGGCACGGGCGAGATCATCCTGCGCAGGATGCTCCGGCCGGTGGAGCTGACCGGCGCCACCGTCGACGACGGCGAGGTGGTCTTCGCCGGCCGGATACCCGCCACGCTCGACGGCGCGCACCTGCGACTGACCCGCTCCTCGGGGACGGTCCGGGTGCCCGTGCAGACCCAACCCGAGGGCGAGCGGGTGCGCTTCACCGCCCGCCTGCCGCTGCCGGAACTGATCGACACGACTAGCCCGGACGACCCGTTCACCCTGCGCACGGTCCGGGTACCGAGCATCGACGCCGGCCAGGGCACCAAACTGCTGCTCGCCACCGGTCTGGCTGCCCCGGTCTCGGTGGTGCACAAGGACCGGGTGGTCACCATCACCCGCTCCGTCGGCCAGTACGTCAACATCTTCGAGGGGCCGATGCGGCTGCGGGCCGACGAGGTCCAGGCGGTGGGTGACCGCCTCATGGTCCGGGGCCGGCTCTGGGACGACGCCGACCCGGGCGTCATCGTCTGGCGGCGCTTCGTCGACGAGGCCGACCACCACGTGGACGTGCCCTGCCCGGTCCGCCGGGTGGACGGCGGGTGGTCGGCCGAGGTCGACCTGACCGACCTGCTGATTGGACAGGCGGCGCGGCAGCCGGGCAGCGACCTGCTGGCGGACTGGACCCTGTGGGTGCTGCCGCCGGGCGACGAGACGCCGTACGCCCTGGCCGCGGACCCGTTCCTGATCGCCCGGCTCCCTGTCGACGTGGACCTCGGCGAACGCGCGGTCAGCCTGCGACCCCGCGCCGGCCGCCTGCACCTCGAGGTACGGTGATCATGCATCATCACAACCACTACTACGGCCAGACCCACATCCTCGCCCGGCACTGCGGGCTGGACGACGAGTTCCCACCGCGGCTGCGTGGCTACCTGCAGCACGGCTGGAACGTCGGCTGTGGTTGGAACCCGGTGCACGAGTTCTTCGACGGTGCGTGGCGGTACGTCTGGAGCGACGCGCCCCGCCGGCGCGGCCATTCCCTGGGCCGCCGCAACTACCACGTGATCGGCGCCCCCTGGCTCTACCTCATGGACCTCGAACCCGAACTGGGCGCGGTGCCCGAGGAGAAGCGCGAGGGCACCCTGTGGTTCCTCTTCCACGGCTGGGAGGGCGGCAAGATCCAGGGGGACCACGCCCGCCTGATCGACGAGATCCGGGAGACCGAACCCGGGCCGGTGACGTTCAGTCTCTACTACACCGAGTACGACCGCCCCGAGGTCCGCGGCTTCTACGAGCGGGCCGGCTTCGAGGTGATCAGTTTCGGCCGGCGTGGCTGGAACTACGAGGGCACCGACCGGCGCTTCCTCTACAAGCAACTGGCGGCGTTCCGCCGGCACAAGCGGGTCGCCGCCAACCGGCTGTCCACCGCCGTCTTCTACGGGATCGCCGCCGGTTGCGAGCCGGCCGTCTACGGCGACCCGATGGTGATGGAGGGCGAGAATCCGCTGTTCGGCGGCGTCGCCCGGGTGGCCCGGCTCTGGCCGGAGATGCACGGCAAGAACATCGACCTCGCCACCGCGCGGGACATCGCCGACCAGGAACTGGGCCGCGCGTGGCTGGCGTCGCCCGCCGAGCTGCGCATGCTCTTCGATTGGAACGAACGTGACTGACAACGGCTCGATCAGCGTCGAGGTCGTCCGGGGCGAGATGCAGCCGTGGACCGACTGGTCGGGCGGCCGGGCGCCGGCCGGTGGACCGGTGCTCACCGCCCTGCTCGCCGACCTGCTGCCAAGCTCGTCGCGGGCGCTGGTGGTCGGCCCGCACGGCAGCGACGTCGTCGACGCGGTCGCCGCCCGCAGCGCGCACACCACCGTGCTGGTGCGTTCGGTGAGCGACGCGGAGGCGCTGCGCGCGGCGACGCCCAGCGCCGGCGTCACGATCGTCGCCGGCTCACTCGACGGATTCGTCGACCGCCTCGGCGAGGGCGACGCGTTCGACCTGGTGCTCGCCGCCGACGGCGTGGACCGGGTGATGAGCACCGACTCGTCCCAGCAGGACTGGCAGCGCCGGGCGACGGCGCTGGCCCGTACCGCCGCGGCCGGCGCGGTGGTCCTCGTCGCGGTGTGGAACGACTTCGCGCTGACCGAGCTGTTCGACCGGCGTCCCGCGCACCAGCGGCACGGCGACGACGAGTGGTGGCCGCTGCACGACGACCCGAGCCGGCCCACCTCCCCGGCCCAGGTGCGGGCGGCCCTCGCCGGGCTGGGCCTCGACGTGTCCACGCTCTACTCGGTGATCGACGTGGCGGGCGAGGCGCACACCCTGATCGAGGCCGACGCCGCCGCCGGCACCCGGCCGGGCCACCCGGCGGCGCGACTGGCCGTACGCGCCGTCGACGCCGCAGCGGCCGACGCGCCACTGCTCGCACCGCTGGCCGAGAGCGTCGACGCGGCGGCCCGCGCCGGCCAGCTCGGGGCCGTGACGCCGGGCTGGCTCGCGGTGTGCGGGCCGGTGGCCGCGCGCACCGTCTACGCCCGGAGCGCGGCACCGTCCTCGGTGCTCACCGCCAACCTGCACGACGGCCGCTGGCAGCTCACGGACCGCACCGGCGACAACCGCGGGTCGGGCGACCTGATCGCCGTGGCCGGAACCGCCGAGGTGCCGGACACCGAGTCGGTGGAGCGGCTGCTGCTGCGGGCCGCTGCCGCCGAGGATGTCCCGGAGTTCCGCCGGATCGCCGGCCGGCTGGGCGACTGGGCGCGTAAGCACGCCGCCGCCGACAGCCTCGGTGTCGTCCGGCTGGACGACACCGGCGTCGACGGTGACACCTTCGCCAGCGGCGTGCTGGCCTGGCGGACCGCCGTGGACAGCAGCGCCGTGGAGCTGCTGTCGGCCGCCTGGCACCGCTTCCACGACCGGCTGGTCGGAGGCCACCACCGGCACCCGTGGCCGCCGTGGATGACCGAGCAGGACCTGGTCCGCACCTGGCTGGGCATGAGCGGCGAGGAACCGACCACCGGGGTCCTCGCCCAGGGCCGGCAGCTCGCCGACCAGGTCGCCGCCGTGGCCGATGTCCGCCGCACCGATGCCGGGCAGGATCTGCGTACGTCGATCGCCGACGCGGACGCCGCGAAGACCCGCGCGGCGGAACTGGCCGGGCACGTCTTCGGCCTGGAGCGCACCCTGAAGTTCCGCGACCAGCAGCTGAAGGTACGGGAGAACCGGCTGCGGGCACTGCGTACCGAGTTGCGCAACATCAAGGGTTCCCGGGCCGCGCAGGTGGCCGAGGTGATCCGCAAGGTGGCCGTCATCCGGGATCCGAAGCGGGTCGCCCGGGCGGTCAAGCGTCGCCTGCCCGGCCGCTGACCCGCCTCGCCTCCACCGCCCTACCGCCGGTCTCGCCTGCGGCGCCGCCCGCCGGGTCCGGGGGTTCAGACGCAGGGCCACAGGGGTCGGAGGTCAGCCCGTGAGCAGCCGGCGCAGACCGGTCAGCGTTGCCAGTAGCGGATCACTGGGTATCGTCACGGACCGGCCGGTCAATGCGGCCAGCCGGGCAGCGACGCCCGGAGTCGCCGCACCTCCGCCGGTGATGAGAAGTCGTCGTCGCCCTGTCCCGGCTCCGGGCACGTCCATCCGGCGCACACACGCGGCGATCGCCACGAGCTGGTCGACCGGGTTGCCCTCTCCCACGCGTTCCGCAGCGGCGACACTGCGGTCGACGATGCGAGCCACCTCCGTGCGCCCGAAGCCGATGTCCACGGCGATCACGTCCTCCCGTCCCGGGTCCGGCCGGCACGCCAACGCGGCGGCCAGCGGCTCCTCCACTGCGGTGACACGTCCGCCGACAGCCCGGCGGACCACAGCGACCAGCATGTTCTTCTGCCGCAGCGTTGCGGTGGCCGGTACGCCGACAAGCACCGGCGCGGCGGTATCGTCCAGCTGCCCGACGCCGGTTACCAGCATGCGCAGCAGGTGCATGCAGCCGAAGAAGTCGTGCACCAGACCGTCGCGTACCGGCCAGAGCGGCGTGGCACCGCGGGTGATCGTCGCGTCGAGCGCGGCTCGGCCCACGACGTGTCGGCCGTCAGGACGCGGCACGATGACCGCCGGTTCACTGATCACCGTCGCGGTGGCCGGCGACCACAGCCGGACCGTCGAGGTGCCCACATCCAGGGCGAGGCAATGCCGCACACCTGTGCGGGCGTACGCGCCGGCAGCCAGCACGCTCACCACCTCCCCGCCGGGGTGAGGGAGACAGAACGCGGGCCCCGCACCACGCCGCAGGCGGCGCAGACGGGGACGACCGTACCGAGATTGACCAGAGAGGTCAGCATGGTGCTCCCAGAAGAGGGCGGCATCAGCAGCGACGCCGCACAGCGGACGGCTTCAGGCGGCGACGGCCTGCCCAGGCGGAGCCCGATCCGCCGACGTCCGCGCCGCGGGCTCGGCGCGACCGTCGTCGTGGGCCCGGGCTGTGCTCAGCGGCGGTGCTGGCACGGAACACAGAAGCAGGCCCAGGGCAGGATCTCCAGGCGGGCCGTCGGGATCTCGCCGCCGCAGCCCTCGCAGACGCCGTAGGTGCCCTCGGACATGCGCCGCAGGGCCTGCGCGGTGTCGGCGACGCCCTGCCGGGCGGCCTCGATCAGCTGGCGCAGGGTGTCCGGGTCGTGTCCGCCGTGGTCGCGCTGCCGGGAGTGCAGCGTCAACTCGGTGAGCTGTTCGGCGTGCTCCTGGAACTGGCGTTCCAGCGAAACGCGCAGGGTCTCGGTGCGGTCGTCCAGGGTGTGCGTCATCGTCGGTGCCTCCTCAGCAGGAAGGGGTCGGGGTTCAGGTGCCGGCGGGGTGCCGGCTCGCCGCCGTGGCGGCCAGGCTGGCACCGGTCAGCGCGGCGGTCCTGGGCGATGCGGCGCAGTGCACGGCGGCGCCCACGGCGGCGGCCAGCCGGGTGGTCAGGTCGGGTCGGGTGGCGCCGTCCCCGACGACGATCACCCCACGGGCCAGGGCTGCCGTGGCCAGGGGCCGTACCGCCGGTTCGCGGCGCAGCTCACGGACCAGCCGGGCGACGGTGTCGGCGAGCATCGCGACGGTCACCACGCTGCTCAGGTCGCGGGTGCCGACCTCGGCGCGCCGGGCGGCGACCACCCGGCCGTTTTCCAGGACGGCCACCTCGCTGAGCTGCGCGCCGACGTCGGCGAGCAGAAGGGTGCCGGCGGCGGCCCCGGCACCGATGGCGCCGGCGCGGACTGTGTCGACGAACAGCAGACGGGACGGTGCGAGCACGGCGGTGAGCACCTGGCGCGTCGCATCCTGGTCGGCCCGGGTGGCGAGCACCGGACGGCAGGCCACCACCAGCGCCCCCACCGGCACCGGAAGGCGATGGTCGCGCAGCAGCCGTCGCACCTCGGCGACGCAGGCGGCACCGTCGACGATCCGGCCGCGCCGCATCAACGGCCTCCGCAGCCCTTCGCCGAACGGGACGCTCAGCATCCCGCCCTGCCCCAGCCAGATCCGCAACTGCGCGCTGCCGAGGTCCACGGCGATCGGTTCGGAATCGACCGTCATCGCCGGGCGGCGGGTGTGGGACCGGCCGGCGAGAACGCTTGTGCGCTGCGCGGGGTGGACGGGCGTGACGTGGACGGGCATACCGATCTCTTTCACCATGGGATACGACGGTCCCGCCGCGGTTCGGGCGGGACGACGCGGCAGGTTGGCGAGGACGCCGGGCACGAGGCGCGGGCGGACCGTCAGGTCACGGCGCAGGGCGGCGCCGGCATGACCGGGTCGGGGGACAAGCGACGGGCAGGGGTGGCGAAGCCGCCGGCGTACGGGTCGTCATCACCGCCTCCTCGCTGCTCGGGTACGCGTCGGATCTCCAGCGTCGGCCGAAAACACGCGACTGACATTGCGTGCCGTCGGCCAACAACCACCCGCCTGATTGCCGGTCGCCGGAGAGCGCGACCGCTCAGCGTTCGACAGACATGACCGTTGGTGACGGCCCGGGCGGTGGTGTCGGCCCACCCGCGGCGGTCCACGCCAGGCCCGGGGGCGGTTCACCGGGCGGGCTATGGTTGGCCGCATGCGGAACCGACAGCACCCGACCGGCGTCGAGCGGCAGCTCGCGCTGTCGATGCTGGTCGTGCTGGCGGTGGTCGTCGCGGCGATTCGGGCCGGTCGCGGGCTGGGCATGTGCATCGTGGTCCGGCTGAACCGCGCCGTTGCGGGCTGCGTGCCCGCCTGGTCGGCCGACCGGGCCCCGCCCGGCGTGCCGATCCCCGTCCGACCGTCTACCGCGCTGCCCTGACGTCGGCCTGCTCCGGCCGGCCGTCAGCAGCCGTCCCGCCTGGAGCACCCCTATGAAGATTGAGCGCGAGAGCCTGCCCGGCATCGGGGTACGGCACACTTTCGCCACGGCTCACGGCCGCCGGATCGGCATCGTCGAGTACCACGGTGGTGGCCGCCGGGATGTCGTGCATGACGACCCGGACGACCCCGACCGGATGGTCAGCCTGACCCTGACCCGCACCGAGGCGATCGCACTGGCCACCCTGCTCGCCTGCCCGGAACTGGCCGCCGGCGCAGCCTGACCAGCTACACCGGCGGCCCCGGCAGCGGCTGGCGCGGCCAGTCCAGCGCCCGGGCGCCGAGCACGGCGGCGTGCAGGGTGAACCGGTCGCGCGGGTCGGCGGGGTCGTAGCCGCTCAAGGTCCGGACCCGGTCCAGCCGGTAGGTGACCGTCCGGACCGACACGTGCAGCCGGCGGGCCGCCTCGGTGGCGACCTCGCCGCACGCGAAGTACGCGTCCAGCGTGTCCAGCAGCGGCTCGGCTCCGCCGCGGGTCCGGCCCAGCGGGACCAACGCCGCCTGCACGAGGTCCACCATGGCCGGCTGATCCCGCAGTAGGACCCGGTAGATGAGCAGGTCGTGGGCGTCGATGACAGCGGCGTCGGCGTGCAGCCGCTGCGCCATGGTCAGCGCCTCGCGGGCCTCCTCGTAGGAGCGGGCGATGCCGTACAGGCCGGGATGGGGGCGACCCACCGCCACCTGCCACGGCCGGCCCCGCGCCATCCGGTCCAGCTCGGCGTGCACCAGCCGGCCCAGGTCCCCCACCCACGCGCCCTCGCCCGAGCCCCGGTCGGGCGTCACGATGTCCGCCGGGGCGATCACGACGAGCAGCCCCTCCTTCGTGGCCACCAGCACGTCGCGGTCGCCCAACCGGTCGAAGATGACCCGCTCCAGAGCGCTGATCGCCGCGTCGGTGTCCGGCAGCCGCCGGCTCGGCGACGCGAGCACCACCTGGTGCACCCGCGCCAGGTCCAGCCCGAACGGCTCGGTCCGCTCCACCAGGCCACCCAGGTCGGAGTCACCCCGCAGCAGGTCGTCGACCAGTTCCCGGCGCAGCGCCTCCTCTCGGCGGACCAGCTCCCGGCGGGCCACCGCGTACCCCTCGGCGAGGGTGGCCACGGCCGTGTCGACGACGTGGAGCACGGCATCCGCCGCCGCCCGTACCGCCTCGCTGTCGGTGGAACGCACCAGGTGCGGCAGCTGTTGCCAGAGCCGCCGGGCCGCGGAGAGGTAGAGCCGGACGGCCCGTCCCGCGGACACCCCCTGCTCGGCGGCGCGCCGGCCCAGGACCCCCACCGCGTCGAGTTCACCGCGTCGAGGCCGGCGACCGGTCGTCGCCGCGTCGGCCAGCAGCCGCAGGTAGTCGCCGAGCAGCTCCACCGGTACCCCGCCGGCGTCGACGCTGGCCGCGCGGGCGACCTCAGCCAGCCACGCGTCGTCGTAGCGGGCTCCGGACGGGCCCGCTCGGCCGACGCTCCCGGTCATCGCGGGTACCTCCTGGGCGCGGGGCCGGCGCCAACCGCCGACCCGGTCCGGCCAGCGTATGGCGGCGACGTACGGTCACGGCCGGCCGGGAGCGCGGTTGTTACTCGTCCGCGTGACCGGGTGCTCCCGGCGGCCGGTGGTGATGCCCGCGAGGGTGGTGTGCAGGTTGCGCATGGAGCGGATGGCCGAGCGGATCTCCTGGAGGTAGCGGCCGGGGGTGAGGGTGGGCTCCGGCAGCCGGGTCACGTCGGGCAGTGCGGGGTCGACGCCGACCGTGTCGATCTCGCAGCCGTACGGCACGGCGAGGGTGCGCAGCGCGTCGCAGTGCTGGAACGGCACGTAGATCGGCGCGGTGACCAGCAGGACCGGCTCGCCCGGGGCGAGCCGGGCGTGTCCGGCCCAGAACCGCTGGGTGTCGGCGGTGTGCGCCCGGCGGCGTTCGGGTTCGCTCGACGGCGCGGCCAGCACCCGCACCGGCGGGGTGCCGTCGGGGCGGTAGGTCCGCGACGACCAGGAGTGGTGCGGGTGGCCGGCGTCCAGGCCGTCGTCGTCATCCGGCACGGTTACCCCGAACGTGCGGCGCACCGCCGCGTCCAGCGCCTCCACCTCGGTCTCGCCGCCGGACACGCCGGCGTCGGCGAGGGTACGCAGTTCCGCCTCGGACAGCGGCCGGTAACTGCCCAGCACCGCCACCTCGCCGGTGACCTCGACGGTGCTGAGCAGGTGTGCCGCGTACGCCACCCGGCGCAGGCAGGCGTGGGCCAGGCCGCCCAGCACCACCAGGTGCGCGTACCGGGTGCGGGCCGGCGGCTGCGGCCGGACCAGGCCGAGCGTGCTCGCGGCGGCGCGGACCTGGGCGGCGGTGGCCGGGTCGAGGTCGGGTTCCCGGGCCTCGGGCCGCTCCCGGCCGGCCCGGAAGTCCCAGTGCCGGGCGGAGAACTCGTCCAGCCCGGCGAGCACCGCGGCGAGGTCACCGCCCGGCCACCGACCCCCGAAGCGCGCCACCAGTTCCCGCAGCGGGGCGCTGCCGACCCAGTCCGCGATGCCGTCGGTGATCATCGTGCCGGTTGTGCTGCCGGGGCTGCCCGGCGCGGTGTGCGGCAGCGGCACGATCGCGCCCGCACGGCCGGGTGACGTGGCGTTCGGCGATGGCCCGGCGGGGCCGGGTGACGTCGCGTT
>NZ_POTY01000165.1 GCF_003236315.1 Micromonospora craterilacus
GCCACCCACCTGCCGCCCGTGCCGCAGCCCGGCGCGCCCGTATCCCAGTACGACACCCCCGCGCTGCAGCACGGAAGCCCGCCCGTACCGCAGTACGACAGTCACGCCCCACCAGCTCATCAGCCGTGGCCGGTGCCACCCGTGCCGCAGACACCGGGACCGGCACCGCAGCCGGCCGACTCGGGGCCGCCCGCGCAGCCCTACCCCGGGGCGATGGCACCGCAGACCGAGCCGACGTACGCGGCACCCCCGCCCGGTCCGTTCCCGCCGCAGCCGGCCTGGAACCCGGCGCCCTGGCAGCAGGGCGCGCCGCCGCCGGTGGCGCCCCCGGTGCCGCAGCGGCCCTACCAGCCGACGGACACCGCGTCCCGGGTGCCTCCGGCGTTTGCGGAGCCGGCCTGGAGCCCGGAGGTGGGCACCGCGCCGACCGCCGAGGACTTCGCCCGGCGACGCCAGGTGCGCCCCGCCGACCCGGTCGCGACGATGGGCGTCCGCGCCGTGGTCAACAGGACGGGTCTGGTGAAGCTGCCACCCGGGCGGCACGAGCTGGAACTCAAGCAGGACATCGAGATGGTGCGCCGCAACTTCGGCGGGCTACGGCAGGTGACCGTGGTCAATCCGAAGGGCGGTGCCGGCAAGACCGTCGCCATCCTGCTGCTCGCGATGACCTTCGGTCAGAAGCGCGGCGGGTACGTGCTGGCCTGGGACAACAACGAGACCCAGGGCACCCTCGGCATGCGCGCCCAGCAGGACTTCCACTCCCGTACGGTGCGTGACCTGCTGCGGGATCTGGGCCAGTTCCACGGTGCGCACGGGCGGGTCGGCGACCTGTCGCAGTACGTCCGCTCGCAGGGCGAGGGGATGTTCGACGTGCTCGCCTCCGACGAGTCGGCCACCGGCGGCGAGATGCTCACCGCCGCCGCCTTCGGCGAGATCCGCGAGGTGGTCAGCCGGTTCTACAAGCTGATCTTCGTGGACACCGGGAACAACGTCCGCGCGCAGAACTGGCAGGCCGCGATGGACGCCACCGACCAACTGGTGGTCACCATGTCGGCCCGTAACGACTCGGCCGAGACCGCCGCCCGGATGCTCGACCACCTGGAGCAGAGCGGACGGCAACGGCTGGTCCGGCAGGCGGTCACCGTGGTCTCCATGCCGCCGTCCCGCAAGGAGATCGACCTGCCCGCGATCGAGGAACACTTCGCGGCACGGACCCGGGCCGTGCTGCTGGCCCCGTACGAACGGCTCATCGACACCGGCGAGCCGCTCCGCTACGCCCACCTCTCGGCGGCGACCCGGGACGCCTGGCTCAAGATCGCCGCAGCGGTGGCCGAAGGCTTGTAGCAGCCGCCGGGACGGCGGAGCCCGCCGCGGGCCCGACCAGCCCGACCGCCGGCCCGGGACAGTTCGGGCCGGCGGACGTTGCGGTCAGTTGCTGGCCAGCGCGTCGGCGGCGGCCGGGTCGCAGTCGCGGAGGAACTGGGCGCACCGGGCGGCCTCGTCGGCCTCGCCGATCGCGTCGGCGGCCCGGGAGAGCACGTAGAGACAGCGCAGGAAGCCCCGGTTCGGCTCGTGCGACCAGGGCACCGGCCCGTGCCCCTTCCAGCCGCTGCGGCGCAACTGGTCCAGACCCCGGTGGTAGCCGGTGCGGGCGTACGCGTACGCCGGGACGACCTGGTCCTCGGCGAACGCCCGGGCAGCCAGCGCGGCCCAGCCGGCGCTGTACGTCGGGAACCGGGCCGCCACCTCGGCGAACGCCTCGTCGCTGCCGGCCTGCTCGGCGGCCGACAGGGCGGCGTCGGCCTCGGCGTCGGCGGGCAGGAGCGTGGCGGGCGGCTCAGGCATGAGGTTCTGCATCGCCTCATTCAACCCGCTTCGACCGGGAGCCCGCGAGGGGGTCCGGTAAGCCGGCTGGCTGAACGGCCGAGAGGTCCGTCACGCCTGCGGCCCATCCGTCGCACGGCTATTTCCACTACAACTGTGGGTCCGGAGCCTCCCCAGGAACCGGAAGTGCGGGAGCCCGGCCAGGCCGCCGGGCTCCCGCACCCTTACCCGGGCGCAGCGGGGCCGCATCCGGCGCGGTTGTGCCGGCCGGGCAGGATGATCCGGTGCCGACTCCACCCCCCGCGGACGTCATCGAGCCGCACACCTGGACAGACGAGATCCAGACCCGAGCCGAGTTCGACCGCCGGCTGGCCACCGGAAGCCTGGTCGGCCTGACCGTCCAGGGGCTCCGGCTGGATCTGGACCCGACTCCCGACTTCACCGGCATCGAGGTGGCCGGGGCGCTCTTCGTCGGCTGCCGGTTCGCCTCCCGTCAGGTCGGTGCCGACCTGGTCCGGCGCGGCGCGAACGTGGTGCCGCCGTTCTCCGGCCTGCCGTACCCGACCCAGCCACCGCACCTCTACACCCCGGAGGAACTGGCCGCCGGCTTCGCCGAGGGCGGGTTCGAGGCGATGTACGACACCCGGGTGTACGCGCACTTCCGCGCCCACGGCGGGGCACTGCCCGACGTCCGGGAGGCGCTCGGCCAGCGGCTGCACGACCACGGCGTGGACAACGCGCTCGCCGACGCCACCCGGGCCTGGCTGACCACCCACGGGCCGCAGTCGGTGGTCGGGGTGATGGGCGGGCACGCGGTACGCCGCGGCAGTGCGCCGTACCGGATGGCCGCGGTGCTGGGCTGGGAACTGGCGCGGGCCCACCGGCTGGTGGTCACCGGCGGCGGGCCGGGGGTGATGGAGGCCGCCAACCTCGGCGCGTACCTGTCGACCCGGCCGGCCGAGGACCTCACCGCCGCCATCGACCTGCTCGCCACCGCGCCGGACTTCACCGACCACGACCGCTACACGGCGGCGGCGCTGCGGGTCCGGGAACTGTTCGGCCGGTCGGTCACGCCACCGCACAACGGCACCGAACCGGTGATGGCCTACCGGGCGGACTCGGCCGCGCTGGCCACCGGCGACCTGGACTGGGCCGGCTGCGGCGGGCTGGCGATCCCGACCTGGCTCTACGGCCACGAGCCGGCGAACCTGTTCGCCGGCCGGATCGCCAAGTACTTCTCGAACGCCATCCGGGAGGACACCATCCTGCGGCTGGCCCGCGGCGGGATCGTCTTCGCCCCCGGCCGGGCCGGCACCGTGCAGGAGGTGTTCCAGGCGGCCACCAAGACCTACTACGGCACCGACGGGGCCAGTGGCGCGTACGTGTTCCTGGACCGCGCCTACTGGACGGAGGAGTTGCCGGTGGAGTCGCTGCTGCGCCCCCTGCTGGCCACCTCACCGTTCGGCGACCTCTCGGACACCGTGCACCTCACCGACGACGTCCACGAGGCGGTCCGCCTGCTGGTCCGGTAAGGCCGGTAAGGAAGGGCCCCTTGTTAACACATCCGCGTCGGCGCGCGGACAGAGCGGCGGCCGGCCCCGAGGAACGGGACCGGCCGCCGGGTCGTACGGCGTCAGTGCGTCACTTGGTCATCGTGGTGCCGGTCGAGCGCAGGTGCTCGCAGGCCTCCATGACGCGGGTGGCCATCCCGGCCTCGGCGGCCTTGCCCCACACCCGCGGGTCGTACATCTTCTTGTTGCCGACCTCGCCGTCGACCTTGAGCACACCGTCGTAGTTGCGGAACATGTGGTCGGCCACCGGACGGGAGAAGGTGTACTGCGTGTCGGTGTCGATGTTCATCTTCACCACGCCGTAGTCGAGCGCCTCGCGGATCTCCGACAGCAGCGAGCCGGAGCCACCGTGGAAGACCAGGCTGAGCGGCTTCTCCTTGCCGTACTTGGCACCGACCGCCTCCTGGATCTGGTTCAGCACCTCGGGACGCAGCTTGACGTTGCCCGGCTTGTAGACGCCGTGCACGTTGCCGAAGGTCAGCGCCGCCATGTAGCGGCCCTTCTCGCCCAGGCCGAGCGCCTCGACCATGGCCAGGCCGTCCTCGACGGTGGTGTAGAGCTTCTCGTTGATCGCGTTCTCGACGCCGTCCTCCTCGCCACCGACGACGCCGACCTCGATCTCCAGGACGATCTTGCCCTTGGCCGCTTCGGTGAGCAGCTGCTCGGCGATCTCCAGGTTCTCCGCCACCGGCACGGCCGAGCCGTCCCACATGTGCGACTGGAACAGCGGCTCCTCGCCGCGCTTCACCCGCTCCTGGGAGATCCCCATCAGCGGCCGGACGAACTTGTCCAGCTTGTCCTTCGGGCAGTGGTCGGTGTGCAACGCGATGTTGACCGGGTACTTCTTGGCCACCTCGTGCGCGTACGCGGCGAACGCCACCGCGCCCGTGACCATGTCCTTCACGGACGGACCGGAGAGGTACTCCGCACCACCGGTGGAGACCTGGATGATGCCGTCGCTCTCCGCGTCGGCGAAGCCCTTGAGCGCCGCGTTGAGCGTCTGCGAGGACGTCACGTTGATCGCCGGGTACGCGTACCGGCCGGCCTTGGCGCGGTCCAGCATCTCGGCGTAGGCCTCGGGGGAAGCGATGGGCATGTCGAACGCTCCTTACTTGCCGCTGTCGGCCGTACGGCCGCTGTATCTCCTTGCGTGCCGGCCGTAGGCCGCCTGATCTCCATGGCCTGCCGACCGTGGGCCGCCAGTCCTCCATGGGCACGCCGGACCGCGCTGTCCTCCGCGGGCAGTATCCCGTAGCGGGACCACCCGGGCACAACCGGGCCGGTTCACCGCCGGCCTGCGGAGTCCGGCACCACGACGCTGATCAGCCAGGTGACCACCGCCATCACGATGGCGCCCCAGAAGGCCGCCCAGAAACCGTTGACGTGGAACGGCAGGTCGAGCGCCCGGGCGATCCAGTCGGTCAATAGGAACAGCAGCGCGTTGACCACCAGCGCGAACAGACCCAGGGTCAGCAGGTAGAAGACGCAGCCGACCACCTTGATGACCGGCTTGAGCACCGCGTTGACCACGCCGAAGATCAACGCCACGATGACCAGGGTGAACGCGCTGTGGTAGCCGGTCCGTCCGGTCACCCCGACCCCGGGCACGATCAGCGTGGTGATCCACAGCGCGACGGCGGTGGTCGCCAGTCGGATGAGGAAGCCCACGGGACCATCCTGGCACCGGGGACAGCCCCCGGTGGGGCGATTCGACCGACTCGACACCGGCCGGGGCGTACCCTCGCCCGCCCGACAGCCGGCCGGCGTCCTCGGCCCGGCGGCCGGTCGGTTCCCAGCGAGGCACCAGCGCAGCCCGTACGGTGGGTGCGTACCGTCCGCCGACATACCCGGAGGGACCGAATGGGTCAGCCCGACGAGGACTTCGCCCCCGGCGACCACCTGAGCCCGGAGGAACGCGACCTGGAGGCCGATCCAGCCGATGCGGTCGAGCAGGCCGCCGTGGTCAACCCCACTGAGGCCGAGGACGAGCCGCACCGCGGCCTGGAGGTCGACGACTGGGACGCGATGGAGCAGGCCCGGGTGGTCGCCGCCGACGAGGACGACTACCGCTGATCCCCCGGCACCGGCCTGGCCTTCCCGCCCAGTCCGGTCGGACCCGAACGGTTCTTGATGCTCGCCCGTTCGGCCGATCTTTGCCCGCTGGCGATCGGCACGGACAGCGAGAACCTTAGATCATCCTTAACATCCGGGGCTCCCAACCTGCACTCTTACAGGGAGGATCCCCCTTCATGCTGACCCACTCAACCCGGCGCTGGCTTGCCGGGCTGGGCGTGACGGGCGCGCTCATCGCCGCCTCCGCCACCCCCGCCTCGGCCGCGGAAGCCGACGTCTCGCTGGGTGTCTACTTCGGCGACACCACCATTGCCGCCGGCTCGCCCGGGAAGATGGACAGCCCGATCGTGTACGCCTCGACCCCGGTGGTCGTACGCGACTTGACGATCCGCTACGACTTCACCGACCTGGCCGGCAAGGCGACGTTCACCCCGGAGAGTCGCAGCGAATCGTGCACCACCCCGGAGACGAACGTGCTGGTCTGCACCGACCCGTTCGAGCGCCAACTCTTCGACCGGGGCTCCGGCGGCCTCTTCCCGGTGGTCATCGCGCCGACCGACGAGGCGAAGGACGGCGACGCGGGCACCGTCAAGGTGAGCCTCAGCGCCGCCGGGTTCACGCCGGTCGCCCATGAGGCACAGGTACGGGTTGGCGATGGTGTCGATTTGGCGGCCGGCCCGGCCACCGAACGGTCCGCCGGCCCGGGCAAGGCGTTCACCGCACCGCTGCGGGTCACCAACAGCGGTGACACGGTCGCCAAGGGTGCCAGCGTCTTCTTCTTCAACGACTACGGCATCCAGGCCGACAAGCGGTACCGCAACTGCACGTACGTGGATGCGCAGTTGCGGTCCTGCCACTTCGACGGGGACCTGACGCCGGGTGCCAGCTACGACACCACCCTCGCCTACCGAGTGGGCAAGGACGCGTTCGCGCCCAGGTTCGCCTACGGCGAGATCCTCTGGATGACGCCGGCCGAGGCCGAGGACTTCGAGGCGTACCTCAAGGAATGGGGCGCCACCCGGGGTGAGCCCGGCACCGACGGCGAGCTGAAGCTGACCGAGCTCGCACCGAGGATCGCGGCGCGCGGCTTCCAGGCGGACACCGAGCCGGACAACAACTGGTCGAGCCTCGCGGTGACGGTCACCGGCAAGAACAGCACCGACCTCGAGGCGATCGGCGACCAGGTCTCCGGCGCGAAGGGCGACGAGGTCGTCGTGACGGTCGGCTTCCGCAACAACGGCCCGGCCACCCTGGACAACGGCCGCAGCGGCTCCTCGGTCACCCATGTGGAGATCGAGATCCCCACCGGCACGACCGCGATGAAGGTCCCCGACTTCTGCTACCCGATCAACAGCAAGGACCAGTGGGGCGATCCGGGCGAGCCGGGTGGTCGGAAGTACGGCTGCTACCCCAGTTGGTTCATCAAGGCTGGAGACGAGGAGACGTACGACTTCGGGCTCCGGATCGACAAGGTCATCCCCAACGCGACCGGCAAGGTCAAGATCAACGTCCCGTGCCAGTGCGACGGCGGCTTCTACGCCGACCTGAAGCCGTCCAACGACATCGCCAAGATCGTCGTTAACCCGACCGGCCAGGGCGGTGACGGCGGCCAGGGCGGTGGCGAACTGCCGATCACCGGCGCCAACACCGCGCTGATCGCGGGCGCCGGCAGCGTACTGCTCGCCGCCGGTGTGGTCGGCTTCGTGCTGGCCCGCCGCCGCCGTACCCACTTCACGGTCTAGCGCCAACACCACGACCGACAGCACCACCGGTGCCCCGCCGACCCACAATTCGGCGGGGCACAACCGCATCCACCCGCCGAAATCCGGACGACGCAAGATCGACGGAGCTGACACCATGGGCTGGTGCTGCTCACCCTGACCACCACGCACCACCCCGCGACCGACCTCGGCCATCTGCTGATCAAGCACCCCGACCGGGTGCAGGCCTTCGACATGCCCGTCGGTACCGCACACGTCTTCTACCCCGAGGCCGGCGAGCAGCGCTGCACGGCCGCCCTGCTGCTCGACGTCGACCCGCTGAAGCTGGCCGCCGCGCGTGGTAGGGGTCGTGGCCGGCAGCCGGCCACGACCCCGGAGAGCTTCACCCTCGGGCGGTACGTCAACGACCGGCCGTACGCCGCGTCCAGCCTGCTCGCCTCGACGCTGTCGAAGGTGTACCGCTCCGCGCTGCGCGGTGAATCCCGGGAGCGGGCCGAGTTGGCCGCCACCGCCATTCCGCTGGAGGTCCGGGTGCCGGTGCTGCGCTGCCGGGGCGGCGCCGAGGTGGCCACCCGGCTGTTCACCCCGCTGGGCTGGACCGTGACCGCCACCCCGGTACCCCTCGACGAACTGCAACCACAGTGGGGCGACAGCCGCTACGTCGACCTGACCCTCACCGGCACGGTCCGGGTCGCCGACGCGCTCAACCACCTGTACGTCCTGCTGCCGGTGCTGGACGACGCGAAGCACTACTGGGTGGCCCCGGACGAGGTGGACAAGCTGCTGCGGGCGGGCGCGGGCTGGCTGGCCGACCACCCGGAGCGTGGCCTGATCGTCCGCCGCTACCTGGCCCATCGCCGGGTGCTGGCCGGTCAGGCACTGGAGCGGCTGGCCGCCCAACGCCCCACCGACGAGCCGATCGCGGACGACGACGTGGACGACGCGCCGGCCCGCGAGACGGCACCCCGGGCGTCGCTGGCCGCGCGCCGGCGGGAGGCGGTGCACGCCGCGCTGGTCGACGCCGGCGCCCGCCGCGTACTGGACCTGGGCTGCGGCGGGGGCGCACTGCTGGCCACGTTGATCGGGGACCGCCGGTTCACCGAGATCGTCGGCACCGACGTCTCCACCCAGGCACTCGCCGTGGCCGCCCGGCGGTTGCGGCTGGACCGGCTGCCCGAGCGCCAGCGCAACCGCGTTCTGCTCTGGCAGTCCGCGCTGACCTACCGGGACGACCGGTTGCGCGGGTACGACGCGGCGGTGCTGATGGAGGTCGTCGAGCACCTCGACCCGCCTCGGCTGCCGGCGCTGGAGGACGCCGTCTTCGGCCACGCCCGGCCGACCACGGTCGTGGTGACCACACCCAACGTCGAGCACAACGTCCGCTACGAGGGCCTGCCGGCGGGCGCGTTCCGGCACGCCGACCACCGGTTCGAGTGGACCCGCGCCGAGTTCGCCAACTGGGTGGAGCGGATCTGCGCCACGTACGGCTACTCGGCCGCGCTGCACGGCGTCGGCGATGACGACCCGGAGGTCGGCGTCCCCACCCAGTTGGCCGTGTTCACCCGGACCTGATGTTAAGAAGGGGCCCTTCCTCTACCGGAGGCGTTAAAAGGGGGCCCTTCCTTTCCTCCAAGCAGGAGTGCAGATGAGCGTTCTGGATATACCTGAGCTGGCGCTGGTGGCGCTGGTCGGGGTCTCCGGCTCCGGCAAGTCCACCTTCGCCCGCCGGCACTTCGCGCCCAGCCAGGTGCTCTCCTCGGACGCCTTCCGGGCGATGGTCGCCGACGACGAGAACGACCAGTCCGCCTCCGCCGACGCCTTCGACGCGCTGCACTACGTGGCCGGCAAGCGGCTGCGCGCCGGCCGGCTCACCGTGGTCGACGCGACCAACCTCCAGCCGCACGCCCGGGCCGCTCTGGTCCGGGTGGCCCGGGAGCACGACGTGCTGCCGGTGGCAGTCGTGCTGGACGTGCCGGAGGCGCTGGCCTGGGAGCGCACCGATGCGCGGGCCGACCGCACTTTCGGTCGGCAGGTGCTGGCCCGGATGTCCCGCGACCTGCGCCGCAGCTACGCCCAGCTGGCCCGGGAGGGCTTCCGCAAGGTGCATGTGCTGCGCGGGGTCGACGAGATCGAGGCCGCCGAGATCCGGTACGAGCGGCTGTTCAACGACCGGCGGGAGCTGACCGGGCCGTTCGACATCGTCGGCGACGTGCACGGCTGCCGCGCCGAACTGGAGGCGCTGCTCGTCCGGCTGGGCTGGCAGCTGCACCGCGACGACGCGGGCCGGCCGGTGGACGCGACGCACCCGTCGGGGCGTACCGCCGTGTTCGTCGGCGACCTGGTGGACCGCGGCCCGGACTCTCCCGCTGTGCTCCGCCT
The DNA here is from genome assembly GCF_003236315.1 of Micromonospora craterilacus. Lineage (GTDB taxonomy): Bacteria > Actinomycetota > Actinomycetes > Mycobacteriales > Micromonosporaceae > Micromonospora > Micromonospora craterilacus. The sequence continues at coordinate 9,569 of NZ_POTY01000165.1, forward strand.
GGTGATGGGCATGGTCGCGGCCGGGCACGCGCTCTGCGTGCCCGGCAACCACGAGCAGAAGCTGCTGCGCAAGCTGCGCGGGCGCAACGTGAAGGTGGCCCACGGGCTGGCCGAGACGCTGGCGCAGCTGGACGCCGAGCCGGCGGAGTTCGCCGCCGACGTGGCCACCTTCGTCGACGGGCTGGTCAGCCACTACGTGCTCGACGGCGGCCGGCTGGTGGTCGCGCACGCCGGACTGAAGGAGGAGTACCAGGGCCGGGCCTCCGGCCGGGTACGGGCCTTCGCGCTGTACGGCGAGACCACCGGCGAGACCGACGAGTACGGCCTGCCGGTGCGCTACCCGTGGGCCCGGGAGTACCGGGGCTCCGCCATGGTCGTCTACGGCCACACCCCCACACCGGAGCCGGAGTGGGTCAACAACACCATCTGCCTCGACACCGGCTGCGTCTTCGGCGGCCGGCTGACCGCACTGCGCTACCCCGAGCGGGAACTGGTCTCGGTGCCAGCGGAGCGCGAGTGGTACGCCCCGGTCCGCCCGCTGACCGCCGCGCCGGCCCGACCCGACGAGGTGTTGGAGCTGACCGACGTGGCCGGCCGGCGGCACGTGGAGCACGCGTACGGCTCGCTGACCGTGCCGGCGGAGAACGCCGCCGCCGCGCTGGAGGTGATGAGCCGCTTCGCGGTCGACCCGCGCTGGCTGGTTTGGTTGCCGCCGACCATGGCGCCCTGCTCGACGTCCAGACTCGACGGCTATCTGGAGCACCCGTCGGACGCCTTCGCCGACTACCGGGCGGCCGGGGTGGACCGGGTGGTCTGCGAGGAGAAGCACATGGGCTCCCGCGCGGTGGTGCTGGTCTGCCGGGAGCCGGACGACGGTCCGTTCGGGCCGGGCGGCGGGGTGGTGCACACCCGCACCGGAAGGCCGTTCTTCGGCGGACCGCTGGACGCCGACCTGCTCGACCGGGTCCGCGCCGCGGTGACCGCCGCCGGGCTCTGGGACGAGCTGGACACCGACTGGCTGCTGCTCGACTGCGAGCTGCTGCCCTGGTCGGCCAAGGCCGGCGGGCTGATCCGCGAGCAGTACGCCGGGGTCGGCGCGGCCGGCCGGGCCGCCCTGCCGGCGGCGCTGGCGACGCTGGACGCCGCGACCGGCCGTGGGCTGGACGTCGGCGACCTGCGGGACCTGTTTGCCCGCCGCCGGGACGACGTGGTCGCCTACACCGCGGCCTACCGGGCGTACGTGCGACCGACCGACGGTCTGCGCGGAGTGACCCTGGCCCCGTTCGCCGTGCTGGCCGGCGGAAAAGCCAGCTACGCCGACCGCGACCACGGCTGGCACCTGACCCTGGCCGATCGGCTCTGCGCGGCGGACCCGGAGTTCTTCACGCCCACCCGGCGACAGGTGGTCGACCTGTCCGACGCCGAGGCGGTACGCGCTGCCACGGACTGGTGGCTGGCGCTCACCGCCACCGGCGGCGAGGGCATGGTCGTCAAGCCGTACGCCGGACTCGCGGCCCGCAGCGAGCGGGGCTCGCTGCTCCAGCCGGGGATCAAGTGCCGGGGGCGGGAGTACCTGCGGATCATCTACGGCCCCGGGTACACCGAGCCCGACCAGTTGGCCGCGCTGCGCCGCCGGTCGCTGGGGCGCAAGCGGGGGCTGGCACTGCGTGAGCACGCGCTCGGGCTGGCCGCGCTGGACGCCCTGGTCGGCGGCGCGCCACTGTGGCGCCGGCACGAACTGGTCTTCGCGATCCTGGCCTGCGAGTCCGAGCCGGTCGACCCGCGGCTGTGACCGTGCAAGGTGGACGATCGCGGACGCCCCGGTAACCTGGGCCGCCGTGGCGAAGGCCACCCGGACTGGTCGAGCGACTTACGGAGCGGAATCTTCATGGCATTGGGCGAACGGATAGGGCACGTTCTGCGCGGCGCGGCGATCGGCGTGGCCGAGGCCGTCCCGGGGATCAGCGGCGGGACAATCGCGCTGGTCACCGGCGTGTACGAGCGGGTCATCGCGTCCGCCGGTCACCTGGTGAACGCCGCGCGGTACGCGGCTTCCGACGTCCCGCGCGGACGCGGCTGGACGCGGGCCGGGCACCAGTTGCGGCAGGCGCACTGGGACGTGGTGATTCCGTTGCTGATCGGCATGCTGCCCGGCCTGCTGATCGCCGCGAAGACGTTGGAGCCGCTGCTGACCGGCTATCCGGAGCAGACCCGCGGGCTCTTCCTCGGGCTGGTGCTCGCCTCGGTGCTGGTGCCGGTCTCGATGGTCGGCAAGCCGTGGCGCCGGGTCGAGATCCTCGCCCTGGTGGTCGCCGCGGTGGCGGCGTTCGCGCTGACCGGCCTGCCGCAGGCCACCCTCACGCCGCACCCGTTGGTCGTGCTGGTGGCGGCGGCGGTCGCGGTCTGCGCCCTGGTGATGCCCGGGGTGTCCGGGTCGTTCCTGCTGTTGACCGTCGGCCTCTACGAGCCGACGATCACCGCGCTCAACGAGCGCGACTTCGGCTATCTGGCCATCTTCGCGACGGGCATGGTGATCGGCCTGTCGCTCTTCGTCAAATTGCTCCAGTGGCTGCTGGAGCAACACCGCCGGATGACCCTCGCGGTGATGTCCGGTGCCCTCCTGGGCAGCCTGCGGTCGCTCTGGCCATGGCAGTCCGACGACCGGGACCTGCAGGCGCCCGGCGACAACATCCTGACCATCGCCGTGCTGTTCCTGCTCGGTATGGCCGTCGTCACGGCAATGGTTATCGCCGAGCGTCGCCGGCTGAACCGGGCCGCCCGGGACCTCACCGAGGAGACGTACGAGATCTCGCAGGTCCGCTGACGCCCACCGCTTGGTGGCTGCCCGGCTGGGCGGCCACCAAGCGGTTCCGGTTCAGCGAGCCTTCTTGGTGGCCCGCTTGCGCGGCGGGGTCAGCAGGTCGGCGATCGTAGCGATCGCACTCGGGACCAGTCGGTAGTAGGCCCACACACCACGCTTCTCCCGCTCCAGCAAGCCGGCCTCGGTAAGGATCCGCAGGTGGTGGCTGACCGTCGGCTGGGAGAGGCCGAGCGGCGCGGTCAGGTCACACACGCACGCTTCGCCCTCGGGCGCCGACTGGATCAGGCTGAGCAGCCGCAGCCGAGCGGGGTCGGCAAGGGCCTTGAGGACCCCCGCCAGCCGCTCGGCGTCGGCGCGTTCGATCGGCTCGCCGGCAAGCGGCGAGATCTGAGGCATAGTCATTTCGGCCAACGCAGTTCCCACGTATTCCATCCTTCCACCAGCAGCATCGATCCGCCTGCATATCAGCAGATCCGAATCGGCAGACTTTTACGCCACAAGGCCGAGGTCAGCCAACGTATAGGCCGCCCGATAAGGCAGTCCGGCGGCTCGCACCGCGTCGCCAGCGCCACGATCAACGATAACCGCCACCCCCACGACCTCGGCCCCGGCCTCGCGAAGAGCCTCGACGGCGGTCATCACACTTCCGCCGGTGGTGGAGGTGTCCTCCACCGCCAGCACCCGACGACCGGCCACGTCGGGACCTTCGATCCGCCGTTGCAGACCGTGCGCCTTGCCTGTTTTCCGTACCACGAACGCGTCCAACGGACGTCCGGCGGCGTGCAACATCGACAGTGCGATCGGATCTGCGCCCAACGTCAGACCGCCCACCGCGTCGTACGACCAGTCGGTGGTCAACTCCCGCATCACCCGACCGACCAACGGTGCCGCCCGGTGATGGAGCGTGACGCGCCGCAGATCGACGTACCAGTCAGCCTCCTGCCCCGAAGAGAGCACCACCCGCCCATGGACCACAGCCAGGTCGGAGATGAATTTACGCAGGTCGTCGTGGTCCCCCATGGCGATAGAGGGTACTGCGCAAGTCTGTGTGCCGCGTGCGCGGGCTACCTGCGCCAACCCTTCCGGGGGACCGATGAGTGGCAATGTACGACTACGCTAAGTCGATCACCGCTGCCGATCGGGTGACATCGAACAGGCTGGACCCGTCCGGGCACCGCGGGTGGGTGGGTCAGCCCCGATCGCGGCCGATGCGACCCCGGGTGTCCCGGCCGACCTTCTCGAGCAGCCGGCGCGGCGCGTGCCGCAGACCCGCCACGGCCAGCTTGTACTTCCACGACGGGACACTGACCAACTTGCCTTTGCCCAGGTCACGTAGGGCTTCGTCGACCACGGCCGGGGCGCTAAGCCACATCCACTCGGGAGTCTTCGACATGTCGATGCCGGCTCGCTGGTGGAATTCCGTCCGGGTGTAGCCGGGGCACAACGCCATCACCCGTACGCCGAACGGACGCGCGGACTGGCCGACGGACTCGCTGAAGTTGATGACCCACGCCTTGCTGGCCGAGTACGTCGAGCCGGGCATGACCGGGCCGAACCCTGCGACGGAAGAGACATTAATCACTGCCCCGCTGCGCCGCTCGGTCATCGTGCGCAGCCCAGCGAGGGTCAGCCGCATCACCGCGTGCACGTTGAGCCGGAGCAGTCGGGCCTCGTCCTCCGGCGACGACTTGAGGAACGGGGTGTTCAGACTGATCCCGGCGTTGTTCACCAACAGCTCGACGGGCGGCTCGTCGGCCAGCCGTCGCTCGACCTTCGCGCAACCGTCGTCGGTGGACAGATCGGCGGAGATGGTTTCGACCTGGACGCCGTGCCGGCCGGTCAACTCGGCCGCCTGCGCGGCGAGCCGGTCCGCGTCCCGGGCGACGAGCACCAGGTGCCATCCGTCGGACGCGAGCCGCCCGGCGAACGCCGCCCCGATACCCGCGGTCGACCCGGTGATCAACGCCCGTCGCTCGCTGGTCGGCTGGTCGGGCGTCACGGGGTCGGGCCTCACGGGCGTCCTCACCTCGGTGGGTGCGGGGGCGACGGCGGCGCCCCGGGCGGCGGATAGGGCTGGTACGGCGGCGGATACCCGGCCGGCGGGTATCCGGACGGCGGTGCCGGCGGCTGGTAGGGCGGCGGCGCGGGTGGCTGGTGCGGGGGCGGAGATGCCGGGCGGCGACGGAACCAGGCGTTGGCCGGAGGCATCGCCAGCAGCACGGCTACCACAAGGTAACCGAGCACCTGGCCGACCGAAAGGGCCACGGTGAGCGGGATCCACCAGGACGGGTAGGCATCCGCGACCAGAGTGACCAGTTCGGCGACGGCCCGGTCCTCGCCGAAGTCCAGCGGCGTGGCGCGCTGGACGCCCACGGCCACGATCCCGCAGCAGCCGAGGAACATGCCCAGCGCGGCGACCACCCAGGTCGCCACCCGGGCACCGGGCCGACGAGCGGCCAGGCCGAACGCCAGACCGGCGAGGAGCAGCCCGACGAGCACGCTCAGCACCGCCGACAGCAGCACCGAGCCGCGCAGCAGGTTGACCACCGCGTCGACCTGGCTGGCGTCGGCCGAGGTGCCGGCAGCCGCCGCGCGGAACCGGCTCACGGTGCCGCCGACCGTGGTCAGGCCGGCCACGGCGTACCCGAGCGCGCCCAGCGCCATCACCGCCAGCACCACCACCGCCAGCGTGACCACGGCCGGTCGGCGGGCCGGCGCCTGTTCGGGGTACGACACGACGAGTCCCTCCGGTAGGCGTTCGGGATGCAACCTACTCGGAGGGACCGTCACAGTCGCGCTTAACTCACCGGCGGTCAGCTGGGGCGGTCGGCGGGCGGCGGTTGCTCACCGGGCTGCTCCGGGCCGCCGGTCGGTGGGTTCTGCCCGGTGAGCCCGCCAGGCTGGCCACCGGCGGGCGGCTGACCTGGGGTGGCCGGGTAGCCGGGCTCGGCCGGCTGCTGCGGGGCCCCCGGGTACCCCGGGGCCGGCGGGTAGCCGGGCTGGCCCGGGTAGCTGCCGCCGGGCATCGGCGGCTGCCATTCCGGAGCCGGCTTGCGGAAGAACGCGTTTGCCTGCGGCAGCGCCAGCAGGATCAGCGCCGCCAGCACCGAGATCAGGCTGATAACGCTGAGCAGGTGGCCGACCGGGGTGACCCAGGACGGCAGGGCCTCCTCCAGCCGGCGCTGGACCTCGTCCGCGCTGGGCATGTCCCCGCTGGTGCTGCTCGGTGTGCCGAGGCCACCAGCCAGGTTGCCGAGCAGGCCGAAGCCGGTGCAGCAGACCAGGATGCCGCCGACGATCCAGGTGGCGATCCGGGAACCGTTCTTGCCCCGCAGGTTCACCAGGCCCAGACCGAACAGCGCGAGCGCCGCCACCAGCATGAAGATGGCGGTGCCGACGCCGACGACCACCACGAGGTCGGCGACCCCCTCCATCCCGTCGGCCGTGGTACCCGCGTAGGCGTCCTCCATCACTTCACGAACGGTGCCGATGGTGGACAGCGAGATGACCACACTGATCAGTTGGCAGACCGCGAACAACAACAGCAGGTAAGTGGAAATCGTCACCACGCCCGGCCGCGACCGGGCCGGGGTGTTCTGAGGATCGACCATCTTTCTCCTTCCCTGGAACGCGCTTCACCGTATCGGCAACGGGCCATCTCGGCACAACACAGCGTCACCCGGCCGGCGCGTCACCCGCTGATGGTGCCGGTCGAGGTCGACCAGACGGCCGACGGTGCCGGTGACGGCCGGCCCGCCCGCTACCGGCTCTGTCCGCCTGATCCGGCAGCACTGGCACCGCCTTGGTCACCACCGTCCGGCTCGGTGGTGCTGCCACCGGACGAAGGGCCACCGGAGGCGGGTGCCTCGCCAGCGGCGGATGCCTCGGCGGCGGATGCCTCGCCAGCGGGGGACGGCTCGGCGGCGGGTGGCTCGGCAGCGGCGGATGGGTTGGGC
>NZ_POTY01000166.1 GCF_003236315.1 Micromonospora craterilacus
GGGGTGGCCCGACCCACGGGCGGCGGGGTCGGTGCCGGTGCCGACCCCCCGTAGCGGGCTGCGGCGCTGTTGCCGGCGAGCGTGCCCTGTGGGGCGACCGGCCAGTCAGGAGATTGCACGGAGTCCATCAATCACTCGCAGGATGACGTCGGGGGCGAGGGCATCGTCGGCGTCGGTGACGTGTACGTCCAGATGCCCGGCGGCCCGCAGGTCGCCCACCAGGACCCGGGTGACGCCGAAGTGCAACCTGGTCTTGGCGGAGATCTCGGCGACCGAGATCGGTTCACCGCAGAGCGCCACGATCGCCTGTAGTTCCGGACCCAGCTGGGCGGCCGTGACGTTCCACGGATCGATGGTCGGCCGGGCGGTCACCTGGGTCTCCAGGCCGATCGTCGGGTCGGCGCCGTCCACCCGGCCGGCCGTGAGCACGAACGGGCGCGGTCCGGTCGGCCCGGTCGCCTCGGGTTCCGTTCCGAGCGCCGCCGGTGCGCCTGCGCCGCCGGCGTCGCCGGCCGGGGAGGGCTCGCGCAGGTAGGGCCGGATCCGGACCACCGGCTCCTGGTCTGCACCGGCGGCGTCGGGGCTCACTGCTGTACGGAGTTCTTGAGTTCGGCGATCAGACGCGGCGTGAGCGCACTACCGGCCCGACCGGCGAAGAGGGTCATCTCGTAGGCGACGGTGCCCAGGTTGGCCGACCGGTCGGCGACCACGCCGAGCACCGAGCCGCTGCTGATCGCACTGATCAGCAGGTATCCCTCGGCCATGTCGACCACGACCCGGTTGAGCCCGCCCAGCGCGTACCAGCTGGCGGCACCGCCAGCCAGGCTGGTCATGCCGGACACCACCGCGGCGAGGCGCTCCGCGTTGGACCGGTCCTTGATCGCCGACATGGCCATCAGCAGCCCGTCCGACGACACGGCGATCGCCTCCAGCACCCCCGCCGTGCCCGAGGTGAAGCTGTCCAGCAGCCAGTTGAAGGTACGGGCCTCGGGGCTGAGGTCATCGGCCGGATGGCCCTGGCGGTCGAGGTTCTCGTGTACGTGCGGGCTGGTCACCGTGGCGTTCCTTCTTCGTCGCTGCGGTCGGGACGGACATCGCGCAGAGCCCGGGCGACGCCGGTCTCGAACGCGGTGATGAGATCGCGGACCTCGGCCGGATCGCCGGGGTGCTGGGTGAGCGGTTGCCGGAGTGGCGGAACGATCAGGTTCGCGCCCGGTACCCGCCGGGTCAGCCGTGCCGGGGTGCCGGACGGCGCCGGCTCGACCGGCTGCGGGAGGGCTTGCGCCTGGCTCTGCTCGGCCCGGCGTACCCCCGACTGGAAGTCCTCGACGAGGGCGCGCGCGGCGGTCGGGTCGGCGCTGGTGGCGTCCACCGGACCCACCCCCGGTGCGGTCGCCGGCAGGCTGGCCCCCGGCACCCGCTGGCGGATTCCGGGCAGTGAAGCCGGCGGGCTGATGCCCGGGCTCGTGGCGAAGGCGTCCCAGGACTCGGCGAGTTCCATGCTCGCGGTCGCCCGGGTCAGCAACGCCTGGTCGAATCCGGGCAGCACCATGTCGCCCGGTCGCCGGTCGACGCCGTTGGCCACCGCCAGCGCGTGCCCGGGCTGGGGTGTGGCGTCGAGTTCCGGCCGATCCTGCTCGGGTGCCCCGACCATCAGCGACGACCGGGGGACCAGCAGGGTGGCGGTGACGCCACCGCCCGGGGTGGCCCGCAGGGAGACCGTCCAGCCGTGCCGGCGGGCCAGCCGGCCCACCACGAAGAGTCCGAGCACCTCGGTCGGGGCGAGGTCCAGCCGCTCCCGGCGGGTGAGCCGGGCGTTCTCATCGGCCAGCCGTGCCTCGGTCATCCCGATCCCGTGATCCACCACGGTCAGGCACGCGCCGTCGTCGGTGAGCTCGCCGCCGACCACCACCCGGGTGTGCGGCGGGGAGAAGACGGTGGCGTTCTCCATCAGTTCGGCCAACGCCAACACCAGGTCGCCGATGATCGCCGGTGCGGCCGCGACCCCGGTCGGGACCGGTACATCCACCCGGGTGTAGTCCTCGATCTCACCCAGGGCCAGCCGGACCACGTCGGCCAGCGAAACCGGTGCGACGTGCGTGTCGTCGCCCGCCGCCCCGGAGAGCACCACGAGATTGCCCGCGTTACGCCGCAGCCGGCTGGAGATGTGGTCGAGCCGGTACAGGTTCTCCAGCCGTCCGGGCTCGGTCTCCTGCTGCTCCAACCGGTCGATCAGGGCGATCTGCCGACCGACCAGATTCTGGGTACGCCGACCGACATGACCGAACATCTGGGCCACGTTGCGTCGGCTCGCCACCTGCCGTTCCACCAGCCGGGCGGCCGTGCTCTGCACCCGTTCGAAGGCCCGGGCCAGGTCGCCGATCTCGTCCCGGGCGCGTACGTCGACCGGGTCGAGGCGGATCGGCTGGGCGTTGTCCACCTCGTCGTCACCGACCCGGACCAGCTCGGATTCGGCAACCCGGGCGACCCGGTCGGCGGAGCGGGTGAGCCGGGTCAACGGCCGGGCCACCGTCCGGCCGATGGCCAGGGCGAGCAGGACGACGACGATCAGGATCAGCGTGACCAGGGCGGTCACCCAGTACGCCGCGAAGAGCGCCTGCTGTCGCTGGGCGCGCACCTCGGCGGTGACGTCGGTGACCAGCTTCTTCTCCACGAACTGGCCCAGCGTGATCAGTGAGAACACGGTCGGGAAGAGGGTCTCCACGGTCATCTGGGAGACCGCGGCCACCGGGTCGAGGGCGCTCTGTTCGAGGAACTCCGGGCTGGTCCGGGTGGCCACCGCGGTCTGCTCGACGGTCATCAGGTCCAACTGCTCGGGGGTGAGCAGGCCGAGTACCTGTTCGCTCTCCGCCTGGAGGGTGGCCATGTTGGCCACGTAGGCGGCGGCGATCTGCGGGCTCGGGTCGGCCGCGACCAGCACGATCATCGCGCCGCCGGTGCTGAGCCCCTCGCTCTTGCGCAGGATGCGGTCCAGGGCGAGCACCTGCCGACCGGCCGGCGTCCGAGTGTCCACGGCGTAGGGCAGGCGCAACGAGTTGATCAAAGTCAGGTGCACCGGCCCGTACCCACCGATGATCTGTTGGGGGTCGGCCTGTCCGGTCAACGCCGCCGCCCGGACCTCGGCCAGCTGCCTGACGCCGTCGAGGGCCCGGTCCACCTCGGTCGGCAACTCATCGCCGAGTTCGCCGCGCAGGTCGACGACCCGATCGTCCACCTCCGCGATCTCCTGCACCAGATCGCTGCGCTCGGCCTGCCCGAGGAGCAGACCGATGGCGAGCATGCGTTCCCGCTGGAGGTGTTGGAGCAGGGTGCCGACCCGGCTGGCCACCTTGACGGTGCTGGCGATGTCGCCGGCCTGCTGTGCCACCCCGGCCCGCTCCCAGCACACCGGGATGGTCAGCCCCAGCATGCCGAGCAGGGGAATCATCACCAGCAGGGCGAGCTTGCCGCGGATCCGGAGCCTACCGAGCAGCATCGAAGGGCCTCCACCGCTCTGGTTCGCGGCCCGGCCCGACCGGCTGGAGCCCCGGCGGCTGCTCGCTCGCCGGGCGAACTGCCACCGGCTCCCACCGCCGCCCGGTGGCTCCGTCGGCCCGATCCGACCCGACGAGGTCGCTGCCGGTGCCGCTGCTGGAGTCGGATGACTCCCGGCCGGTGGCGGTGTCCCGCGGACGCGACACCCAGCCGCTTGCCGCGAGGACGATCAGGAGCAGCCCGGCGAGGCCGCCCGCGCCGAGGATCCACCGGGTGTTCCGGTCCATCTGGTCGATCCGCTCCACCAGCAGCCGGTCGATCTCGTCGAGGAGCACCGGCTGGAGCTGCTTGGCGGTGCGTTGCGCCTCGGCCCGGGCGGCGGAGAGCCGGGTGATGTCCACCGTGCCCGTCCGGTCGGTCAGCTGGGAGTGGATGGCCATCGCCTCGACCGCCCGCTGATAGGCGTCGAAGGGGGTGAGCACGCTCGCGCCCAGGTCGGCGCTCTCCGTGCTGTCGACCACCGCTCGCAGGTTGTTCACCAGGTCGTTGGCCGGTTGGAGAGCGGCGAACCGGAGGGTGCCCAGCTCGCTCAGGGAGCGGACCCGGTCGGCGGCGGGCCGCTGCTCGATCAGCACGGCCAGGTCGGTGAGCCGTCCGGCAGCGACCATCGCCTCCGGCATCTCCTCCCCGACGCCGTCCTGGAGGAAGTACGAGGCGGCACCGGAGTCGCGGATCAGGCCCGAGGTCTCCCGTACCTTGCCGTGCAGGGCCAGCAGCAGGTCGGTGACCTCCCCGTACGCGGCGAAGGCGGCCTCCGGGTCGGCCAGCGACCGGTCGGGCAACGCCTCCAGTTTCGCGCGCAGCCCGGCCCACCGCTCGCTGGTGCTCAACTCGCCGCCGATCCGGACGTCCACCGCCGTGACCTGCTCCACCGCCCGATTCAGCGCGTCCCGGGGCAGTGGCTGGCGGGTGACGGCGGCGCTCTGCGCATCCACCAGTGCCTCGGTGACCGGACCGAGGGCGCGGAGATACTGGACGCCCAACCGTTCCCGTTCGACTACCTTGCGGTCGGTGTCGACGAGCTGCTGGGCCTGCACGACGAAGAACGCCACCGGCAACAGCAGCACGGTGGCGATCAGCAGCGGCAACAGGCGGCCCGATGTCCGGGGCCGGCGACGGACCCGCGGAGCGGGGACGGTCATGGTGGTCTCCTCCGGCGGGGGCGCAGCTTCGGGGGACGGCACCGACGAGCCGGTCCCGTGCGCCGGACCGGAAAACTAATCGAACCGGAACGACCTGGAACTGGTCTGCGTCGGTCAGGTTTGCGTCACTTCGAGCGATGTCACGCAGAACCCGCCCGGCGGTCACGGTGTGTGTTTTTGCCGGAGAATAAAGACATGCTTGGATGCGGAATCCGATGAAAGGCATGAATTTCCATGATGCGAAGTCGTGCCAAGGTTCGCTCGGTGGGAGTTGTGCGGTCGACCTCTTGCGGATGACGATCGGCTGCTCAGAACGGACGTACGGCGGATCTCAGCTAGTACTCAGGTTCCGGGCCGTACCGTGTGCCGAATGAGATCGCCGTTCCCGGCCGCGCGGATCCGTCGTGTCCTGCCCACCGGCCGCCGGGCCGTCGCCGCATCGGTGGCCGTCGCCCTGCTGGCGGCGGTCGTGGTCTGGGCGGTCTGGCCGGACCGACCAGGCTTCCGCGCCGAGTCCGCGATGCTCACCGTCCGGTCCGGTCCGGCCGGCGACGAGCCGGTCGACCTGGACACCACGCTGTACCTCCCGCGTGACGCGTCCGCCGACCGGAAGGTTCCCGCGGTGCTGCTCGCCCACGGCTTCGGCGGCACCAAGAACTCCGTCCGGACCGACGCCGAGGACCTGGCCGATCGCGGGTACGCCGTACTGACCTGGACCGCCCGGGGCTTCGGCCGCAGCGGCGGGCAGATCCATCTGGACCACCCCGACTTCGAGGTACGCGATGCCCAGCGGCTGCTGGACTGGCTGGCGGACCGCCCGGAGATCCGGACCGACGCGGCGGGTGACCCACGGGTCGGCGTGGTCGGCGGCTCCTACGGCGGTGCCCTGGCGCTGCTGCTCGCCGCGCAGGACCAACGGGTGGACGCGATCGTTCCCCTGATCACCTGGAACGACCTGTCCCGCGCCTTCCTGCCGGAGAGCACCGGCGCGGCACCGACCGAGGGAGTGTTCAAGTCCGGCTGGGCCGGCATCTTCTTCGGCGGTGGCGGAAACACCGGCTCCGGTCCGGCCGGGATCTCCGGCAGCACCGCCGAGGCGTCGGAGGGAGCGCCCGCCTCCGCCGGTCCGCCGAGCCCCGCACCGGGCACCGGACCGGGCACCGCCCCCGGCGCACCGACCAATGGCGGCGCCGCCGATCCCTCCTGTGGCCGGTTCGCCGCCGATGTCTGCGCCACGTACCTGCGCATCGCCGCCACCGGCCGGGCCGATCAGGCCGCCGTCGACCTGCTGCGCCGCTCCAGCCCGGCCGGGGCGCTGGACCGGATCAAGGCGCCCACCCTGCTGGTGCAGGGCGCGGCGGACACCCTATTCCCGCTCGGCGAGGCCGACGCCAACGCCCGGGGCATCGCCGCGGGTGGCACTCCGGTCCGGGTGGCCTGGTTCACCGGCGGGCACGACGGCGGTGAGGGGCCGCGTACCGACTCCGACCGGGTGAAGTTCCTCACCGCGCAGTGGCTCGACCACTACGTCGCGGGGAGCGGGGGAGCCCCGGGCAACACCTTCACCTTCTCCCGGATCGCCGGGTTCGACGCGATGGACCGTGGGCTGGTGGCGACCGGGTACCGCACGGCCGACTACCCCGGCCTGAACGGGGAGTCCCGGCGGGACGTGGCGGTGGCTGGGCCGACCCAACGGGTGGCCAACCCGCCGGGTCGGAATCCGGCCGCCATCTCCTCGGTGCCGTTCGCCGGCTCGCTGAGTTCTCTGCTCGGCGGCGTGGCCGGGGACATACCCGGGCAGCACGCCCGGTTCGAGTCCGAGCCCGTGGCCGAGGCCGTCGACATCGTCGGGTCGCCCACCGTGCAGATCCGCGCCGCCTCGGCCAGCGGTGAGGCGGTCCTCTTCGCCAAGCTCTACGACGTCAACCCGGAGGGGGCGGCCACCCTCCCCAGCGGACTGATCGCCCCGATCCGGCTGACCGGCCTACCGTCGAGCATCGACGCCGCCCAGCCGGTCACCGTCACCCTGCCGGCGATCGTCCACCGGGTCGAGGCCGGCCACCGGCTTCGGCTGGTCGTCGCCACCTCGGACCAGGCGTACAGCACCCCGATCGAACCGACCGTCTACACGGTGGCGCTCGGGGATGCGCCGGTGAGCCTGCCGACGGTCAGCGGGGAGCCCATCCCGACCGAGGCGGCGCTCTGGCGCTGGGTGCTGGTCGGGCTGCTCGCCGCGATCGTGGTCGGGCTCGTCGTGCTGGTCGCCGTGCTGCGCCTGCGGCACCGCCGCCAGGACACCTCGGTCCACCCGGAGTACGCGGACACCCCGTTGGCCGTGCGCCAGCTGCGCAAGGAGTACGCCGACGGCTTCGTCGCGGTCTCCGAGGTGGACTTCGAGGTGCACCCCGGTCAGGTGGTCGGTCTGCTCGGGCCCAACGGCGCCGGCAAGACCACCACCCTGCGGGTGCTGATGGGGCTGACCCAGCCGACCGCTGGGGAGATCTACGTCTTCGGGCACCGGCTGGTGCCGGGCTCGCCCGTGCTGTCGCGGATCGGCGCGCTGGTCGAAGGCCCCGGTTTCCTGCCGCACCTGTCCGGGTTGGAGAACCTCAAGGCGTACTGGCGGGCGACCGGGCGGCCGGCGGCCGACGCCCATTTCGAGCAGGCGCTGGAGATCGCCGGGCTGGGTTCCTCGGTGCACCGGCGGGTGCGCAAGTACAGCCACGGCATGAAGCAGCGGTTGGCCATCGCCCAGGCCATGCTCGGCCTGCCGGAGCTGCTGGTGCTCGACGAACCGACCGACGGGCTGGACCCGCCACAGATCGCCGAGATGCGCCGGGTGCTCCAGCGGTACGCCACCGGCGGCCGGGCGGTGCTGGTCTCCAGTCACCTGCTCGCCGAGGTGGAGCAGACCTGCACCCACGCGGTGGTGGTCAACAAGGGGCGGATCGTCGCCTCCGGGCCGGTCGAGGACATCGTCGGCGAGTCGCCCAGCGTGCTGTTCGAGGTGACCGACCCGGCGGCGGCCCGGACCGTGCTCGACGGTCTCGGCGGTGTCCGGGTGCTGGACGACTCCGACGGGAATCTGGTGGTCGACACCAACGGCACGGCCCGCAGCGAGGTCGTCGCCGAGCTGGTCCGGGCCGGGATCGGAGTGGACCGGGTGGTGCCCCGGCGCCGCCTGGAGGACGCCTTCCTCGCCCTGGTGGGCGAGAACTCTCGGGGAAGCGGGGACCGGTGATGGCGGGATCGACTGTCGAGCCGACGCGGAGTGCGGCCGGCGTGGCACCGTCGGGGGCGGCGGCCGGTTATCGGCCGTCGAAGACGCTGCCGTTCGTCGCGGAGTTCCGCCGGCAGGCGTCGCGGCGGCGTACCCAGCTGGCGCTCGGCTTCATGGTGCTGCTGCCGCTGATCATCCTGATCGCCTTCCAGTTCGAATCGGGCGACGACGACAACGGACGGGGCGAGTTCGGCAGCCTCGTCTCGTTCGCCACCTCGGGTGGGCTGAACTTCACCCTGTTCACGATCTTCGTCTCGGCGTCGTTCCTGCTGGTCGTGGTGGTGGCGTTGTTCTGCGGCGACACGGTGGCCAGCGAGGCGAGCTGGGGCAGCCTGCGTTACCTGCTGGCGGTGCCGGTGCCCCGGGCCCGGTTGCTCGCGGTGAAGCTGCTGGTCGCGCTCACCTACTCGGCGTTGGCCCTGGTGCTGCTCGCCGGCACGGCGCTGGTGATCGGGACCCTGCGATACGGCTGGTCGCCGCTGCGCAGCACGGTCGCCGCCCAGCTGGAGCCGGGCGAGGGGCTGCTGCGCCTGCTCATGGTGCTCGGCTACCTGGCGGTCGTCCTGCTGGTGGTCGCCGGCCTGGCGTTCCTGCTCTCGGTGATCACGGACGCGGCGCTCGGCGCGGTCGGCGGCGCGGTGCTGCTGTGGATCCTGTCCAGCATCCTGGACCAGATCACCGCGCTCGGCGCGATCCGGTCGTTCCTGCCGACCCACTACAGCACGGCCTGGCTCGGGTTGCTCTCCACGCCGGTACAGACCGACGATCTCGTCCGGGGTGCCGTCTCGGCGATCTGCTACGCCACCCTCTTCTGGGGGCTGGCCTTCTGGCGCTTCACCCGCAAGGACATCACCAGCTGACGCCGGCCGGCTCGGCTCAGAGCAGCGGGAGCGGGGAGGTGGACGGTGTCGCGGGTGTCGGCGTGGGCGCCGTCGGCACCCGGCTGCGCCAGGCACTGACCCCGATCCGGTCGGTGTTGCCCAGGTCGATCCGTCCCTCGATGGCGACCTCCTGCGCGGGTCTACCCGCAAGCGGGGCGATCTCCAGATGTTCGGCGTTCGTCGCGACGACGGTCGGGTTGTCGACCAGGTTGCGCCAGAGCAGGGCGGCTCCGGCCGCCTCGCCGGGGGCCAGCACCAGCGGCCGGGGCGGGTCGTCGAAGCCCGAGGTGATTCCCTTCGCCCCACGGATCACCCGGACCGGGATCGGGTCCCCGTCGTTGTCCCGAAGCTGCGGCGCCGGGTACCCGTGCAGCCGGTAGGGACGGGTACCGCAGTTGACGAGTTCCACGCCCATCGCCCGCAACCCCATGGCGGCGCTGACGCCGAGATAGGTGATCCGGACGCCGGATTCGGGGCAGGTGGTCGGCGGGTCAGCCGCCGCCGACGACGGCAGGGCGTCGGGTGTGTTGGGCGGCCGAGCGGGCGCCAGCGGGGCGTAGGGCCCGTCCGCCGAGCCGTCGGGTGCGTCGACCGGTGCGCAGCCGGCGAGCAGCGCGATCCCGGCGAGCGTGACCACGAGTCGCCGATGATTCTTGCCCAGCCTGGTCCCGGTCGGGGCGACCGCGGCCCGCATCGTGCTGCGGCGCGCAGTTGTTGCCTCTGGCATCCGGGCATCATCGCACTGACCGCAGGCGCACGGCCCCAACAGCCATTTCCGGAGGTGCCAGTTCGTCGGCCGTTCCGCGCGGGTCGGCGCTTCCGGAAGTTTCAGCCGGTAGAGTGGTTTGGGAGCGTTCCCACAGTGGGAGAATCAATCGACAATCATCGATAACGCAGCGCATTCTGATGGCAACGTCCATCTGGTAACGGAGGTATCGGAATGCGTACTGACCGGTTCGGCGGGCCGGCCTTATCCCTGTTCCGCATGGTGATCGGCCTGCTGTTTCTCTGCCACGGCCTGGCGTCGCTGTTCGGTGTCTTCGGCGGCAACCGCGGCAGCGGTGACCCCGTGCCACTCGGGCAGTGGCCGGGCTGGTGGGCTGCGCTGATCCAGGCGATCTGCGGTGCCCTGGTCCTCGTCGGCATCTTCACCCGCCCCACCGCACTGCTGGCGTCGGGCTCGATGGCCTACGCGTACTTCGTGGTCCATCAGCCCGAGGCGCTGCTGCCGCTGCGCAACCACGGCGAGTTGGCCGTGCTGTTCTGCTGGTCGTTCCTCCTGGTCGCGGTGCTCGGCCCGGGCACCTGGGCGCTGGACACCCTGCTGCGGCAGCGCGGCACCGCAGCGGTCGACCTCGAAGCAGCCGAGCGCCGGTCCGTGCCGGCCTGACCCCGCCGGCCCCACGGGGCAGGCCATGATCGTGCTCAATCCTGGATCGAGTCGCCTTCCGGCGACGCCGATGCCACTCGATCCGGGATCGAGTGCGACCTCGTCCCGCGAGGGTGGCTTGAGGGATCGCTCACAGGCTGAGATCGATTGGGGACGAGCGGGGCGGGATTGCCTAGACTCGACGGCACAACTGCATACCTCATCCAGAGGGGCTGAGGGATACGGCCCGACGACGCCCCGGCAACCACCCCCCGCGCCCATCGTTGAGCGTCCGGCGGGGCAGGTGCCAATTCCGTCCCCGCCGCAGGGTGCGATGCGGGGAAAGATGAGAGGACCTCGACATGTCGTCGACGCTCGCCCCTTCCGGTATCGACACCACCGCCAGCCCCGCCCGCGCACTGGTCTGCCGCGCCTGTTCGGCCCGCTACCCGCTCGCCGCCCAACACGCCTGTTACGAGTGTTTCGGTCCGTTGGAGGTCGACTACGACCCGGCCGCCCTGGCCACCGTCACCCGCGAGCAGATCGAGGCGGGCCCCCGCAACCTCTGGCGGTACGCCGGCCTGCTGCCCGCCGGCCAGGACCCGGCCACCCGGGTCACCCTGAATCCCGGATTCACCCCACTGGTGGCCGCCGACCGGCTCGCCGCCGAGCTGGGCATCACCGCCCCGCTCTGGGTCAAGGACGACAGCGCCAACCCCACCCACTCGTTCAAGGACCGGGTGGTGTCGGTGGCGCTGAGCGCGGCCCGGGCGCTGGGCTTCACCCGGTACGCCTGCGCCTCCACCGGCAACCTGGCCAACTCGGTCGCCGCGCACGCGGCCCGGGTGGGCGCGCCGTCGGTGGTCTTCATCCCCAGTGACCTGGAACAGGGCAAGGTCGTGACCACCGCGGTCTACGGCGGCGAGCTGGTCGCGATCGACGGGTCGTACGACGATGTGAACCGGCTCTGCGGCGAGCTGGTGGAGACCGACGAGTTCGAGGACACGGCGTTCGTCAACGTGAACGTCCGGCCGTACTACGCGGAGGGCTCGAAGACGCTCGGCTACGAGGTCGCCGAGCAACTCGGCTGGCGGATCCCCGCCCAGGTGGTCATTCCGATGGCCTCCGGCGAGCTGCTCACCAAGATTGACAAGGCGTTCACCGAGTTGGTGGAGATCGGGCTGGTCGACGCGCCGGCCGGCGGCTGGAAGGTCTTCGGTGCGCAGTCGGCCGGCTGCAACCCGATCGCCACCGCCCTGCACGCGGGCAGCGACATCATCACCCCGGTCAAGCCCACCGGGATCGCGAAGTCGCTCAACATCGGCGACCCGGCGGCCGGCCTGTACGCCCTCGAAGCGGTACGTCGCACCGGCGGCTGGATGGAGTACGTCGACGACGACGAGATCCGCGCCGGCGTGCGGCTGCTGGCGCGTACCACCGGGGTTTTCGCGGAGACCGCCGGTGGGGTGACCGTGGCGGTCCTGCGCAAGCTGGTCGAGTCCGGCCGGCTGGACCCGGCCGCCGAGACCGTGGTGTTCAACACCGGCGAGGGGCTCAAGACGCTCGACGCCGTCGCCGGTCAGGTGGGCCCGACCCACCGGATCAGGCCGTCGCTGCGGGCCGCCCGCGACGCCGGCCTGCTCGGCTGAGCCCGTCGTTCGGCCGGTGCTCGGCTGGGCGATGGGTTGGGTGGTGGATCGCCCGGGTGGGGGATCGGGCGGATCCGCCGGGTAACCGGCTTTTCGCAGTGAGTGCGGAAAACACGCCGTCGGGGACTTGACGGCAGGAACCGGACGGCGCAAGATGCTCCGTGCGGGAGGGCGTTTCGCCGTAGACTTTCAGTCTTTACGACCCAGCGCCGGAGGCGTTGTGCGATCGACCCTCCCGACCAACGTCCGAACGGGCCAGCGGAAAATTCGCTGGCCCGTTCGTTTGTCGTGGCGCACGCTGCGAGCATGACCATCACCATCACGACCTTCGGGCCTGCCGACGAGTCGGCGATCGAGCAGGCGTACCAGGTCGGTGCGGCGTCCGAGGCGGTGGACCTGCCCGACTTCCCGCCGTTCTGCCGGCAGCGGTTCACGGCGATGGTCCGCCACCCGATGCCGGGCAACGCGCCGGTGAATTTGCTGGCCCGGCTCGACGGTGAGCCCGCCGGCCACCTCGTGCTCGACCTACCCCAGTTGGACAACACCGAGAACGCCTCGGCCGACCTGGTCGTGCACCCGGCGTACCGCCGGCGGGGCGTGGGCCGCGCGCTGCACGAGCACGCCCTCGGCCTGCTGCGCGAGCGGGGACGCAAACGGGTGACCGCGATGAGCCCGACCTACCTGCCCGGCACGACCGACCAACCGTCGCCCGGCACCGCGTTCGCCGCGACCGTCGGGGCGGGCTGCGCGTTGGTCGACGTGCGGCGGCGGCTGACCGTCGCCGACCTCGACCAGGCGGGGCTGGACTCGCTGCTGGCGGGGGCCTGGACCAAGGCGTCCGGGTACCAGGTTCTGCACTGGCGTGGGCACACCCCGGACGAACTCGCCGCCGACGTCGCGTACCTCGACGGGCGACTGCTGGCCGACGCGCCAATGGGCGACCTGGCGTGGGAGCCCGAGCAGGTCGACGCGGAGCGGCTGCGCGGCACCGAGCTGGCCCTGGACGCGCGTGGCCGCCGCCGCTATCACGTCGGGGTGCGGCACGAGGCGTCCGGGCGGCTGGTCGCGTGGACCCTGCTGGACGTCGGCGCGTCCGCGGACTGGCACGCGTTCCAGCAGATCACCATCGTGGACCCGGAGCACCGTGGGCACCGACTCGGCCTGCTGGCCAAGATCGAGAACCTGCGGCACCTGCTTGCCCACGAGCCCGGCGTTCGCGTGATCGACACCTTCAACGCGGACAGCAACGACCACATGATCGCCATCAACGAGCAACTCGGCTTCCGGCTGGTCGACCGGTGGAGCAACTGGCAGCTCACGCTGTGACGGACGGGAAAACCGGTGGCGCCGGCGGGCGGGCGGCGGGCATCCTCCGGGCCATGCATATCGCCGTCGATCCGTACGACCCCACCGACGAGGCCGCGCTCGACGAGGCGTACCGGATAGTCGCGGCCGCGCAGGCCGTGGACGTGCCCGACGTGCCGGTGGGCGACCGCGCCGAGTTCGGTCGGGTCGCTGCCCACCCGCCGTACGGCAACGTCGTGCTGACCGCGCTGGCCCGGCGGGACGGCGACGCCGTCGGATACCTGTGGATCCGGTTGCCGCAACTGGACAACACCGGCAACGCCAGCGTGGAGCTGGTCGTCGACCCGGCCCACCGGCGACAGGGGGTGGGCCGCGTGCTGCTCGGGTACGCCCGGCGGGTGGCCGCCGAGCACGGCCGCAAGCGGCTGATCGCCGAGACGACCGACGGTCTGCCCGGCGAATCGGCGTCGCCGGCGCCCGGTGCGGCCTTCGCGGCGGCGGCCGGCGCCCGCCCGGCGCTGCCGGATGTCCGTCGCCGGCTGGACACCACCCGGCTCGACCACACCTCCCTGGCCGCGCTGCACGACATGGCGCGCTCGCGCGCCGCCGGCTACCGGACGGTGGCGTGGGTGGGCGCGGTCGCCGAGGAGTACGTCGCCGACATCGCCCGGCTGGAGGGCCGGTTGTTCGCCGACGCGCCGACCGGCGAACTCGTCGTCGAGGCGGAGAAGGTGGACGCCAAGCGGTTCCGGGAGATGGAGCGGATCCGGGCGTTGCGTGGCCGGCGGCGCTACCACCTGGGTGCGGTGCACGAGGCGACCGGCCGGATGGTCGCCTGGACGATGATCGACATGGGTCCGTCGGCGACCTGGTACGCCTCCCAGGAGATCACCATCGTCGACCCGGAGCACCGGGGTCACCGTCTCGGCCTGCTGATCAAGGTCGAGAACCTGCGGCACGCGCTGGCGCACGAGCCGGCGTTGCGCGCGATCGACACCTGGAACGCGGCGGCCAACGACCACATGATCACCATCAACGAGCAGCTCGGCTTCCGGCCGGTCAACGCCGGGGCCAGCTGGCAGCTGACGATCTGAGTTGTGACACGCCCCTACTGATCGCGGGGCTTTGTGTTGCATGATGGCGGGCATGACGGACACCCCGCACCCCCTGTACGACAGGCACGCCGAGACCCTCAACCGTGCGCTGACCGCGATCACGGAGCGGGGGTACTGGTCCGCCTACCCGGAATCGCCCAGCCCTCGGGTGTACGGCGAGACCGCGGCCGCCGACGGCAAGGCCGCCTTCGAGGCGTACCTGGGCGGAGACTTCCCGCTCGACCAGCCGGGCGACGGCGACCTGGTCGCCACCGAGACCAGCCCGTTCGGCGTCGAGCTGAACGTGCGCTATCCGCACGCCACCGCCGACCAACTCGTCGCCGCCGGGTCGGCCGGGCTGCCCGGCTGGCGTGACGCCGGCCCACAGGCCCGGGTGGGTGTCTGCCTGGAGATCCTCGACCGGCTCCACAAGAACGTTTTCGAGCTGGCCAACGCGGTGCAGTTCACCAGCGGACAGGCGTTCGTGATGGCCTTCCAGGCCGGTGGCGCGCACGCGCTGGACCGCGCGCTGGAGGCGATCGCCTACGCGTACGCGGAGATGACCCGACACCCCGGCACGGCCGGCTGGGAGAAGGCCGCCGGCAAGGGCGACCCGCTGCGGATGACCAAGACCTTCCACGTGGTGCCCCGGGGTGTCGCCCTGGTCGTCGGCTGCAACACGTTCCCGACCTGGAACTCGTACCCCGGTCTGTTCGCCTCGCTGGTGACCGGCAACCCGGTGGTGGTCAAGCCGCACCCGCGCGCCGTGCTGCCGCTGGCCATCACGGTGCGCTACGCCCGCGAGGTGCTCACCGAGGCCGGCTTCGACCCGAACCTGGTGCTGCTCGCCCCGGAGGCCCCCGCCGAGAAGCTCACCTCGACGCTGGCCCTGCACCCGTCCGTCAAGATCGTCGACTTCACCGGCTCCACCGAGTACGGCGACTGGCTGGAGGCCAACGCCCGCCAGGCGGCCGTCTACACGGAGAAGGCCGGGCTGAACACGGTGGTGATCGACTCCACCGACGACTTCGTCGGGATGTGCCGCAACCTCGGCTTCACCCTGACGCTCTACAGCGGCCAGATGTGCACCACCTCGCAGAACATCCTCATCCCCCGGGACGGGATCGACACCGACCAGGGGCACAAGAGCTTCGACGAGGTGGCCGCCGGGATCGCCGCGACGGTCGGCAAGCTCACCGCCGACCCGGCCCGGGGCGTCGAGCTGACCGGCGCGATCGTCAACGACGGCGTGCTGGAGCGCCTGGACGAGGTCACCAAGGTCGGCGAGACGGTCCTGGAATCCCGTACCGTCGAGCACCCGGCCTTCCCCGGCGCCGTCGTGCGTACGCCGACCATCGTCAAGCTGGACGCCGGCGACACCGCGACCTACTCGCGGGAGTGGTTCGGGCCGATCTCGTTCGCCATCGCCACCGATTCCACCGCGCACAGCCTGGAGATCCTGCGCGCCACGGTGGGGGAGAAGGGCGCGCTGACCGCAGCCGTCTACTCCACCGACGAGTCGGTGCTGGACGCCACCGAAACCGCCGCGATCGAGGTCGGGGTGCACCTGTCGGGCAACCTCACCGGCGGGGTCTTCGTGAACCAGTCGGCGGCCTTCTCCGACTTCCATGGCAGCGGGGCGAACGCGGCTGCCAACTCGGCGCTGACCGATGGGGCTTACGTGGCCAACCGGTTCCGCATCGTGCAGAGCCGCCGGCACGTGTAGTGGTTGCGGCGGGGGTTCCGGGTCACCGTGCGTCCGTGATCTCTCGGCACCACCTGGGATTTTGATCTTCGGGGTGCCGCCTCGGGAAGGGTCCTTGGTCGACGGGGACCCTTGCTTGATGCGGTGGCCCCAGAACTCACCTTCCCTGCGCCCCGCCTACGCCTTGCGGTGCATTTGGAGTTCGCGGAGGGTGGGGATGGTGG
>NZ_POTY01000167.1 GCF_003236315.1 Micromonospora craterilacus
GGCTGGGGGTGGCTGGCCCGGCGGGTGCGGACGGCGGCGGCCAGCTGACCGAGGACCTCGTCGGTTGTGTCCCAGCCGATGCAGGCGTCGGTGATCGACTGGCCGTAGGTCAGCTCACGGGTGGGGTCGAGGTCCTGCCGGCCGGGCACGAGGAAGCTCTCCAGCATGATGCCGACGATGCCCTGCTGGCCGGCGGCGATCTGCCCGGCCACGTCGGCGGCCACCGCGGGCTGGTTGCGGTGGTCCTTGCCGCTGTTCGCGTGGCTGGCGTCCACCACCAGCCGCTCCGGCAGCCCGGCGGCCCGCAGCAGGGCCAGCGCACCGGCCACCGACTCCGCGTCGTAGTTCGGGCGACCGCCACCGCCGCGCAGCACCAGGTGGCCGTCCGCATTGCCCCGGGTGTGCATGATCGCCGGGGTGCCGGAGACGTCGATCCCGGGGAAGACGTGCGGTACGCCGGCCGCCCGGATCGCGTCGACCGCCGTGGCGATGCTGCCGTCGGGGCGGTTTTTCATGCCGATCGGCATGGACAGGCCGGAGGCGAGCTGGCGGTGCACCTGGCTCTCCACGGTGCGCGCCCCGATCGCCCCCCACGCCACCGTGTCCGCGATGTACTGCGGGGTGATCGGGTCGAGGAACTCGCAGCCCACCGGCAGGCCGAGGCGCAACACGTCGAGCAGCAGCGCCCGGGCCATCCGCAGGCCGCTGTTGACGTCGCCGGAGCCGTCCAGCCCCGGGTCGTTGATCAGGCCCTTCCAACCCACCGTGGAGCGCGGCTTCTCGAAGTAGACCCGCATGACCACCAGCAGGTCCTCGGCGACCCGCTCGGCCGCCTCGCGCAGCCCGTGTGCGTAGTCCAGGGCCGCGGCCGGGTCGTGCACCGAACACGGCCCGACCACCACCAGCAGTCGGTCGTCGACCCGGTCGAGCACCCGCCCGACCGCACGCCGGCCGGCCAGCACGGCCGAGGTGAGGCTGTCGTCCAGGGGCAGCTCGTGGTGCAGCAGCGCCGGGGTGGTCAGCGGCACGACACGGTCGATTCGCTGGTCGATGACCCGGTGGTCCTCCGGGGTCGTCACGGTGGGCATCCTTCCGCCGACCGCACCCGGGGCCGGTGCCCAGGTCGAGCCGGCTGCTCGTACGCGAAAGGGCAGGAACGAAAGCTCCTGCCCGGCCGGCTCGATAACGGTGACGTCAGATCAAGGTGAGGTCACCGGGCGAGCCGGCTGCCTAAACCATCGATACCACCGCGTCACGGCGGTAAGCGTACCCGACCCCGGGCCGTCGCTCACCCCCTCGTCGTCAAAGTCTCGCCCGGCGTTCACCCCTGTCGATGGAACCGCCGGTAACTTCAGCGCCACCGAACGCCGTCGAACCCGGAGGTACCGATGGATCGTCGTACCGTCCTGCGCGCCGCCGTCGCCGGTGGTGCCGCCGCCTTCTCCGGCAGCCTCTGGGCCGGTGCCGCCGTGGCCGCCGCCGCCCAGCCCGGCCCCAGCCCGTACGGGCCGCTCGGCGCCGCCGACGCCAACGGCATCCAACTGCCCGCCGGGTTCACCAGCCGGGTCGTCGCCCGGTCCCGACAGGCGGTGGCCGGCACGTCGTACGCCTGGCACGACGCGCCCGACGGTGGCGCCTGCTTCGCCGCCGGCACGGGCTGGATCTACGTCTCGAACTCCGAGATCACCCCCGGTGGCGGTGCCTCGGCGGTCCGGTTCAACGCCGACGGCAGCATCGCCTCGGCGTACCGGATCCTCTCCGGCACCAACCAGAACTGTGCCGGCGGTGCCACCCCGTGGGCGACCTGGCTCTCCTGCGAGGAGGTCAGCCGCGGGTACGTCTACGAGACGTACCCGCAGGGCGGGACGACGGCCGTGCGCCGGGCGGCGATGGGCCGGTTCAAGCACGAGGCCGCCGCCTGCGACCCGGACCGCCGGGTGATCTACCTGACCGAGGACGAGACCAACGGCTGCTTCTACCGGTTCCGGCCCACGAGTTGGGGCAACCTCTCCGCCGGCACGCTGGAGGTGCTGGTCGCCGGCACCGCCACCAGCGGGCCGGTGACCTGGGCGCGGGTGCCCGACCCGGCGGCGGCGAGCACGCTCACCCGCAACCAGGTCTCCGGGGCCAAGCGCTTCAACGGTGGCGAGGGCTGCTGGTACGCCGACGGCACCTGCTGGTTCACCACCAAGGGCGACAACCGGGTCTGGGCGTACGACGCGGTCAACCAGCGCATCGACCTGGCGTACGACGCCTCGTTGGTGTCCGGAACCGCGCCGCTGACCGGGGTGGACAACATCACCGGCGCCCGCTTTCAGTACGCGAGGCGTTAACAAGGGGCCCTTCCTTACATGCCTGCGAGGGGGTGGGGGTAAGGGAGCGGGATGAGTGACGCAAAGAGCGACCAGGAGCGGATCGAGTCCCGGGCACACCTGCTGCCCGAGGAGGCGGCGGTCGGCAGCGAGGACCCCGAGGCCCAGGCCGACGCGATCCTGACCGAGTCGGACATCCGGGAGGCCGACCGCAACGCCGCGCCGGACACCGTCCTGGAACGACGTGCCTCGGAGGAGACGGTGACCCCCATCGAGCCGCCGGACTGACCTCGGTGGCCGGGCCGGGCGGCCGGGCCGGGGGCGGGTGCGAGCGAGCTGCCCGCCGCGTCCCGGCCCCGCCGCGCCCCGGAGATCGGATAGCGTCGGGGCCATGCCCGACAGCGGTTACCCCTGGCCCATCTCGACGACCCGACTGGACAACGGCCTGCGCGTGGTGGTCAGCGAGGACCGCACCGCGCCGGCGGTGGCGGTCAACCTCTGGTACGACGTCGGTTCGCGACACGAGCCGGCCGGACAGACCGGCTTCGCGCATCTCTTCGAGCACCTGATGTTCGAGGGCTCGGTGAACGTCGCGAAGACCGAGCACATGAAGCTGGTGCAGGGGGCGGGCGGATCGCTCAACGCCACCACCAACCCGGACCGGACGAACTACTTCGAGACGGTGCCGGCCGAGCACCTGGAGCTGGCGCTCTGGTTGGAGGCCGACCGGATGGGCGGCCTGGTGCCGGCGCTGACCCAGGAGACGCTGGACAACCAGCGGGACGTGGTCAAGAACGAGCGCCGACAGCGCTACGAGAACGTGCCGTACGGCGACGCGTGGTTGCGGCTGCTGCCGCTGCTCTACCCGCCGGGCCACCCCTACCACCACGCCACCATCGGCTCGATGGCCGACCTGAACGCCGCCGACCTGGCCACCTTCCAGGCGTTCCACCAGACCTACTACGCGCCGAACAACGCCGTGCTGACTGTGGTCGGCGACGCCACCGCCGACGAGGTCGTGGCGCTGGCCGACAAGTACTTCGGCGCCATCCCGCCCCGGCCGGACATCCCGTCCGCGCCGGACGGCCGGATGGTGCCGGCCACCGGCGTACCGGCCGAGGAGACGGTGGTCACCGACGTGCCGGCGCCGCGGGTGTACCTGGCGCACCGGACGTACCCGTTCGGCAGCCCGGGCTACGACGTGGTGACCGTGCTGGCCACCGTGCTCGGCAGCGGCCGGGGCAGCCGGCTCTACCAGCGCCTCGCCGACGGCGAGCGGATCGCCCAGCCGGACCTGGTCGGGGCGTACGGGGTGGACCTGGCGCACGCCCCGGCGCCGCTGATCGCCACCGCCACCGCGCGTCCCGGGGTCGGCGGCGAGCGGCTGGCCGCCGGGCTGGCCGAGGTGGTCGACGAGTTGGCCACCGTGCCGGTCACCGCCGCCGAACTGGACCGCGCGAAGGCGCTGCTGAGCACCGCCTGGTGGCGGCAAATGTCCACGGTGGACGGACGGGCGGACACGCTGGGCCGGTACGCCACCCAGTTCGGCGACCCGGCCACCGTCGCCGAGCGGCTGCCGGCCTGGCTCGCGGTGACCGCCGACCAGATCGCCGAGGCGGCCGCCGAGGTGCTGGCCGCCGACCGGGTGACCCTGACCTACCTCCCCGAGGAGGACCAGTGAGCGCGAGGAGTGAGCGGCACGGCCTGGTAGGACGCCGTGGCCCGGCGCCCGCGAGCCCCGCAGTCGCGAACGAAAGGATTGCCGCATGACCCTCATCGCCGATCGCCCCGGTCCGGGTGCGGCCCGCCCGTACCGCTTCCCGCAGGTGGTTCGCCGGTCCGTCGCGGGCGGGCAGGTCGTCGCCGCGCATCTGCCGGGGCAGAACCTCGCCGTCGCGCTGCTGCTGCTGGACGCGGGGGCCGGCCGGGAGCCGGTGGGCAAGGAGGGGCTCGGCGGGGTGCTGGCCAAGGCGCTGGAGGAGGGCACCGCCCGGCGTGACGCCACCGCCTACGCGCTCGCCATCGAGGCGCTCGGCACCGAGCTGGTGACCGCGCTGGACTGGGACACCTTCCAGGCCAGCGTGCAGGTGCCGGTGGACCGGCTGGGCGCGGCGGTGGAACTGCTCGCCGAGGCGGTGCGTACGCCGAGGCTGGATCCGGACGACGTGCGGCGGGTCCGCGACGACGAGGCGACCGCGCTGCGGATGGACTGGGCCAACCCGGGTCCACGGGCCGACGCGGTGCTGCGCGCCGACCTGTTCGGCGTCGACAACCGCTGGGGCCGCCCGATGTACGGCGACCCGGCGTCGGTGGCCGCCCTGGACGTGGAGGACGTCACCGTCTTCCACTCCGAGTGGTTCATCCGCCCGGGGACCCTGGTGGTCGCCGGTGACCTGGACCGGATCGACCTGGACGCGCTCGCCGCGACGGCGTTCGCCGGCGCCGGTGGCGGGCCGGTGGACCGGGGCGCGCCGATCGAGGTGCCGCTGCACGCCGGCCGCCGGATCATCCTGGTCGACCGGCCCGGCTCGGTGCAGTCCACGCTGCGGCTCGGGCATCCGGCGCCGCACCGGGCCCACCCGGACCACGTGCCGATCGCCCTCGCCGGCACGGTGCTCGGTGGGGCGTTCACCTCGCGGCTGAATCATCTCATCCGCGAGGTACGCGGCTACACGTACGGCATCCGGGGTGACTTCGCCTCGTCCCGCCGGTTCGGCCGGTTCGCGGTCAGTTCGGGCGTGCAGACCGCGGTCACCGCGCCCGCCCTGGTGGAGGCGGTCGGTGAGATCGCCCGTACCCAGGCCGGTGGGGTGACCGAGGACGAGCTGGCGGTGGCCCGGTCCTGGCGGGCGGGGCAGCTCTCGGTCGAGTTGCAGAGCCCCCGGGCGATCGCCGGCGCGCTGACCACGCTGGTGGTGCACGACCTGCCGGACGACTACCACGCCCGGCTGCGCGAGGCGCTGCTCGCCGCCGACGTGGCGCAGGTCTCGGCGGCCGCCGCGACCCACCTGCACCCGGAGTCGATGACCCTGGTCATCGAGGGTGACGCCGCGCTGATCAGGGATGAACTCGTCGTGACGGAGCTGGGTGAGGTGATCGACGCCACGCCATGATCCAGGCGATTACCGGCCCGGGCGGTGGGAAAGCGTTCCCGCCGCCACCGGCCGGCTGGGTAGCCTCGCGGGCATGAGGATCGGCATTGTGGGGGCCACCGGCCAGGTCGGTGGCGTGATGCGGCAGGTGCTGGCGGACCGCAAGTTCCCGGCGGAGCAGGTGCGGTTGTTCGCCTCGGCCCGGTCGGCCGGGCGTACGCTGCCGTGGCGCGGCGAGGAGATCACCGTCGAGGACGCGGCCACCGCCGACTACTCGGGGCTGGACATCGTGCTCTTCTCGGCCGGCAAGGGCACGGCCAAGGAGTTGGCGCCGCGGGTCGCCGCCGCCGGTGCGGTCGTCATCGACAACTCCTCGGCGTTCCGGACGGACCCGGAGGTGCCGCTGGTCGTCGCCGAGGTCAACCCGCATGCCGCCGCGGTGCGGCCGAAGGGCATCATCGCCAACCCGAACTGCACCACCATGGCCGCGATGCCGGTGCTGCGCCCGCTGCACGCCGAGGCGGAGCTGGTCAGCCTGGTCGTCTCGACGTACCAGGCGGTCTCCGGCGCCGGGCTGTCCGGCGTCGCCGAGCTGGACGAGCAGGTCCGCAAGGTCGCCGAGACCGCGTCCGGCCTGACCTTCGACGGTGCGGCGGTGGACTTCCCCGCGCCCCGCTCGTTCGCCCGGCCGATCGCGTTCAACGTGCTCCCGCTCGCCGGGTCGATCGTCGACGACGGGTCGGCGGAGACCGACGAGGAGCAGAAGCTCCGCAACGAGAGCCGCAAGATCCTGGAGATCCCCGGCCTGAAGGTCTCCGGCACCTGCGTCCGGGTCCCGGTGTTCACCGGGCACTCGCTTCAGATCAACGCCCGGTTCGCCCGGCCGATCAGCCCGCAGCGGGCGCTGGAGCTGCTCTCCGACGCGCCCGGCGTGGCGCTGACCGAGGTGCCGACCCCGTTGCAGGCCGCCGGTCAGGACCCGACGTACGTCGGTCGGATCCGTGCCGACGAGACCGTCGAGCACGGGCTGGCGCTGTTCTGCTCCAACGACAACCTGCGCAAGGGTGCCGCGCTCAACGCGGTGCAGCTCGCCGAGCTGGTCGCCGCGGAGGGCTGAGCTCCGCCCGAACGCCGAGATGGAGGATGCCGTGACCGACGATGCGACCCAGCGGGCGCTGGGTGACCTCATCGCGAGCCGGTCGCTGGGGGTGCTGGCGACCATCAAGCGGGACGGGCGACCGCAGCTGTCCAACGTGGTCTATGCGTTCGACCGGGAGCGCGGGCTGATCCGGGTGTCGGTCACCGACACCCGGGCGAAGACCGCCAACCTGCGCCGTGATCCCCGCGCCAGCTTCCACGTCAGCAGCGACGACGGTTGGGCGTACGCGGTGGCGGAGGCGCGGGCCGAGCTGACCCCGGTCGCGGTGGAGCCGGGCGACCCGACGGTCGAGGAACTCGTGGGGCTCTACCGGTCGTTGCGCGGGGAGCACCCGGACTGGGACGACTACCGCCGCGCCATGGTCGCCGAGCAGCGGCTCGTGCTGCGTTTGCACGTCGAACGGCTCTACGGCGCGCCGCCCCGCTGACCGTCGCGTTGGCTGTCCCGCCGCGCCGGCCCGGTGATCCGGGCCGGCGCGGCGCGCGTTACTGGTCCCGGCCGTCGGGTAGACCGTGGTTGCCCTACACGGAGAGGGAGGCACCATGACAACGGTCGGAGAGTTCATGACGACCCGGTTGGTGACCATGGACGGCAACGACACGCTCGTCGCGGCGGCCCAGGAGATGCGTGACTCCGCGATCGGGGACGTGGTGGTGACCGACGGCGACAACGTGGTCGGAATCGTCACGGACCGTGACATTGCGGTTCGGGGTGTCGCGGAGAACATGAACCCGAACACCACCCGGCTCAACCAGATCACCACCAAGGACGTGGTCACGGTGAGTCAGTACGACGACGCCGTGGCCGCCGCCGACCTGATGCGGACGTACGCCGTACGGCGGTTGCCGGTGATCGAGGACGGCCGGCTGATCGGCCTCGTGTCAATGGGCGACCTGGCCGTGGAGCGGGAGCCGCAGTCGGTGCTCGCCGACATCAGCGCCGACGACCCCAACAACTGACCCTTCCGCCGATCGACGCCGGTTCTCCCTGGGGGAGCCGGCGTCGACGCGTACCGCCGCTCGGGCCAGCTCACCCGATCCGGGCGAGATTGACCCCGCACCGGGCGGGGACCCGCCCTCAGGGACACGAGCGACCAGGAGGAGCGCCCGATGGCGGATGCGACCACACGGTTCTTCAAGGACCTCGACCGCCGGGGATACGACCCCCTGCTGGCGAAGTCCTCCGGAACCCTGCGTATCGACCTGCACGAGGGGCCGCAGACCACACACTGGCTGGTCCGGATCGACCGGGGGGAGATCCAGGTCAGCCAGCAGGACATGGAGGCGGACGCGGTGATCGGCGCGACCCCGGCCCTGTTCGAGGGACTGGTCACCGGACGGGAGAACGGGCTGGCGGCGCTGTTGCGCGGGGACATGACGTTGACCGGTGACGCCCGGCTGGTGGTGCAGATGGAACGGATCTTTCCGGGGCCGCAGCACGCCCAGGGGCCGCGCCGCTATCAAAAGGGGGTGCGCTGATGGCACCGAGCCACACCGTTCGGATCCTGGACGGCAACACGTTCGTCGTGTCGGAGGCGACCGGAGACATCGAGGCGACGCCGACCGAGCCGACCGGATTGTTCTCGATCGACACCCGTTTCCTGTCGAAATGGATACTGACGGTCAACGGTGAGCGGCTCAACGCGCTCTCCTACGACGACCTCCAGTACTACGAATCGCGCTTCTTCCTGGTGCCCGGCCTGGCCACGCACTACGTCGACGCCAAGCTGTCGATCATCCGGGAGCGGGCCGTCGGCGCGAGCTTCCGGGAGACCATCACCATCCTCAACCACGACGAGAAGGCGGTCGACCTGGAGATCAGGATGGACGCCGGCTGCGACTTCGCCGACCTTTTCGAGGTCAAGGACGAGATCCTGAACAAGAAGGGCGAGATCTACTCCGAGGTGGAGCCGGACAAACTGCGCCTCGGCTACCGGCGCGGAAACTTCAAGCGGGAAACCATCATCTCCTCCTCGACTTCGGCGCGGTACGACCCCAACGGCATCGCCTACACGGTGCACCTGGAGCCGAACGAACAGTGGGACACCGCCATCGACGTGCAGACGGTGGCGCTCGGCCCGGGCGGGAAGGACCTGCGGATCGGGCTGAGCATCCACGGCCACGAGCGGCTCGCCCTGCAGCAGGACCTGGACGAGTGGATCGCCAAGGCGCCGAAGGTGAACAGCGAACACGGGCAGGTCTCCGCGACCTACCAGCGATGCGTGATCGACCTGGCCGCGTTGCGCTTCGCGCCGCTGTCGCTCGGCGGCCAGACGCTCCCCGCCGCCGGCCTGCCCTGGTTCATGACCATGTTCGGCCGGGACAGCATCCTGACCTGCCTGCAAACGCTGCCGTTCACGCCGGAGCTGAGCGCCACCACGCTGCGGATCCTGGCCGCCCTTCAGGGCGCCCGGTTCGACGACTTCCGGGAGGAGGACCCGGGCCGGATCCTGCACGAGATGCGCTACGGCGAGAGCGCCGCGTTCGAGGAACAGCCGCACTCGCCGTACTACGGATCGGTGGACGCCACGCCGTTGTTCGTGGTGCTGCTCGACGAGTACGAGAAGTGGAGCGGCGACGTCGCGCTGGTCAAGGAACTGGAGCAGGAGTGCCGGAAGGCGTTGCGGTGGGTCGACGAGCACGCCGACCTGGTCGGCAACGGCTACATCTGGTACGAGCGACGCAACACCGACAAGGGCCTGGAGAACCAGTGCTGGAAGGACTCCTGGGACTCCATCTCGTACGCCGACGGCACCCTGCCGCCGTTCCCACGGGCCACCTGTGAGGTGCAGGGGTACGCGTACGACGCGAAGATGCGCGCGGCGCGGCTGGCCCGCGAGTTCTGGGACGACCCGGCGTACGCCGAGCAACTGGAGCGGGAGGCCGCGGAGCTGAAGGAACGGTTCAACCGGGACTGGTGGGTGGCCGACGGCGGGTACTACGCGCTCGGGCTGGATCCCGACGGGCGGCAGTGCGACGTGCTCAGTTCCAACATCGGCCACCTGCTGTGGAGCGGGATCGTCCACGAGGACCGGGCCGAGCAGATCGCGCAGCACCTGGTGGGGCCGCGGCTCTTCTCTGGCTGGGGAGTGCGGACGCTGGCCGAGGGGGAGGTTCGCTACAACCCGATCGGCTACCACAACGGCACGGTCTGGCCCTTCGACACCTCCTTCTGCGCCTGGGGCCTGCGCCGGTACGGCTTCGCGGAGGAGGCGGCGACCATCGCCAACGGGATCCTCGACGCCGCCCGGTACTTCGACGGCCGGTTGCCGGAGGCGTTCGGCGGCTACCCGCGCGAGCAGACGAAGTTCCCGGTGGAGTACCCGACGGCGTGTAGCCCGCAGGCGTGGTCGACCGGTGCGCCGCTGTTGCTGCTGCGTACGATGCTCGGCCTGGAACCGCACGAGGGGCACTTGGCGGTCGAGCCGCGGCTGCCGGTGGGCATGGGGCGGATCGAAGTGCTGGACATCCCGGGCCGCTGGGGCCGGGTCGACGCCTTCGCCCGTAGCCGCCTCGACCTGGACCGGCTCGCCGATTGAGGGCGCGCGACCGGGCTACCCACCGGACAGCCCGGTCGCGCGCTGGCGTTCGTCCCGGTCCTACCGACGCGTAACCTACTCGGGGTAAAGTTGCCGGATGCCGGAACTCGTGTACCCGCCCGTGATCGCTGCCGCCAAGACGATGTTCCGGGTGCTCGACCTGAGGATCACCGTCGATGGCGACCAGCACGTGCCGCGTACCGGCGGGGCGGTGCTGGCCAGCAACCATGTCAGCTACCTGGACTTCATCTTCTGCGGGCTCGGTGCGCTGGAGTCGAAGCGGCTGGTCCGGTTCATGGCGAAGGATTCGGTGTTCCGGCACCGGGTGTCGGGGCCGCTGATGCGGGGGATGCGGCACATCCCGGTGGACCGCGGCGCCGGCGCCGAGTCGTACGCCGCCGCGGTGGGGGCGTTGCGGAACGGCGAGGTGGTCGGGGTCTTTCCGGAGGCGACGATCAGTCGGTCCTTCACCGTCAAGGAACTCAAGAGCGGGGCCACCCGGATGGCCCGCGAGGCGGGCGTGCCGGTGCTGCCGGTGGCCCTGTGGGGCACCCAGCGGTTGTGGACCAAGGGCCGGCCGCGCACGCTCACCCGGCGGCACACGCCGATCACCATCCTGGTCGGCGAGCCGATGGACCCGGCCGGGTACCCGGACGCCGGCGCGATGAGTGCCGACCTGCGGTCGCGCCTGCACGCGCTGGTCGACCGGGCCCAGCGGGAGTACCCGGACCGGCCGGCCGGTCCGGAGGACCGGTGGTGGCTGCCGGCTCACCTCGACGGCACCGCACCGACCCCGGAGGAAGCCGCCGCGCTCGACGCGGCCGGGCGCCATACCCCGACCGCCTGACCGCGCTGCGGGGCCGCCTTCGACGCCCGCGCCCGGTGGGCAGTGCAGCACCCGCTCAGCGTTGCCCCGATGCCGCGTCGTACGCCAGCTGTCCGGCGTGCCGTGGCCGGTAGTAGTCGTCGCGGGAGTGGAACTCGACGGGCAGCGAACCGGGCAGGATCACCCGCGTCTGGGTGGCGTGCGGCGCGACGAGGGCGAGGCGGGACAGCACGTCCCGCTCCGGCGGGGACAGGTCCACCAGTTCGGGTCGGGTCAGGCGGAAGGTGGCCACCGCGCGACGGACCTGCCGGGCCAGTTCGTCGACCTGCTCGGCCGGCCCGACCAGGGCGAGCGCGGGCTGCTGGATGGTGCGCAGCGCGTCGCAGACCACCAGCAACCGGGCGGGACCGCCCGCAGTGGCCGGCAGCAGCTCCAGCCGGGACGGCCACTGCCAGCGGATCTGCCCGCTGACCAGCCCCGGCATTCGGGTCCCCCGGCGGTGCCGGGCACCGACGAGGGCGAGCTGCGAACCCGTGGCGACGTACGCCATCCGGTAGTCGGTGACGGTGAGCGTCACCGGAGCGGGCAGCGCCCACCGGTGCCAGACCTCGGTCGGGCCGAGCAGGTAGCCCGCCACGTCCAGGCTGTGGCGACCGAGTATCCGCTCGCCGCTCTCCGGCACCAGCTCGTGCCGTCGGTCCAGGACCGGGCCGGTGTCGTCGTCCACCGCGTCGAAGCGATGCGGGGCGATGAAGAAGGGGGACGCGTCATCGTGCATCGTCACGGACCTCCGGTGCAGACGGCATCTGCGGACGAGCCTCGCCCAGCCCGACCCGGCTGTCATGACACCCGTTAGGGGGTCGGCCAATCGGTCGACGCCTGCGACCGGTAGATACCGATTTCCTCCGGTCGGACGAGTCCGTCCTCGATCGCCCGGGCGAGCAGCGCCGCCTTCGTGGCCGCCGGCCTCCCCGCCCGGGTGTACTTGATCCGCGCCCGGTCGACGTACTGCTTGACGGTGTGCTCGCTGATCCGCATCCGACGCGCCACCGACGCCTTCGACATCGACTGGAACCACAGCAGCAGCGCCTCGCGTTCCTGGTCGGACAGCACCGGCCGGTCCGGCCGCGAATCGCCGACGATCGCCCCGGCCAGCGCGGGCGCCACGTACGGGCGGTCGGCCGCCGCGTCCAGCACGGTCGCCACGCAGTGTTCCCGCCCTTCGTGCTTGGCGAGGAAGGCCACCGCCCCGGCGTCGAGGGCGGCGAGCATCGTCTGCGGGTCGGAGTGCTCGGAGTAGACCACGACGCGTCGGCCGGCCGCGCTCAGCTCGGCCAGCTTGTCCAGGACCACCCGGCCGTGCAGCCGGAGGTCGAGCAGGACGACGTCGGCCTCGGGCGCGGCCCGCAGCACCTCGTCGGGATCGTCGCCGGTGGCCAGCACGGTCAGCCGCGGCTCGGTGGCCAGCCAGGCGCGTACCCCGTCGATGACCACCGGGTGGTCGTCCACGATCGCCACGCCGACCGGCCGCCCCGGCGTCACCGCCGCCAGCGCGTCTGCGTCCATCTGATCTTCCCGTCCCGTTCGTCTAGGTGCTCGACCTGACCATCCCCATCATCCGGCGGGGGACCGGTGGCGCCGGTACCCGCCCGGTCCGGGGTGACCAGACCGATCACCACCTCGTCCGGACCGGCGACGACGGTCAGCCGGGCCCAGTCCTGCGCGTCGGCGAGGGTGGCGGTGAGCGGATCGGCCAGGGCCCGACGGACCCGCACCGGCAGCGGTGGCGGCGTGCCGACGGTGACCAGGTCGATCGGCAGGCCGTTGCGTTCGGCCAGATCGGCGGCGGCCCGCAGCTCGTGCAGCAGTGGATGGGGCACGTCGTCGGACTCGGCGATCAGCCGGCGCAGCCGGCCGGCGGCGCGTACGCAGCGTCGCTGCACCTCGGGGTCGGCCGGGTCGGCGCGCCCCTGCGCCAACTCGGTCAGCACGTCCTCGGCGGCGCCGGTGACCAGTGCCAGCCGCTCGCGCCGGTCGAGCCGGGCCCGTTCGGCGGCCTCGCGGTCGGCCACCAGCGCGTTCGCGGTGACGGCGGTGGCGGCCCGGCCGCGGGAGAGCGCGGCGAGCGCCGTGGCCCCGGCGAAGACGGCCGCCGGCAGCGACGACGTGCCGTACAGGGCCATCGCGGAGCGGGCCAGGTCGGCGGCACCGGTGGCACCGTACAGCGCGACGGCCGTCAGCGCGGTGGCCGCGTGGGCGGCGAGCAGGGCGAGCAGCCAGCGCACCGGCCGCCCCCAGAGGACCACCACCAAGAACCAGGCGAGCGTGCCCCAGACCCAGTTGGCCGGGCTGAACAGGTGCGGCCGGCCGACCGCGGCGAAGACCGCCACGTCGACCGCCAGCAGCAGCCCGGCCAGCGGCGGTGCCGGCAGCGGGGTGTCCCGCAGCAGCCGGATCCCGGCGTACACCCCGGCGGACGCCACCAGCAGCCAGCCGCCGAGGACCACCTGCGGCACCGCCAGCTCCGCCCGGGCGGCCAGCACCGCGGGCAGCCCGATCGCCAGGTGCCAGGCCAGCGCGATGGTCACCGCCACGATCCGGGCACCCCGGTCGGAGGTGCGGGCCACCGCGGCCGCCGCGCGGCCCGCGCCGACCTCGTCGGCCATTTCCGGCGTACGCGGCACCGGTATCGCGCCCCGCCGCACCCGCCCGTTGCGGGCCGTGTCCGGTTCAGCCGACATCCGACCACTCCAGTCGGACCCGGGTCCCCTGACCGGGCGCGGATGCCACGTCGACCCGCCCGCCGACCGTCGCCATTCGGCCGCGTACCGACTCGCGCAGGCCGTACCGGTGCGCGGGGACGGTGGTCGGGTCGAAGCCGGGACCGTCGTCGATCACCTCGACCGCGACGGTGTCGGCGAGCCGCCGCAGCCGCAGCACCGTCGAGGCGCCGGGCGCGTGCCGGGACACGTTGGACAGCGCGGCGTGCGCGCTCTCCGCGATCGCCTCGGCGACCGGCGCCGGCACCGTGCACGGCGGAAGATCGGCGGTGACCGGCAGGCCGGGCAGCCGGGTGAGCACCTCGCGCAGGCGGTCGTCCACCCGGTCGGTACCGCCCGGCACCGACCGGGCCTCGGCCAGGGCGGTGAGGGTACGCAGGTCGGCGGCGGACCGCTCGCGCAGCGCCGCAGACGGGCCGGCGACCGCGCCGAGCCCGACCATGGTGAGCGTGGCCAGCACGGTGTCGTGCAGGTCGCGGTTCTGCTGCCGCTCCGCCTCGCGGGCGGTACGGGCCACCAGTGCCTCCCGGGCGGCCCGCTGATCCGCCACGAAGGCGGCGTCGGCCCGGGCCATCCGCCGGCGCATCACCGCGGTCAGCATCGCCGTGCAGGCGGTCTGCACCAGCAGGGTCGCCGCGTGTGCGCTCGCCTCGGCGGCGTCGCCGGCCGTGTACGCCCCCGTCGCATAGGCGGCGGTGACCAGCATCCCGGCCGGGATCGACCAGCGGGTCGGCGCGGTCGCCTGTGCGTTGATCACGGTGGTGCTGGCCAGCACCGCGATCCAACTGGCCTCGCCGGGCAGCACCTCCGGCGCGACCAGGACCGGTATCGCCAGGCAGGCGGCGCTGGTCAGTGCCACGTCCCCGGCGACCAGCGCCGCGCCGAGGCGGTGCCGCCAGGCGCGCAGCGCGTACCAGATCGACCACGCGGTCAGCGCCGCCACGGCCGGTAGCAGCAGCTCCAGGCGCACCGGCGGGGTACGCACGGCGAGCGCCACCACCGCGCCGGCCAGGCCGCAGGAGAGCCGCAACAGCGCCGGCAACCGGGTGAAGACGAACGCGAACGCGCCGGCGGCCGGAGGTTCCACCGTGTCCGGTGGCGTACTCAGGGTGGGCAGGGCCGACATCGGGAGGGTGTCCTTTGCGACAAACGACCCGATCCGGGTCCGCGCTGCGGAGATCGACGCCGGAGAATAACATGCGGCACCGCTCCTGGTCACCGTGGGTGGTGGGCGCGTTGTCGCTACGTCAGCGATGTGGGGGTGTCGGTCGCGGTCGGCCGGGTCGTGGCAGCGGTGATATATTGATGAATATCGATATCAGAGGGGGTGCCATGAAAATCCGACTCGTGGTCGGAGCCGTACTCACCGCCGGGCTGGTCGCCGGCGCCATCGGTGTCGGCGGCCTCGCCGGCGCGGTCCCGAGCGCCGAACGCCCGGCCGGCACCGCCGGTGGCGCAGCGCCCGGGCTGCTCGCCGTCGGCGACTTCGACCTCACCCGGCCGGAGACGGTCGCCACCGGGCTCCAGGTGCCGTGGGGGATGGACTTCCTGCCCGACGGCAGCGCCCTGGTGGCCCAACGTCCCACCGGTCAGGTGGTGCGGGTACGCCCGGGTCAGCAGCCCGAGCCGGTCGCCCAGATCGCCGGTGTCACCGCGACCAGCGAAGGCGGCCTGCTCGGCCTCGCCGTCTCGCCGAGCTACCCACAGGACGGCTGGATCTACGTCTACTTCACCACCGCGACCGACAACCGGATCGCCCGGTTCCGGCTCGCCACGCCGCAGAACCAGGAGCCGATCCTCACCGGGCTGGCCCGGGCGGCGATCCACAACGGCGGCCGGATCGCCTTCGGGCCGGACGGGCTGCTCTACGTCGGGGTCGGTGACGCCGGACAGACCGCCACGGCACAGGACCCGCAGAGTCGCAACGGCAAGATCCTGCGGATCCGGCCGGACGGCTCGGTGCCACCGGGCAATCCGATCGCCGGCTCGCCGGTCTACAGCCTCGGCCACCGCCACGTGCAAGGTCTGGCCTGGGACGCCCAGGGCCGACTATATGCCACCGAGTTCGGTCAGAACACCTGGGACGAGGTCAACCTGATCGTCGCGGGCGGCAACTACGGCTGGCCCACGGTCGAGGGGCGGGCGAACGATCCCCGATTCCGGGACCCGCTGATCACCTGGACCCCGGCCGAGGCGTCGCCCAGCGGTGCCACCATCGCCGGCAACCGGCTGTTCGTGGCCAGCCTGCGCGGCAACCGGCTGTGGAACGTGCCGCTGAACGGCTCCGGGGGTGTCGGCACCCCCACCGCCGAGCTGGTCGGCGCCTACGGGCGACTGCGCACGGTGGAGTACGGCCCGGACGGCTGGCTCTGGGTCACCACGAGCAACCGCGACGGCCGCGGCACCCCGGCGCCCAACGACGACCGCATCCTGCGCTTCCCGCCCCGGGACACCCCCACGC
>NZ_POTY01000168.1 GCF_003236315.1 Micromonospora craterilacus
C
This sequence comes from Micromonospora craterilacus, assembly GCF_003236315.1. Taxonomy (GTDB): domain Bacteria; phylum Actinomycetota; class Actinomycetes; order Mycobacteriales; family Micromonosporaceae; genus Micromonospora; species Micromonospora craterilacus. Next base: position 2 of record NZ_POTY01000168.1, read on the forward strand.
GCCCCGACCCTGGCCCTCGCGGCCCTGGCCGCCTCGACCCTGACCCTCGCGGCCCTGCCCGTCGCGGCCCTGGCCGCCCTGCCCGTCGCGTGCCTGGCTGCCTGGCCCGCCCCGGCCCGGCCGGTCGGCGCCACCACGGCCACCGCCCCGACCGGCACCCGGCTCCGCTTCGTCGTCCAGCCGCAGGGTCAGCGAGATGCGCTTCCGCGGCACGTCCACGTCCAGCACCTTGACCTTCACCACGTCGCCGGATTTCACCACCTCGCGGGGGTCCTTGACGAAGGTGCGGGACATCGCCGACACGTGCACCAGACCGTCCTGGTGCACGCCGACGTCGACGAAGGCGCCGAACGCGGCCACGTTGGTGACCACACCTTCCAGCACCATCCCGGGCGTCAGGTCGCTGATCTTCTCGACGCCCTCGACGAAGGTGGCCGTCTTGAACTCCGGCCGCGGGTCGCGGCCCGGCTTCTCCAACTCGGCGAGGATGTCGGTGACGGTGGGCAGGCCGAACGTGTCGTCCACGAATTCGGTCGCGCGCAGGCCGCGCAGGATCGCCGACCTGCCGATCAGGGCGCGTAGCTCCTGGCCGGTGCTGGCCAGGATCCGGCGCACCACCGGGTACGCCTCCGGGTGCACGCTGGAGGAGTCCAGCGGGTCGTCGCCGTCGGGGATCCGCAGGAAGCCGGCGCACTGCTCGAACGCCTTCGGCCCCAGCCGGGGCACCTTGCGCAGGTCGGCGCGGGTACGGAACGGACCGTTGGCGTCCCGGTGCAGCACGATGTTCTCGGCGAGACCGGCACCGATGCCGGAGACCCGGGTCAGCAGCGGCGCCGACGCCGTGTTCACGTCCACCCCGACGCCGTTGACGCAGTCCTCCACCACCGCGTCCAGCGACCGGGACAGCTTCACCTCGGACAGGTCGTGCTGGTACTGCCCGACGCCGATCGAGCGCGGGTCGATCTTGACCAGCTCGGCGAGCGGGTCCTGCAACCGGCGGGCGATGGAGACCGCCCCGCGCAGCGACACGTCCAGCCCGGGCAGCTCCTGCGCCGCGTACGCGGAGGCGGAGTAGACCGAGGCGCCCGCCTCGGACACCACCACCTTGGTCAGCTTCAGCTGCGGGAAACGCTTGATCAGGTCACCGGCGAGCTTGTCGGTCTCCCGGCTGGCCGTACCGTTGCCGATCGCCACCAGTTCGACCTGGTGCACCGCGGCCAGCCGGGCCAGGGTCTCGATCGAGGCGTCCCACTGGCGGCGCGGCTCGTGCGGGTAGATGGTGTCGGTGGCGACCACCTTGCCGGTGGCGTCCACCACGGCCACCTTCACCCCGGTACGCAGCCCCGGGTCCAGCCCCATGGTGGGCCGGGCACCGGCCGGTGCGGCCAGCAACAGGTCGCGCAGGTTGGTGGCGAAGACCCGGACGGCCTCCTCCTCGGCCGCCTGCCACAGCCGCATCCGCAGGTCCGCCCCGAGGTGGATCAGGATCCGGGTCCGCCACGCCCAGCGCACCGTGTCGCCCAGCCACTTGTCGGCGGGCCGCCCCTGGTCGGTGACGCCGAACCGGCCGGCGATCGCGGCCTCGTACCGGGTCGGCCCGGTGACGACCGCGTCGGCGTCGCCCTCGGCCTCCGGGTCCATGGTCAGGTCGAGCACGCCCTCCTTCTCGCCCCGGAGCATCGCCAGGATCCGGTGCGAGGGCAGCTTGGGGTACGGCTCGGCGAAGTCGAAGTAGTCGGCGAACTTCGCCCCGGCCGTCTCCTGCCCCTCGCGTACCCGGGCCACCAGCCGGCCCCGCGACCACATCTGCTCCCGCAGCGTGCCGATCAGATCGGCGTCCTCGGCGAACCGCTCGATCAGGATGGCCCGCGCCCCGTCCAGCGCGGCGGCGCCGTCGGCCACCCCCTTGTCGGCGTCGACGAAGCCGGCGGCGGCGGTCTTCGGGTCCTGCGTCGGGTCGCCCAGCAGCGCGTCGGCCAGCGGCTCCAGCCCGGCCTCGCGGGCGATCTGCGCCCGGGTCCGGCGCTTCGGCTTGTACGGCAGGTAGATGTCTTCCAGGCGGGACTTCGAGTCGGCCGCCATGATCTGTGCTTCCAGGGCCTCGTCCAACTTGCCCTGGGCGCGGATCGACTCCAGTACCGCCGCCCGCCGCTCGTCCAGCTCGCGCAGGTAGCGCAGGCGCTCCTCCAGGGTGCGCAGCTGGGTGTCGTCGAGCAGCCCGGTGGCCTCCTTGCGGTAGCGCGCGATGAACGGCACGGTGGCACCGCCGTCGAGCAGCTCCACGGCCGCGCGTACCTGGCGCTCGGCGACGCCGAGCTCCTCGGCGATGCGCTGATGAACAGAGAGGGTCACGATGTCGCTCCGCCTTCTGGTGTGGGTTCCGTCGTGCATTGTGCCGGGCTACCGTGGCGATCATGGAAGCACCTGCGGAGCCGCGCGCCCGACGGCTCTTCGGCGGCAGCGCCCGGGCCCTCGGCGATCTCGCGACCAGCCCGTTCCGGGCCGACCGGGACCGGATCGTCGGCTCGCCGTTCTTCACCCGGCTGGGCGGCGTCACCCAGGTGGTCAGCCCCGGCGGCTCCGGCCTGCTGGTGCACAACCGGCTCACCCACAGTCTCAAGGTCGCCCAGGTGGCCCGGGCGATCGCCGAGCGGCTCACCGCCGACGGGTGGCAGCGCGACCTGGTGGAGAAGCTGGGTGGCTGCGATCCGGACGTGGTGGAGGCGGCGGCACTCGCCCACGACCTCGGTCACCCGCCCTTCGGGCACCTGGGGGAGCGGGTGCTGGACCGGCTGGCCCGGCACCGGCTCGGGCTGACCGACGGGTTCGAGGGCAACGCCCAGTCGTACCGGATCGTCACCTCCACCGAGATCCGGGGCGCGGCGACCACCGGTCTCGACCTGACCGCGGCGGTGCGGGCGGCGATGTTGAAGTACCCGTGGACCCGGCTCGACCACCCCGACCCGCACCCGCGGCTGCTCGACCCGCCGCCGCGCGGGGCGGCCCCGCCGCCGGACGACCCGGACAGCGGTTCGGCGAAGTTCGGGGCGTACCGCACCGAGCTGGAGGACCTGCGGCAGGCCCGGGCGCCGTTCGTCGGGCGGATCGCCGACTGGCAGCAGACCGTCGAGGCGTCGGTGATGGACACCGCCGACGACATCGCGTACGCCATCCACGACGTGGAGGACTTCTACCGGGTCGGGGTGCTCCAGCAGGGCGCGGTGGCCGCCGAGCTGATGGCCTGGCAGCGCGAGGGCGCGAGCCTGCGGGCCATCACCGACGCGGCGTTGGCCACGTCGGCCCGCCGGCCCGGCTCGTCCATCGAGCGGCTGCGCCGCCAGCTGCATCGCAAGGACAGCTGGGTAGCCGCCGACGACGCGTTCGCCGCCGCGATCGAGCACGTCCGGGAGGAGCTGGTCGAGGGGCTGCTCGCCCAGCCGTTCGACGGCTCGATCGAGGCGGAGCAGTACGTGGCGCGTTTCTCCGCGCGGTGGACCACCCGGTTCGTCGACGCGATCACCGTCGTCGAGCAGCCCGCCGTACGCTCCGGGCACGTGCTGCTGGCCCCGGCCCAGTGGCACGAGGTGCAGGTGCTCAAGTTCGTCCACCACCGGTTCGTGCTGGCCCGTCCCGACCTGGCGTTGCATCAGCGGGGCCAGGCCCGGCTGCTCGGCACCCTGGTGGAGGCGCTGCTGGAGTGGCTGCTCGACCCGGAGGAGGAGTCCCGGCTGCCCCGGCGGCTGCACGACCTGGTGGAACTGGCCGAGGCGGAGCTGCACCCGCGTACCCCGGACCGGGTCGACAAGGCCCGCGGCCGGGCCATCGTGGACTTCGTGGCCCAGCTGACCGACGGGCAGGCGGTGGCGATGTTGGATTCGCTCTCCGGCCGCTCCGGGGCCCTCTGGACCGACGCCTTCGTGCTCTGAGGTGTTCAGGCGACCGCCTGCCACCAGCCGTCGACCGGCGGCGGGTCGTCGACCACCACCCGCTCGCCGGGGCGGGGCACGGCCAGCTGGACGTCGCGTGCCTTGGCCTCGGCCCACAGCCGGTTCACCGGCTCGGCCCAGTCGTGCAGGGCGAGGTTGAACGTCGCCCAGTGCACCGGTAGGAAGAGCCCGCCGCGCAGGTCCAGGTGGGCGGTGACGGCCTCCTCCGGGAACATGTGGATGCTCGGCCAGGCCCGGTCGTACGCGCCGATCTGCATCAGCGTCACGTCGAACGGCCCGTGTTCGGCGCCGATCTCGGCGTAGCCGCCGAAGTAGCCGGAGTCTCCGGTGTAGTAGACCTTGCGTTGGCGGCCGGCCACCACCCAGGAACTCCACAGGGTGCCGTTGCGGCGCAGCCCCCGCCCGGAGAAGTGCTGGGCGGCGGCGCAGGTGATCGCCAGGTCGTTCACCCGGTGGGTCTGCGACCAGTCCAGCTCGACGATCCGGTCCGCCGGGACTCCCCAGCGGTCGAGGTGGGCACCGACCCCGAGCGGCACCAGGAACGGTGCCGACTGTCGGGCGGTCAGCTCCTGCACGGTCGCCATGTCGAGGTGGTCGTAGTGGTCGTGGGAGATCAGAATCGCGTCGAGGTTGGGCAGTTCGTCGAGGCGTACCGGCGGCTCGTGCAGCCGGCGTGGGCCGACCGCGGCCGACGGCGAGCAGCGGTCGCTCCACACCGGGTCGAGCAGCACCCGCCGCCCCTCGATCTCGATCAGGGCGGAGGCGTGGCCGTACCAGACGACGTTCAGCTCGCGGGCCCGGTCGACGTCGATCGCGGCGGTGGGGCGGACCAGCGGCACCGGGGCGGTCGGCCGGCGTTTCTGCTTGCCGAAGATCAGCTCCCGGAGCAGGTTGCGGTCCGGGGCGGGGACCATCGTGTGGGTATCCGCCCGGTTGTGGAACACACCGTCGCGGAACTGCGGCGACCGGGCCGCCCGTTCGGCTCGCGTGCCGGTCAGCCGGCCGCCGAGGGCGGCCGGGATGTCCCAGGCCGCCCAGGCCAGGCCGGCCAGCCCGGCCAACGCGGCCAGGCCGACCGTCGCTCCGCTGATCCGCCGGCCGGTCGCCGGCCCCGTCGGCTCCTTCGGCGCCCGCATGGTCCCCCCTCTACTGCTCTCCGGGTCCACCGTAGCCGCCGACGGCAGGTTCAGCCGCCGTTGCTCGGGCGGTAGGGGTGACCGCGGTGGGCGGTGCCGCTGCCGCCGACACCGGCGGTCAGGTCCAGGATGCGCCGCCCCAGCCGGGCCCGTGCCTGCACGGCGGGGTGGGTGGCGCCGTAGTCGCCCGGGTCGGCCTGGCCGTCGGCGAACAGCGCGTACGTCACCAGCGGGGCACCGGCTGCGTCGAAGATCACTCCGGCCTCGTGTCGCGCGTCGGCGAACCAGCCGGCCTTGGTGGCGATCCGGGCCCGCTCGGCCGAGGACATGGTGCGGCGGATGCCGTCGGTGAACGCCACCGGAGAGCGCAGCAGCCGCAGCACGAACGCGGTCGAGGCCGGCGAGAGCAGCGTGCCGGCGACGAGCGCCCGGAGCAGGTCGTGCGTCTCGCGGGGCGTGCTGGTGCCCAGGAAGAACCGGTTCGGGTTGGCCACCGGCTGGACCTGCGTGTTGGGGAACCCCTTGGCCACCAGGATCTGGTTGAGCTCGGCGGCCGGGCAGACCAGCCCGCAGAGGCGTACGGCGGTGTCGTCGGAGACGGTCAGCAGGTTGGCCAGCGCGTGTCCCAGCGTGACCAGGCTGGGGTAGGCGCCGTCCAGGCTGAAGATCCCGTCGCCACCGGGCACCACGATCGCCGCGGTGACCTCCACCTGCTGGTCGAGCGTGAGCAGGCCGCGGTCGACCTTGTCCAGCACCGCGGCGGCCACGGCGATCTTGTTGACGCTGTACGCCTCGATCCGCCGGTCGGCCGACTCGCTCACCGCGACCAGCGGCTCCGTGGGGCCGGCGAGGCTGACGTACGCCTGCCAGTTTCCGCCGGCCCGGGTGCTCTCCCGGTGGTAGGCGGCCCCGATCCGCGCCGCGACCCGGTCGCCGCCGGAGCCGGCCCTGGTCTCCGGTTCGCGGCCCGGGTCAGCGGCGGCTGGCATGGCTCCACCCAACACCGTTCCGGCCGTGGCCACCGTGCCCAGGCCCAGCGCGGCCCTGCGGTTCATCCGAATGGTCATTGCTCTCTCCCGTCGGTCCCCGAGCGTGTCCTCCGGACACCCTAGGCCGATTGATCGACGTGCGTGATCCCGCTGATGTCGGTGTGCTGGTGAGGGTGGGGAAACGGCCCGGCCGCCGTGCCCGGGAGGGGCAGCGGCGGCCGGTTGTGGTCGTCTCGTGGCGGTCAGGTGCCGGGGGTGTCGCCCCGCTTGGTGGTCGCCGCCAGGTAGTCGCGGTTCAGCCGGCCGATGGTGGTCAGCGGGATGCCCTTCGGGCAGACCGCGGTGCACTCACCGGCGTTCGTGCAGCCGCCGAAGCCGGCCTCGTCGTGCGCGTCGACCATGCCGATCACCCGGGTGTACCGCTCCGGCTGGCCCTGCGGCATCAGCGACAGCTGGGTGACCTTGGCGGCGGTGAAGAGCATGCCGGAGCCGTTCGGGCAGGCCGCGACGCAGGCACCGCAGCCGATGCAGGCGGCCGACTCGAAGGCGGCGTCCGCGTTGGCCTTGGCCACCGGGACCGAGTGCGCCTCGGGGGCGCTGCCGGTGGGCGCGGTGATGTACCCACCGGCAGCGATGATCTTGTCGAAGGCGTTTCGGTTGACCACCAGGTCCTTGATGACCGGGAAGGCCCGGGCCCGCCACGGCTCGATGTCGATCGTGTCACCGTCGGAGAACTGCCGCATGTGCAGCTGGCAGGCGGTGGTGCCGCGCTGCGGCCCGTGCGCGTCGCCGTTGATCATCAGGCCGCACATGCCGCAGATGCCCTCGCGGCAGTCGTGGTCGAAGGCGACCGGCTCCTCGCCGGCGAGGATGAGTCGCTCGTTGAGCACGTCGAGCATCTCCAGGAACGACATGTCGGGGGAGACGTCGTCGACCTGGTACGTCACCATCCGACCCTTGTCCTGGGGGCCGGACTGGCGCCAGATGCGCAGGGTCAGGTTCACTTGTAGCTCCGCTGCGTGGGGTGGACGTATTCGAAGTTCAGGTCTTCCTTGTGCAGCACCGAGGGCTGCCCGGTCGCGGTGAACTCCCAGGCCGCGACGTACGCGAAGTGGTCGTCGTCGCGCTGGGCCTCGCCCTCGGGGGTCTGGTGCTCGGCCCGGAAGTGCCCGCCGCAGGACTCCTCGCGGTGCAGCGCGTCGATGCACATCAGCTCGGCCAGCTCGAAGAAGTCGGCCACCCGGCCGGCCTTCTCCAGCGACTGGTTGAGCCCCTCGCCGTCGCCCGGCACCCGCACCCGCTGCCAGAACTGTTCGCGCAGGGCGCGGATCTCGTCGATCGCCTTGCGCAGCCCGGCCTCGGAGCGCTCCATGCCGCAGTGCTCCCACATGATCTGGCCCAGCTCGCGGTGGAACGAGTCCACCGTCCGGTCGCCGTCGATGGCGAGCAGCCGCTGGATCCGGTCCTCCACGTCCCGGCGCGCCTCGACGGCCGCCGGGTGACTGGCGTCGACCTTCTCGAACGACCCGGCGGCCAGGTAGTTGGCGACCGTGTTGGGCAGCACGAAGTACCCGTCGGCCAGCCCCTGCATCAGCGCCGAGGCGCCGAGCCGGTTCGCGCCGTGGTCGGAGAAGTTCGCCTCGCCGATCACGAACAGGCCGGGGATGGTCGACTGGAGGTCGTAGTCGACCCAGAGGCCGCCCATCGTGTAGTGCACGGCGGGGTAGATCCGCATCGGGACCTCGTACGGGTCCTCGCCGGTGATCCGCTCGTACATCTCGAAGAGGTTGCCGTACTTGGCTTCGATGGCCTTGCGGCCGAGCCGGTTGATGGCGTCGGCGAAGTCGAGGTAGACGCCGAGCTTGGTCGGGCCCACGCCGTGGCCGGAGTCGCAGACGTTCTTCGCGGCCCGGGAGGCGATGTCCCGGGGCACCAGGTTGCCGAAGGAGGGGTAGATCCGCTCCAGGTAGTAGTCCCGCTCGTCCTCGGGGATGTCCCGCGGGTTGCGGTCGTCGTCCTTGGCCTTCGGCACCCACACCCGGCCGTCGTTGCGCAGCGACTCGCTCATCAGGGTCAGCTTCGACTGGTGGTCGCCGGAGACCGGGATGCAGGTCGGGTGGATCTGGGTGTAGCAGGGGTTGGCGAAGTACGCGCCCTTGCGGTGCGCCCGCCAGGTCGCGGTGACGTTGCAGCCCTTGGCGTTGGTGGAGAGGTAGAAGACGTTGCCGTAGCCGCCGGAGGCGAGCACGACGGCGTCGGCGAACTCCGTGGTGATCTCGCCGGTGACCATGTCCCGGACCACGATGCCCCGGGCCCTGCCGTCGACGATGATCAGCTCCAGCATCTCGTGCCGGGCGTTCATCTCCACGTTGCCGAGGCCGATCTGGCGTTCCAGCGCCTGGTACGCGCCGAGCAGCAGCTGCTGGCCGGTCTGGCCCCGGGCGTAGAAGGTGCGTTGCACCTGGGCGCCGCCGAACGAGCGGGTGTCGAGCAGGCCGCCGTACTCGCGGGCGAACGGTACGCCCTGGGCGACGCACTGGTCGATGATGTTGACCGAGACCTCGGCCAGCCGGTGCACGTTCGACTCCCGCGACCGGAAGTCACCGCCCTTGACGGTGTCGTAGAAGAGCCGGTGCACCGAGTCGCCGTCGTTGCGGTAGTTCTTGGCCGCGTTGATGCCGCCCTGCGCGGCGATCGAGTGGGCCCGGCGCGGGCTGTCCTGGTAGCAGTACGACTTGACCCGGTAGCCCTGCTCGGCGAGCGTGGCCGCGGCGGATCCGCCGGCCAGGCCGGTGCCGACCACGATCACGGTCATCTTGCGGCGGTTGGCCGGGTTGACCAGCTTGGCCTCGAAGCGGCGGCGTTCCCAGCGGGTCTCGATCGGGCCGTCGGGTGCCCGGGTGTCGGCGATCGGGTCGCCCTCGGTGAAGTGATCCATGGTCAGGACACCAATCCGGTGAGTACGGCGAACGGGACCAGGAGGTAGCCGGCGCAGAGCGCGACGGCGAAGACCAGCGCCACCGCCCGGGCCCGCTGCTCGCCGCGCGGAGTCTGCTGGCCGAGGCTGCGCAGCGCGCTGAACACGCCGTGCCGCAGGTGGAAGCCGAGGGCGACGATCGCCAAGGTGTAGAAGAGCGTGACGTACCAGCGCGCCGGGGCGAAGTCGGCGACCACGTTGGCGTACGGCCGGGACGGGTCGCCGATCGGGTTCAGCGTGCCGGTGGTCAGGTCGAGGATGTGGTAGACCACGAAGAGCAGGATGATCACTCCGCCCCAGCGCATGGTGCGGGCGGCGTAGCTGCCGCGGACCTTCTTGCGGTGGGCGTAGCGCACCGGGCGGGCGGCGCGGGCCCGCAGGGCGAGCACCGTGGCGGCCCCGATGTGCAGGAGCACCGCCGCCAGCAGTCCGACCCGCTGGATCCACAGGAACCCGGCGCTGGGCAGCAGTGGGGCGCCGAGCTCGCGCAGCCATTCGGCGTAGTGGTTGAACGACATCGCGCCCGTGAAGACCTTCAGGTTGCCGAGCATGTGTGCGATGAGGAACAGCACCAGGAGGATGCCCGTCACCGCCATGACGGCCTTGAGGCCGACATTGGATCGGATGGGCGACCGCGTTCTCGTCGTGACTACCACGCAGCCGACGCTAGGAGTAGTTTGATCAGTCGTCCAATGCATCGACACCGCAGTCTTGATAGCCATAAGCTATGAAGATGCAGCTCCATCAGCTGAGGTACTTCGTCGCAGTGGCCGAAGTACGACATTTCACCCAGGCGGCCGACCTCGTCGGCATCACCCAGCCCTCGTTGAGTAAGCAAATTCACGCCCTGGAGGACACCCTGGGTGCCCCGCTGTTCGAGCGGGTAAGAGGCAACATCACCCTCACCGCGGCCGGCGAGGTGCTGCTTCCCCTGGCCAAGCGGATCCTCGCCGACATCGACACCGCGACCCGGGAGGTGCAGGAACTGGTCGGCCTGCGGCGCGGCCGGGTCCGCCTCGGTGCCACGCCGAGCCTCGCCACCTCCCTCGCGCCGCCGGTGCTGCGCCGGTTCCGCGACGCCCACCCCACCGTCGACCTGCGGGTGGAGGAGGGCGGCTCCCAGGACCTGGTCCGCGACCTGCTCCGCGGCGACCTGGACCTGGCGCTGATCATCATGCCCGCCCAGGGCACCGACCCCGGGCTGCGCGCCGACCCGATCCTCACCGAGAGCCTGGTGGTCGCCTCGGTCGACCCGCTGCCGACCACCTCGCCCACCGGCGACCTGCGCGTCGCCGACCTGCGCGACCAGCCGCTGGTGATGTTCCGCGAGGGCTACGACCTGCGCGACGCCACGCTCCAGGCGTGCCGGGACGCCGGCTTCGAACCGACCCTGTCGGTCGACGGCGGGGAAATGGACGCGGTGCTCAGCTTCGTCGAGGCCGGGCTGGGCGTCGCCCTGGTCCCCGGCATCGTGGTGGCCCGCCGGCCCGGGATCCGGGTCACCCGGCTGGTCCCGCCCGGCGTGCGGCGCACCATCGCGGTGGCCCGCCGCCGCGACGTGGTGCCCACCCACGCGGGCCGCGAACTACGCCGCATCCTCCTCGACTACGTGCACACCGCCACCGCCGCCGACGAACTCCCGCCCGGCGTGGAACCGCTCACCTGACAACCGTCCACGTACAGAGCACGCAGGAAGAAGGTCGCGGCAGCCGGGCTGGCTAGGCTGCCGGCATGGCAGCCCCCGGTCACGCCGTCGTCGTCGGTGCCAGCCTGGGGGGCCTGCTCGCGGCCCGCGCGCTGGTGGGCACGTTCGCCGAGATCACCCTGCTGGACCGGGACTCGCTGCCGGCCGAACCGGCACACCGGCGCGGCGTGCCGCAGGGCCGCCAGGTGCACGTCCTGCTCGCCCGGGGACGGCAGGTGCTGGAGGAACTGTTCCCCGGGCTGGGTGCCGACCTGTACCGCCGGGGGGCCACTCCGGTCGATCTGCACGGTCAGGTGCACTGGTACAACGACGGTCACCGGATGCGCCCGGCCCGTTCCGACCTCACCGGCTTCGGCATGAGCCGTCCGCTGCTCGAACAGGCCGTTCGGGAACGGGTGGCCGCCCTGCCCGGGGTACGCATCGTGCCGGAGTGCGAAGTCACCGGGCTGACCGCGACGCCCGACCGCCGCCGGGTCACCGGTGTGCGGCTCGCCCCGACCACCGGCCTCGGGGACAGCCTGGCCGCCGATCTCGTGATCGACGCCGGCGGCCGGGGCAGCCGCAGCCCGATCTGGCTCGCCGAACTCGGCTACCCGACGGCCGAGCAGGAGCGGGTGGAGGTCGGGGTCACCTACGTGACCCGCCGCTACCGCCGGGAGGCCGGCCAACTGGACGGAATGCTCGGCGTACTCGCCAACGCGATGCCCGGCCGCCCGCGGTACGGCGTGGTGGCACCACAGGAGGGTGACCGGTTCGCGGTCACCATGGCCGGGATCCTGGGCGAGGAACCGCCGGTGGACGACGACGGCTTCGCCCGGTACGCGGCCTCGTTGACCGCGCCACAGGTCGGCGAGCTGGTCCGCGACGGGAAGCCGCTGGACGAGCCGGTGCGGATGCGTTTTCCGGCGAGCGTCCGGCGTCGGTACGAGAGGCTGGCCCGGTTCCCGGCCGGCTATCTGGTCTTCGCCGACGCGCTGTGCAGCCTCAATCCGGTCTACGGACAGGGCATCACGGTCGCCGCCGGGCAGGCGCTGCTACTGCGCCGCCTCCTCGCCCGCGACCATGACCGGCTGGCCCGACGGTTCTTCCGGCGGGCGGCCCGCATGATCGACGCCCCGTGGTCCATAGCTGTCGGCGCGGACCTCCGCTTTCCCGGCGTGCGCGGCCGGCGCACCCTGATGGTCCGCTTCGTCAACGCCTACCTGGCCCGGCTGCACGCCGCCGCCGCGGACGACGCCGTGCTCGGGGCCGCGTTCCTGCGGGTCCTCAACCTGATCGACCCGCCGGCCCGGTTGCTCGGCCCGGACGTGGCGCTCCGGGTTCTCGTCGGTGGGCGTCAGCGCCCCTCGGCGTCGTCCATCGCTCGGTAGATCCGCTGCTCGGAGACCGGGTACGGAGTGCCCAACGCCTGGGCGAAGACGTTCACCCGCAACTCCTCGATCATCCAGCGGATCTGCCGCACCGGCGCGGAGTTCCGGCGAGCCGGCGGCAGCGCCGCGACCATCTCGTCGTACTCCCGCTGGACCACCGCGACGCGGTCCTGCTGTTGCTTGTCCCGCGGCGGGTTGCCGGGCAGCCGGTCCAGCCGCCGCTCGATCGCGGTCAGGTAGCGCAGCAGGTCGGGCAGGCGGGCGTACCCGGCCTCGGTGATGAAACCGGCGTGCACCAGCCCGGTGAGCTGGGCGCGGATGTCGGCCAGGGCGGCCACCACGGCCAGGTTCCTGGTCGCGCCGAGCCGCTGCTGCACCGCGTACGCGGCGGTGAGCACCGCCCGGACCCGGTCCATCACCTCCACCACGGTGTCCACCAGCCCGGCCCGGACCTTGTCCCGCAGTGCGGCGAAACCCTCGGCGTCCCAGACCGGGCCGCCGGCATCGGCGACCAGCTTGTCGATCGCCGCCCCGGCCGCGTCCTCGATCAGGGCCTGCACCCCGCCGTGCGGGTTGCGGGACAGCGCCAGCTTCGCCTCGTTGGAGAGCCGCCCCTGGAGGAACTTCGCCGGCGACGGCACGGTCAGCCGCAGCAGCCGACGGGTGCCCGCCCAGTGCGCGGCCTCCTGCTCGGCAGGGGAGTCGAACACCCGCACGCCGGCCGTGCTGCCCTCGTCCACCAGCGCCGGGTACGCGGTCACCGCGTACCCGGCCCGCACCTGCTCGATGGTGCGCGGCAGGGTGCCGATCTCCCACCCGGTCAGCCCGGTGCGGGCCACGTCCGGCGCGGCGGCGGCCACCACCTGGCGTACCTCGGCCTTGAGCTGGCGTTGCAGGGCCGGCAGGTCCTTGCCCTCGGCGACCGGCTTGTCGTCCTCGCCGAGCACCCGGAAGGTGACCCGCAGGTGCGGCGGCAGCTTGGCGACGTCCCAGGCGTCCCGGGGCACGGTCACCCCGGTCATCCGGCGCAGCTGCCGGGTCAGCGCGTCCAGCAGCGGCTCCTCGCCGGGAGTGATCGCGGCCAGCGCGGCGCGGGCGTAGTCCGGCACCGGGACGAAGTTTCGCCGCACCGGCTTCGGCAGCGAACGGATCAACGCGATGACCAGTTCCTCGCGCAGCCCGGGCACCTGCCAGTCGAAGCTCTCCGCCGGCACCTGGTTGAGCAGCGGCAGCGGGATGTCCACCGTGACCCCGTCGGTCGGGGTACCCGGCTCGAACGTGTAGGTCAGCGGCAGGTGGACCCCGTCGGCGCTCCACTGGTCGGGGTAGTCGGTCTCCGCCACCCCGCCCCGGCCCGCGTTGACCAGCAGCTCCCGGGTGAAGGTGAGCAGCTCCGGCGACTCCCGCCGGGTCTGCTTCCACCAGCTGTCGAAGTGCCGCCCGGACACCACCTCGGCGGGGATCCGCTCGTCGTAGAACTGGAAGATCGTCTCGTCGTCGACCAGGATGTCCCGCCGCCGGGCCCGGTTCTCCAGCTCCTCCACGTCGGTCAGCAACCGCTGGTTGTCCCGCCAGAACTGGTGGTGGGTGGACCAGTCACCCTCGACCAGGGCATGCCGGATGAACAACTCCCGGCTCAGCGCCGGGTCGATCCGGCCGAAGTTCACCTTGCGGGAGGTCACCAGCGGCACGCCGTAGAGGGTGACCTTCTCGTACGCCATCACCGCCGCCTGCTTCTTCTCCCAGTGCGGCTCGCTGTAGCTGCGCTTGACCAGGTGCTGGGCGAGCGGTTCGACCCACTCCGGTTCGATCCGGCCGTTCACCCGACCCCAGAGCCGGGCGGTCTCCACCAGCTCGGCGGCCATCACCCAGCGGGGTGGCTTGCGGAACAGCGCCGAGCCGGGGAACAGCCCAAACTTCGCCCCGCGCGCACCCAGGTACTCGTGTTTCTGGGCGTCCTTGAGGCCGATGTGGGACAGCAGGCCGGGCAGCAGCGACTGGTGCACCCGGGGGGTGTCGATCTCCTCCGGCAGATCCGCACCGCCGCGGCGGCCGCCGTCAGGGGCACGCAGCACCTGGCGTACCTGGCTGACGATGTCCTGCCACTCGCGGACCCGCAGGTAGTTGAGGTACTCGGCCTTGCACATCCGGCGGAACGCGCTGGAGGACAGGTCCCGCTGCTGCTCACGCAGGTGGCGCCAGAGATTGAGGTACGCGACGAAGTCGGACTCCTTGTCGGCGAACCGGGCGTGCGCCTGGTCGGCCTGGGCCTGCTTGTCGGCCGGTCGTTCCCGCGGATCCTGGATCGACAGCGCGGCGGCGATCACGATCACCTCGGTCGCACAGCCGTTGCCCTCGCCCTCCAGCACCATCCTGGCCAGGCGCGGGTCGACCGGGAGCTGGGCCAGCCGCCGACCCAGCGGGGTCAGCCGGCGGGCCAGGTCGGTCTCGGCCGGGTCGAGCGCGCCCAGCTCGTGCAGCAGGTTGACGCCGTCGGTGATGTTGCGGCGGTCCGGCGGGTCGATGAACGGGAAGGCGGTGATGTCACCCAGGCCGATGGCGGTCATCTGCAGGATGACCGAGGCAAGGTTGGTACGCAGGATCTCCGGGTCGGTGTACTCGGGGCGGGAGAGAAAGTCCTGCTCGTCGTAGAGCCGGATGCAGATGCCGTCCGAGGTACGCCCGCAGCGGCCCTTGCGCTGGTTGGCACTCGCCTGGGAGACCGGCTCGATGGGTAGCCGCTGCACCTTCAGCCGCTGCGAGTAGCGCGAGATCCGGGCGCTGCCCGGGTCCACCACGTACTTGATCCCGGGGACGGTCAGCGAGGTCTCCGCGACGTTGGTGGCCAGCACCACCCGCCGCCCGCCGTGCGGGGCGAAGACCCGGTGCTGCTCGGCGATGCTCAGCCGGGCGTACAGCGGCAGGATCTCGGTGTTGCGCAGCGCGGGCCGGTTGCCGACCAGCTTGCCCAGCGCGTCGGCGGTGTCCCGGATCTCCCGCTCGCCGCTGAGGAACACCAGGATGTCGCCGGGCCCCTCGGCGGCCAACTCCTCGACCGCGTCGCCGATGGCCGAGATCTGGTCGCGGACGTTCTCCTCGTCGGTGTCGGCGTCCTCGGTGACCTCGATTAGCGGCCGGTAGCGCACCTCGACCGGGTAGGTCCGGCCGGAGACCTCGACCACCGGCGCGGGCGCACCCTCGGGATGCTCGGCGGTCGGCGGGCCGGCGAAGTGCCGGGCGAACCGGTCGGTCTCGATGGTCGCCGAGGTGATGATCACCTTCAGGTCGGGGCGGCGGGGCAGCAGCTGCTTGAGGTAGCCCAGAATGAAGTCGATGTTGAGGCTGCGCTCGTGCGCCTCGTCAATGATCAACGTGTCGTACTGGCGGAGCATCCGGTCGGTCTGCAACTCGGCCAGCAGGATGCCGTCGGTCATTAGCTTGACCAGGCTTTTCTCGCTGACCTGGTCGGTGAAGCGCACCTTGTAGCCGACCACGTCGCCCAGCTCGGTGCCCAACTCCTCGGCGATCCGGTCGGCGACCGTACGGGCGGCCAGCCGGCGGGGCTGGGTGTGGCCGATCAGCCCGTGCACCCCGCGCCCCAGCTCCAGGCAGATCTTCGGCAACTGGGTGGTCTTGCCCGAGCCCGTCTCACCGGCCACGATCACCACCTGGTGGTCGCGGATCGCCGCGGCGATGTCGTCCTTGCGCTCGCTCACCGGCAGCACGGCCGGGTAGGTGATCGCCGGCACCCCGGCCCGGCGCTGCTCCAGCCGGGCCTCCGCCTGGGCCACCTCGGCGGCGATCTCGGTCAGCGCCGCCTCCCGCCGCTGCGGGTCACGTAACCGGCGCAGCCCGTCGAGCCGACGCCGCAGCTGGCGCTGGTCGCGGAACATCAGCGGGGAGAGGCGGCGCTGCAACTCGCGCAGGGATTCGGTCGCGGCGGGTGTGGCTGGATTCTGCATGTCGTGGCCAAGGATAGGCAGCCCGCTGTCGGCGCGCCTCCGGGTTACCCACC
>NZ_POTY01000169.1 GCF_003236315.1 Micromonospora craterilacus
GCGGGGGAGCGGGGTCCGCGGCGACGTAGGCGTACGCGACCTCGGGCAGCGCCAGCAGGTCCCGGATCACCTCGTCGGCGTCCACCTCCGCCGGCAGCGTGAGCTGGTACCACGAGGCCAGGTCGGGAGCCGGCTCGCCCGAGCGCGCTTCCGCCTCGGCGGTCAGCACGGTCAGCTCGTCGGCGGACACGTGCTGCATCAGCGGCGCGAAGTCCGTCGACCGGTACGCGTCGAGCACCGCGCGGACGCGCTGCAGGTTGTCCGAACGGCCACCGGCCCGGAGGGCGTCGTTGGCGCCGCGGACCTGGAGGGATTCCTCGAACTTCACCTCCAGCCGGACCTCCGACGAAACGGTGTCCGAACCGTGGGCGTCCCGTCCGTCCGCCAGGTTGCCGGAGACGGTCAGGGCGGTCGTCGCCCCGGTCAGCTGGTCCGCCCGCTTCAGTTCGTCCTTGTCGAAGTGGACGACGAGATCATCCCGGCCGTCGTTGTCGACATCGGTGGTGAAGGCGAGCGGGCGGTTGCCCTCCCGGGCGACCCGGACGCCCTTCCCCGCGGCGTTGCCGAGCAGCACGGACGCCGGGTCGAGCGTGCTGGCGTCGACCCGGTCGTCGGTCAGGACGGCGACGGGGATGAATCCCGGACTGGCGAGGTTGATGCCCTCCGGCATCTCCACGGTGAGCTCGACCGGGTGTGGGTCCGCCTCGCCGGCGTGGGCCGCCGGCATGGCGAGCAGGGTGCCGGACACGACCAGGGCACCAGCGCTGATGGCGGCGAGCAACGGCCTGGTCATGGCCGACCTCGCTCCGACACGGCACGGCGGCCCGGGCTCCGACTACTGTGGAACGTCCTTCCGATCGCTGAGTCGCCACACATAGTGATCCCTTCCAGGGCAGTGTGCTATTGCACTATCACACCGTATTGCGACCACCCTGGACGGTCAAGGGTCAGCTTTCACCGGCCTCGATCGAGGCTCTCGTCGGTGAGCGGGATGGGGGTGGCCGGACG
Organism: Micromonospora craterilacus; assembly: GCF_003236315.1. Lineage (GTDB taxonomy): Bacteria > Actinomycetota > Actinomycetes > Mycobacteriales > Micromonosporaceae > Micromonospora > Micromonospora craterilacus. Next base: position 1,009 of record NZ_POTY01000169.1, read on the forward strand.
CGTCGCGTCAGACCTCCAGCGGCAGGCCGTCCTGGTGCAGACGGAAGCCGTCGAGATCGGTGGGATCGGCCGCGAGGCGCAGGCCAGGCAGCTGTTGCGCGATTCGTTCGAACATGATCCGGCTCTCCAGGCGGGCCAGGTGGGCGCCCAGGCAGAAGTGGATGCCGTGCCCGAAGGCGATGTGCTTGCGGACGTCGGTGCGGTGGATGTCGAAGACGTGCGGCCGTTCGAACACCGCAGGGTCCCGGTTGGCTCCCCACAACGACAGCCCCACCCGGTCGTACGCGGGGATCCGCCCGCCGGCGATCTCGACGTCCTCGAAGGTGAACCGTGGTGGCACGATCTCGACCGGCCCCCGGAACCTGAGTGTCTCCTCGACCACCGCCGCCGCCAGGGACGGATCGTCCCGCAGGGCCTGCCACTGCTCGGGGTGGGTAAGCAGCAGACGAATGCCGTTGACGATCATGTCGACGGTCGTCTCCTGGCCGGCGACGAGCAGCAGTTGCACCAGCGCCACAAGCTCGTCGCGGTCCAGCCGGTCGCCCTGCTCCTCGAGCGTGACCAGCTGCGAGATCAGGTCATCGGCGGGGACCGCACGGCGGCGCGCCGCCAGCTCGTCGAGGTACGCCCCGAACTCCATGGTCGCCGCCGGGCCGTCGATGCTGGCCGACACGATCGCCGCCGACCAGGCGCGGAACCGCGGCCGGTCCGACTCCGGAATGCCGACCAGCTCGGCGATGACGTTGACCGGCACCGGGTCGGCGAGGTCGGCGATTCCGTCGATGCGTCCGTGCTGGCGTGCCCGCGCGACCAGCCGATCCGCGAGGTCGCCGATCCACGGCTCCAGCCGGGCCACCGCCCGGGCCGTGAAGCCGCCGCTGACCAGCCCTCGTAGCCGGGTGTGGTCGGGCGGGTCGAGGTTGATGAGCTGGCGAGCCTCGATTCTCGCTACTTCCGACAGTTCGTGCAGGGCGGGTTGCCAGCTGCCGGGGGAGTGCCGGTGCACCTCGTGCCCGATCGCCGGATGGCGCAGCCCTTCCAGCACATCGGCATGCCCGGCGATCACCCAGAACGGGTTACCCGCCGGATCGATCTGGAGCACCGGCCCGCCACTGTCTCGTACCCGGTCGTAGAACCCGTGCGGATCACGGCGGACCGCCGGATCCCACAGCTCTGAGACGCCGAACTCGGCGACCACGTTTCCTCCTTGAACCGGAAGTCCACTGTGCGCTGCGGGCGCCTTGCGCATCCCGCTGGATGGCACGCGCCTGGTCGCCAACGTCAGGAGTTCGGCCGTGCCGCGGACAGCTCGACGCCCGCTCGACCAGGAGGTTGAGCGCTAACATAGGTATGTTTCAGGTCTATGTCAATGCCGCGACCTTACCCGATCGTAGGGGTTGACGACCTCAGAGTTAACGCTCACACTCGCTGACAATCACGGACCCCGCAACCGATGACTCAGCCCCTTCCGCGGCCGCTATGGGCACCGACTTCTGTGGACCAGCACGACGGTTTAATGGAGGAGGTTCGATGTATTAACTCCGACTCGGCCATCAAACCCGCTCCCGGCGCAGTGGGCGGAAACGCGCAGAATGCTCCGGCGCCGCGCTGGCAGTCGCCAGACTCGCGCCGTACGTGATACACACCTGCCCCGAACCGGGACCCGCGCCGCCGACGTACGGCCGGACCGCTTCGGCGCAGCGGCTCGGCATGGCGTGGTGAGCCGTCCGCGACGGGCCGGCGCCCGGCGACGTTTCTCGGCGCCCTGTCGCCGGCGCAACGCCCACATCGACCACTCATCCAGCGACAGTCCGGAACGGCGCACCGAAATCTGTCCGCCGCAAGCCGGCCGACCGCTGGTCAGCCGGGCTGGTCATCCGCCTGGGTGATCGCCGCCTCCGCCCTGGATGACAGCCGACCAACCGGGCCGAGGCCAACCCATCAAGCGGACCTGGATCTACATACCGCAAGCAGGAGGCTGGCCGGGTGGCCAGCACATACCACCGGGAAAGGACGATCCTAAGTGGCTCAAACCGAGAAGCTTCCCGTCAGTCGACGGCAGGTTCTTCAGGCATCAGCCATCGGGGTGGCCGCGGTGGCCACCGCGAGCGCGCTCCCCGCGAGTGCTGCCCAGGCAGCGACCGCCACCGAGACGACAGCCGGCCCGACCGCGCTCGACGCGATCCCGACCGACCTCGGTGCCGGCGCTACCGCCCCGGTCCGGCCGTTCCAGCTGCGCGACGTGCGGCTGGGCGACGGTCTGCTCCAGGAAAAGCGCGACCGCATGAAGAGCTACCTTCGGCAGCTCGACGAACGGCGCTTCCTCGTGCTGTTCAACAACCAGGCCGGTCGGCCGAACCCGGCGGGCGTGACCGCACCGGGTGGCTGGGAGGACGGTGGCCTGCTCAGCGGTCACTGGGCCGGCCACTTCATGACGGCCCTGGCGCAGGGTTACGCCGACCTTGGCGAGCCGATCTTCAAGACCAAGCTCGACTGGATGGTCGACGAGCTCGCGGCGTGCCAGACCGCGATCACCGCGCGGATGGGCAACGGTGGCCCGGGCGGCGGGGACCCGGAGGAGCCACCGATCGGTCGGGTGACGGGCCGCTTCGGTAACGGTCTCCGGCTGAACGGGCCCAGCCGGGCGGAGCACGTGACCCTTCCGCAGGAGGCGATCAGCCAGCTCGCTGACTTCACCATCGCGTCCTGGGTGAATCTCGCGGCTACCCAGAACTGGAGCCGGCTGTTCGACTTCGGCCAGAACAGCACGGTCAACATGTTCCTGGCCCCGCGCTCCGGTGCTACCGGCAACGCGCCGAGGTTCGCGATCACGGTCAGCGGCAGCGGCGGCGAGCAGCAGATCAACGGCACCACGGCGCTGCCCATCAACCAGTGGGTGCACCTGGCCGTGACGCTCGCCGGGAACACGGGCACGCTGTACGTGAACGGTCAGCAGGCCGGCCAGAACACGAACATGACGCTCAGCCCGGCCAACCTGGGGAACCCGGGAAACCGGTGGATCGGGCGGTCGCAGTACGGCGACCCGATGCTGAACGCGACCGTCGACGAGTTCCACATCTTCGACCGCGCCCTGAGCGCGGCGGAGATCCAGTCGCTTCAGGACTCGCCGGCCGGTAGCACCAGCGGCGGCTCGATTGCCTGGTACCGGTTCGAGGAGGAGGGTGGCTCCACGATCCGGGACTCCTCGCCCAACGGCCGCGACGGCGGCATCGTGCCGATCCAGAGCGGCGGGACCGGGCTCTGGGTCCCGACCCACCCGGGGTACCTGGGCGCGATCCCGGAGGACGCGGTGCTCCGACTCGGACCGCCGAGGTGGGCCGTCTACGGCAGTAACGCCGCCACCAACACCTGGGCGCCCTGGTACACGCAGCACAAGATCATGCGTGGTCTGCTCGACGCGTACTACCACACCGACAACCAGAAGGCCCTCGACGTGGTCGTCAAGATGGCCGGCTGGGCGCACCTCGCGTTGACCATCGGGGACAAGAACCACCCCGCGTACCCGGGCCCGATCACCCGGGACAACCTGAACTACATGTGGGACCTCTACATCGCCGGCGAGACCGGGGGTGCGAACGAGGTGTTCCCCGAGATCTTCGCGCTCACCGGTGACGCGAAGCACCTGGACACCGGCAAGTTCTTCGACAACCGGGAGTCGCTCTTCGACGCCTGCGTCCAGAACCGCGACATCCTCGTCACCACGCCGCAGACCCGTCCCGGTCGTCGCCGTCCGGAGCGGCTGCACGCCAACTCGCACGTGCCGCAGTTCGTCGGCTACCTGCGGGTCTTCGAGCACAGCGGGGACAACGACTACTTCCTGGCCGCCAAGAACTTCTACGGCATGGTCGTACCGCACCGCATGTACGCCAACGGTGGTACGAGCGGTAACTACCCGGGCTCCAACAACAACATCGAGTTGTTCCAGAACCGGGGCAACGTCGCGAACTCGATCGCCGCGGGTGGCGCGGAGACCTGCACCACCTACAACCTGATCAAGCTGGCTCGTAACCTGTTCTTCCACGAGCACAACCCGGCCTACATGGACTACTACGAGCGGGGTCTGCTCAACCAGATCGCCGGTTCGCGGGCCGACAGCACCAGCGTCAGCAACCCGCAGGTCACCTACTTCCAGCCGTTGACCCCGGGTAACGCCCGCGGCTACGGCAACACCGGCACCTGCTGCGGCGGTACGGGCATCGAGAACCACACCAAGTACCAGGAGACGATCTACTTCAAGTCGGCCGACAGCAAGGCCCTCTGGGTCAACCTGTACGCGCCGTCGACGTTGACCTGGGCGGAGAAGAACTTCGTCGTCACCCAGGAGACCAAGTACCCGCGGGAGGACACCACCAAGCTGACCGTCAACGGCAGCGGGCCGCTCGACATCAAGCTGCGGGTGCCGGGCTGGGTGCAGAAGGGCTTCTTCGTCAAGATCAACGGCGTCAGTCAGAACGTCAACGCCACGCCCAGCAGCTACCTGACGCTCAGCCGGACCTGGTCGCCGGGCGACACCATCGAGGTTCGGATGCCGTTCAGCATCCGGATCGAGCGGGCGATCGACCGCCCCGACACGCAGTCGATCTTCTGGGGCCCGATCATCATGCAGCTCACCGGGAACCCGGGGGGTGGCAACTTCCGTGAACTGTCCCTGTACCGCCACCTGAAGCGGGACGGCGACTACGCCCGCGCGGCGGTCACTCACACCAGCACCACGGCAGCGGGTGACTCGCTCTTCGCCGCGCAGGGCTTCAACCTGCGGCCGTACTACGTCGGCGACACGCAGGCCGCCTCGACGTACTTCCGGCGGGTCGAGCCGACGATCGTGTTCGGATCCATCGACACCGGCGTGCCCAACCGCAAGCGTAACGACGGCCTGCCGAACTACGACGTCCCCGTCACGGGCATCGTGTCACCCGGCACCGACGGCCCGACCTTCCTCGACCTGGTCTGGGACAAGGCACCCTTCGCCAGCCACGGCCAGTTCGTGTCGACCGTCACCCAGACCGCCGAGGCGTTCGTCACGGCGGGCGTCTTCACCGCGGCGGAGAAGGATCTGATCGTCTCGCACGCCGCCCAGTCGAGGCAGGAACTCGAAACGCCGCACACCTGGGACGTCGAGGTGGAGGCTCGTACGCAGCGCATCGGCACCACCGCCTACGTCTCCGTCAACGCCCGCAACGACGACGACGTGCCGCTCACCATCGAGCTGATCACGCCGTACGGCTCGCGGACGGTGACCGGCGTCGCCCCGGGCAAGGCCGCCTACCAGGCGTTCAACAGCCGCAGCGCGTCGGTGCCGGCCGGCACCGTGACCGTAAAGATCACCGGAACGGTCGACGGGGAACCCGTGACCGCGCAGATCGAGGCGTCGTACGGCGCGTTCGGCAGCTAGCCCCTCACCGCGGTGGCGGCGTCCGGCCGGGCGCCGCCACCGTCTTTCTGGCTGGATGACAAAGGAGGATCGAAATGAACACATGGAATCGTAAGCGGCTGTTCGCGGCGGGTGCCGCGGGTGCCATGTTGGCCGGTTCGGTGGCGGTCGGGTCGCCGGCGTTGGCGGAGCCTGGTGACGAGGCGGACGTTCGCGTGACCGTCGACATCGAGCCGATCAAGGAGCCGGGTGTCCTGGCGATGTCGATCGCCGGTGACTCGGTTGCTCTGGCCGAGGACGGGTCGACGTTGTTGGTGCGTCAGTTTGTCGGCACTCTGCCGACGGTGACGGTGACGGACACGCGTACGGCGGATGAGGTGCCGGCGGGTGCGGCGTGGGCGGTGCTGGGTAGCGCGACCGACTTTGTCGGTAGTGCGGGTCAGGTGCCGATCGGTGCCGGGCATCTGGGGTGGAAGCCGCGTCTGATCGACGGCGGTGACACCGGCTTGGTGTCCGAGGGTGAAGAGGTCGTGACGGTTCTGGACGAGGCGACTCAGCCGGGTAACAACGTGGGTCTGGTCGACCAGGAACTCCTCGTCTCGACCTTCGACTCCGGCGCGGTCGCCGGTGACGCCTACTCGGTCAACGCCGATCTGTTCCTGCGGACCCCGGCGGATGTCGCCGCGGGTGCGTACACCTCGACGCTGACCCTGTCGCTGTTCGAGTAATGGACCGGCGGGGGCCCTGCGTGGCCCCCGCCGATCCCTTGCCGAGACGGGTTCGTCAGAGTTTCGGAAGGCGTTTCGGGCCCCGGATTCTGGCGCCCATTTCTGATCCAGATCGGTGGGGCTGCGCGGTGTAATCTTCATCGGAAGTGAGGGGACCAGCGGGTGTGCCACCGGGCTGAGACCGCACCGAGACGTCGCTGAAAAGGTTTGCAGGCGTACTGTTGCCAGGGGTGGTCGGCCAGGACGCTCGGGCGGCAGCCGGTCGGCCTGCACCCCGCAGGTGCCGGGTCGCTGGGAGGGAGCACCACATGACGACCGGGCCCGAGGTCCCCGCAAACCGCACGGCCACCCTCACCGACGTCGCCAAGCTCGCCGGGGTGTCGATCGCCACCGCCTCCAAGGCCATCAACGGGCGCGGCGAGGTGCGGGCGACCACCCGGGTCCGCGTGCTGGAGGCCGCGGAGCTGCTGTCCTTCGCGCCGAACGCCCTCGCCCGCGGGCTGCTGAGCGGCCGGACCGGAACCGTCGGCCTGCTGACCAGCGACCTGGAGGGACGCTTCTCGATTCCCATCCTGATGGGCGTGGAGGACGCCTTCGGGGCGGGCCAGGTCTCGGTCTTCCTGTGCGACGCACGTGGTGATGCCATCCGGGAGAAGCACCACGTACGCGCGCTGCTGTCCCGGCGAGTGGACGGTCTGATCGTCGTGGGTTCCCGCACCGACCCCCGCCCGCCGCTGGCCGGCAACATCCCGGTGCCGGTCGTGTACGTCTACGCCCCCTCCGCAAACCCGGACGACATCTCGATCACCGTCGACAACGTGGGCGGCGGCCAACTCGCCATCGAGCACCTGCTGTCGTGCGGCCGGCGCAACATCGCCCACATCACCGGTGAGGCCGGCTTCCAGGCGGCCCGGGACCGCGCCGACGGCGCGGCGGCGGCACTCGCCGCCGCCGGCCTGCGCATGATCGGCCACCGGCCGTACTTCGGGTCGTGGGACGAGTCGTGGGGACGCGCCGCGGCGCACATGGTCGTCGAGCAACACCCCGAGGTCGACGCGATCTTCTGTGGCAGCGACCAGATCGCCCGAGGTGTCCTGGAGACGCTGCGCGACCTGGGACGCGACGTGCCGGGCTCGACCTCCGTGATCGGCTTCGACAACTGGGATGCCGTCGCCGCGCACTCCCGCCCGCGCTTGACCAGCATCGACATGAACCTCAAGCGCCTCGGCGCGGTGGCCGGCCAACGGCTCTTCGCGGCCATCGACAGCGCCACCGCGCCCAGTTCCGAAGAGTTTCCCGGCCGCATCGTGATCCGCGAGTCGACCGTGCCGATCGGCTGAGCTTTGGGGAATCAGCCGCTGCGCAGTTCGGCGGGGTTGGTGCTGGACCGTTGCAGGAGCACGCTCGCCGCGATCACCAGCAGGATGGCCAGCAGGGAGGCCGACGCGACCCCGCCGATTTCGCCCCACGGCACCGGGGTCCGGAAGGTGTGCGTGACACTGACGTACTCCAGGTAGTTCCCGGCGTCGGCCCCGGCGCACTGCTCCGGCGTACCAACACAGATCTGGCGACCCCAGCCCCCGGTCGCGGTGACGGTGAAGGCCCGCATGGCCAGCATCCCGATCAGGCCCGCGATGGCGATGCCGGGCACCGCGGGTAGCAGCACCCGCCAACACATGGCGCGGGCCAGGACGCCGCGCGGGGTGCCGCCCGCGACCAGCGCGGCGACGGTGTGCCGGCGGGCGACGCCGGACTCGACCAGCGCGATCAGCAGGGTGAGGGCGGCGACGCCGGTGAGGCCGAGCAGCACCGCGTTGACGAGGTCATGGACGTCCGAGCGGAAGGCCGCGGTGCCGCTCAGGTCCATCGGCGGCGCGTCGTAGCCGAGGGCCGGGTCCCGCATCGCGTAGGTCCGCACCGCCACCTCGGTGACCAGCCAGGAGTGCAGCATCATCGCGCCGGCACCGAAGGCGGTGAGGACCAGGATGACGGTGAAGCTGCGGCTGCCGTCGTACGGATCGGCGAGGATCTGGCGGGCGGCGATCATCGCGCTGGGCCGCCGGGTCACCCGCAGCAGCAGCCGGGCGCTCTGGTAGCCGATCCAGGCGACGGTGAACATCAGACCGAGCAGCATCAGGATCGTGCAGGCGAGCAGCCCGAAGACGAAGAGATCCTCGCGGGCGGGGCTCATGCCGCCGGGCCGTACCGACTCACTGCGCATGATCGCGTTCATCGCCGTCAGGCCGGCCAGGCCGAGCACCAACAGCAGCATGGGCCAGGCGCGTACCCGCTGCTGTTTGCTCTGCCGTACGACACCGAACGGTGTGATCGCCACCCGGCGCAGCAGCAGCACGGTGAGCAGCGTCGACAGCAGCGGTACCCCGACAACGATGCCGACGATGGCCGGAGCGGGTGGCAGCACGTCCGTCGGCAGGGGACGTTTGCCGTCCGGCCCGGGGGCGTCCAGCAGCACCCGCCCGGCGAAGTAGCTGGCCGCACCCAGCGTCGCCCCGATCGTCGCGGCCAGGCCGGTTTCCACCGCGGCGACCCAGCCGACCTGACCCGGCGTGGCACCGGCCATCCGGAAGGCCGCCAACCTGCGGTTGCGGCCGGGCGCACCGAGCCGGGCGCACTGCGCGACCAGGAACATGATCGGGATGCTGAACAGCAGCGTCGCCAACGCGACGTTGGTGAGGATGACCGGGTGGGTGAACATCCGGCTGGGGTAGCGGCCCGAGTCGGGCTCGATCGTCAGCACGGTGGCGCAGGACAGCAGCACCAGCACGGCGACGGCCGCGCCGGCAGCGGTGATCGGCACGCGGGCCCGGTCGGCGCGGGTGCCGGCGAACGCCAACCGGAGGACGTCGGCGGGCCTCACCGGGCCTCCCCGGCGACGGTGACCTGGCCGGCGGTCTCCAGCTGGCCGTCGCGCATGGTGATCTCGCGGTCCGCGTAGGCGGCCACCTGCACGTTGTGCGTCACGACCAGCACGGTGGTGCCGTGATCGCCGGCCAGCCGGACGAGTTCCACCATGACCTGCTCGCCGGCGAGGCTGTCCAGCGCACCGGTGGGCTCGTCGGCGAAGAGCACCTCCGGCTCGGTGACCAGCGCCCGGGCCAGCGCCACCCGCTGCTGCTGGCCGCCCGACATCTCGCCGGGCCGCTTGCCGGCCAGGTCGCCGACGCCGAGCCGGTCGAGCAGCCGCTGGGCCCGTACGGCCGCGTCCCGGAACCGCGATCCACCGAGTTGCAGCGGCAGGGTCACGTTCTCGACGGCGGTCAGTTCCGGGACGATCTGGCCGAACTGGAAGAGCACCCCGAACGCCGTCCGGCGCAGCCGGGAGCGCGTCGCCTCGCTCACGTTGGTGATGTCGCGCTGCTGGAACTGCACGCTGCCCTGGTCCGGCCGCAGGATCCCGGAGAGGCAGTGCAGCAGCGTCGACTTTCCGCAGCCGCTCGGGCCGGTCACGGCCACGATCTCGCCCCGGCCGATGACCAGCGACATGTCCCGCAGCGCCGGGGTCGGCCCGTACCACTTCTCGATGTTCTTCGCTTCGAGGATGGGGTCGTTCATGCCTGCACCTCCGCGCGGAGCTGGCCGATCCGGTCCAGCGTGGTCGCCATCCAGCGCAGGTCGGCGTCGAGGTGGTTGAGCAGGTAGTCCGCGACGGCCAGTTCGGTCACCGAGGCGCCGCCGGCGGTCTTGACCTGGGTCAGCTCGCGCATCCGTGCCAGGTGGGCGGCGCGCTGGGTGGCGAGGAACGACCGGGCGGTCGCTTCGTCCGGCGTGGCGACGAGCGCCACGAGGACCTTGACGAATAGCTGGGCCGAGATGTACGCCGCGGGCGGCACCGCCTCGCTGAGCCAGTTGTCCAGCTCGACTCGACCGTCGGTGGTGAGTCGGTAGGCCACCCGGTCCGGTCCGCCGACCCGCTGGTGTGCCGCCTCCGCGATGTATCCGTCGCGCAGCATCCGGGCCAGGGTGGTGTACATCTGCCCGAAGGCGAGCGGCTTCACGCCCAGCAGCCTGCGGTCGTGCTCGCGTTTGAGTTCGTACCCATGGCTGATCCCCTGCCCGGCAAGGATGCCGAGCAGCGCATGCGTCGTTGACATGCGCCCCACTATTCCCTGTGGGAATAGCTGCCGTCAATCGAACACGCCTGAGCCGTCGACACGTGGGCGGCACGGCGGGCGGGCAGCGAGCCCGCCCGCCGCGCTACGTCAGCCGGTCGCCTTGATCTCCAACAGCCCCACCGAGGCGGCGTTGGCCTGCAACACCACCCGCAGCCGGGACGTGCTCACGGCCGGGAAGGTGACCCGGTTGTACTGGTTGATCGCGATCGGATACGCGCTGGCTCCGGGCACGTCGGCGTAGGCGCTGCCGGTCCAGTACTGCAACCGCCACGACGCCGGCAACCGCACGCCGCCGTTGTCGTCGAAGAAGTACACCTCCGCCGCGCGCAGCGTCTGCGTGGACGACCAGGTCAGCTCGGCCCACTGTTGCCCCTGGTTCGGCCAGGTCCCCCAGCGCGGGTTGACCGTGTCGTTCGACGACGGTGGGTCGATGCCGTCGTTGAGCGCGGCCACCGACTCCCACGGCGAGGTGTACGACGCGGAGGGTGTCGCCGAGCCGGCCAGGTTCCCGGACGGTGGCGGGCTGCCGCCCCGGCCGTACAGCTTGACCTCGGTCAGGCCGGTGCGGAAGCCGGTGGCATGGGTGAGCTGCACTCGGATCCGCTGGGTGCTGACCGGGGTGAACTGGACCCGGTTGTAGTTGGCCCGCGCCACCGTCGGGGTCTTCACCTGGCTCGCGGCGTTGACCCAGGCGCTGCCGTTCCAGTACTGGACGTTGTACGAGGCCGGTGCCCGGTAGCGGTTGCCGGCGCGGTCGTCGCGGAAGTACAGCCACGCGTCGTCGACGGTCCGGGTCTGGCCGAGGTTGACCTCGTACCAGTCGGTGGCGTTCGGCGACCCGGTACTTCCCCAGATCGGTGCGTTGGTGGGGAACCCGTCGACCGCCGCGCCGGTCGAGGTGCCCGAGGCGGTGTACGACGCCGACGTGGTGGCGCCCTGGGCCAGGTTCGGCGTGGTCGAGGTCAGGTCGACGCCGGCCTTGGCGAACATGTCGACCATCCGGGCGCTGGTCTGGCTGACGTCCTGGGGCAGTTGCAGCCCGGAGAACGCGGCGCTGAACGTGGTGGTGCCGCCCGCCGGCAGGGTGACCGCGCCGGTGGCCGGGTTGTAGAGCACCCGGGTCAGCCGGTCCACGGTGGCCACCCGGCTGCCGTTCAGGTAGATCGAGTAGCCCTGCGGGACGCCCGGGTAGCGGGTGATCCCGTCGGCCGGGTCGTCCCAGACCACGCTGAGGTTGGCGTTGCGGTAGCGCAGGTTGTTGACCGCGAAGTGGGACCAACCGATGTTGATCGGCGACAACTCGATGGTGTTGTCGGTACGCGGGCGCAGGCCGGCCACGTCCTCCACGACGGTCCAGTTGCTGCTGCCCAGGATGTTGTGGTGGATCCAGGACCGGTAGGTGATCGACGACCCGTTCCAGTTGGACCAGAACTCGTTGGCGTCGGGCCACTGGGTGTTGCCGTTGACGTACTGCGCCCAGGCGTTCCAGTAGAGCAGCTTCTTGTAGTGCTCGGCGGTCATCCACTGGTTGGGGTAGTTGCGCAGCACCGAGGAGTAGAGCCGGAACTGCACGGTGGAGTTGATGGTGGAGAAGTTGTTGCTGCCGGGGTTTCCGGCGGCCGCCGCAGCGGCCTTGTCCCGCTGGTTGGCGGTGTAGAAGGGGAAGATCGGATACTCGGCCGGGTCGTTGAAGAGCCGCAGCGCCTCGCGGTACGTGGCGGTGTTCGGCATCAGCCCGACGGCGTACGGGTAGTAGTTGTTGATCTCCTTCCACGGCACGTGGGTGTTGGTGGCGACGTGCCGGTGCTCCAGCAGTTGCCGGCTCGGGTTCCACAGCACGTTGACGATGCCGTCGCGGACCCGGTTGGCCAGGGTCTGCATCTCGGTGGCCTTGGCGGTGTTGCCGAGCACCGTGTACGCCTGGGCGGCGGCCAGGGCGTTGCTGTAGACGTACGCCCCCTCGGCCCGGTCGAGGTTGCCGGAGCGCCAGTGGAACGACACCGCGTCGGCGTCGTTGCCGGTCATCGCACCCCAGTTGTACTCGATCACGCCGTTGTTGTTGGTGTCGTAGGTGGCCAGCTGGCCCTTGACGTCCATCTCGGCGTAGCGGGCGAAGTTCTGCAGCATCGCCGGCTGCCCGCCGTGCAGCTGGTACGCCCGCCAGGCCGCCTCGGACAGGTACTGGGTGTAGCTGTTCGACCAGTTCTCCGGATCACCGGGGTTGTCCATGAACCGGCCGTTGGCCGAGGACTGCCCGACCGACAGCCAGGGGCCGTACGAGTAGATCGGGTTGCGCAGGTACTTCAGGTCGTCGACGTGCATCGGCTGGGTCAGCACGATGGCGTTGTTGTACCCGGTCACCCCCTCGATCGAGGTGGGGAACTGGAAGTCCTGGCCGGGGATGTCCACGTCCAGGTGGTTGAAGCGCATCAGCCACCAGCGGTAGTAGATGTTCTTCTTGATGGCCGGGTCGGGCACGTCGATGTAGGGCAGGTTCTCCGCCCACCAGCGGTTGTAGTCGCGTACGTGGGTGGCGAACGCGGCGGCCGCGGTGGCGTTGCGGTAGCTGGTGTACTCGGTCATCGACTCGGGGATCTCGTCGGTGACGAAGCCCAACTGCACCTTGGCGGTGACGCTCTGCCCCGCGCCGAGGGTGACCGAGCGGTTCAGGCCGCCGCTGCTGACGCTGAACCCGTCCCCGGACAGCCGCGGGCGGATGGTGGTCAGGTTGTTCTTCACCTGCCGGCTGCCGGTCAGCTCACTGCCGCTGCCCGAGGCGGCGTACGGCGAGGTGACCCGCAGTTGCACGGTGCTGCTGGTCGAACCGGTGTTGGTCACGGTCAGGTTGGTCACCGCGACGTTCTGGTGGGTGACGAACTTCGTGACGTCGGCGCGCAGCGACCCGCCGGTGTAGACGCCGCGCCAGTGGCTGGGCGCCTGCCAGCGCTGCGCCACCTGCTCGGTGAGGGTGCCGGTGCCGACCGTGATGGTGTACGCGCTCTGGCTGCTGATGTTGTCCCAGTAGGCGGTGTTCCCGCCGAAGCCGATCACCGACGGGTTGTGGGTGTACATGAACAAGCCCCGGCCACGGGTCATCAACCAGGCGCCGGCCGGGTCGTTGCCCGGGCGGGCCAGCAGCCGGTCCATCCAGAAGTCGGTGCCAGCGCTCTCGGCGTCGTAGATGGCCTGCATGGTGTTGCCGGTGGAGTAGCCGACCGGTGGCGCCGGCACGGCCGGCCCGGAGAAGGTGGGGTAACCGATGGTCTGCTCGGCATACGCCGGGCCGCCGGAGACCGCCAGGGTGCCGGCTACCAGGGTCGCGGTGACGAACGCGGCCAGCGCCGCGCGTACGGGCTGGATTCTGCTCATGGTTGGAACGCCATCCATTCCAGGACTCCGGTGGAGTAGCCGGTACGGGAGGTGATGTTCAGCCGCAGCCGGGTCGTGCTGACCGTGCTGAAGGTGGTGACGTTGTAGGTGTCTGCGGCCACCCCGCAGGTCGACTGGTTGGGCACGTTGACGTACGCGCTGCCGGTCCAGTACTGCACCTGGCAGGAGGCGGGCAGGTCGATGCCCTGGTTGTCGTCGAACCAGTAGGTGGCGGTGCGGTTGATGCTGCGGGCGCTCGGCCAGCGGTACTCGATCCACTGGGTGCCCTGCTGCGGCCAGTTGCCGTAGGCGAGGTTGCTGCGGTCGGCGGAACTGGTCGGCACCCCACCGTTGTTGATCGCCGCGAGGCTTTCCCAGGCGGACACGTACGAGGTGGAGGCGGTGGCGGAGGGAGCCAGGTTGGTGCCGGCCGGCGGCTGGACGCCGCCGCCCGGGTTGGGCGGCGGGCCGGTGGTGGTCTGCACCACCGGCTGGATGGTGCCGTCGGCGTTGAAGTACATCCGGTCCACCGCGACGGAGCGGCGGAAGTTGCCGCCGCCGGGGGCGTTGGCGTTGTGGTAGATCATGTACCACTGGCCGTTGAGCTGCGCCACCCCGGCGTGGTTGGTGGTCGAGGAGACCTGGCCGAGCACGACGCCGCGGTGCGTCCACGGGCCCATCGGGTTGGTGGCGGTGGCGTAGCGCTGACAGGCGTAACTCGACGAGGTGACGCAGCCCTGGGTGTCGTTCGCCGCGTAGATCATGTAGTAGAGGCCGTTGCGCTTGAACATGAACGGCGCCTCCCAGAAGTTGGTCAGCCCCTGCGGGGTGACCACCGAGCCCACCGTGTCGATCATGTTGCTGGCCAGCCGGACCGCCCGGGCTCCCCAGTAGCCGCCCCAGTAGAGGTACGCCTGGCCGTCGTCGTCGACGAAGACGGTGGGGTCGATGTTCAGCGGCGAGGAGTTCGGGGTGCTGTCGCTGATCAGCGGCCCGCCCTTGGCGTCGGTGAACGGGCCCAGCGGGCTGTCGGCGACCGCGACGCCGATGTCCATCCAACCGGGACCTCGACCGTTGACCGAGGTGTACCAGTAGTAGCGGCCGTTGCGGTACTCGACCTCGCTGGCCCAGGCGTCGGCGCCGGCCCAGCCGAAGGTGCCGATGTTCGCCCGTGCCCCGTGGTGGGTCCAGTTCGCCGCGTCGGTGGAGGAGAGCACGTGCCACTCGCGCATCACGAAGTTGTTCGTGCCCGTCGGCGCCTCGTCGCGACCGGCGTAGATGTACATCGTGTTGCCGACCACGAGTGGCGCGGGGTCGGCGGTGTAGATGGTGGTGATGATGGGGTTGGCGGCCGAGGCGGGCGAGGCGAGGGCCAGGCTCGCGGCCAGCACGGCGGCGCAGCCGGCCGCCAGGGCGCGGACAATGGGTCGTCGTCGCACGGGGGTCTCCTGTCGGG
>NZ_POTY01000016.1 GCF_003236315.1 Micromonospora craterilacus
CACCACAACTGCGTGACCGACGGCAAGGATGGGGTGGGGGCGGTGGTTGGTACTCGCGAGCGTGTCCCCACCTGCGGTTCGACTCCCTGCGGCGGAGATTCAGGCGCGCCGTGCGGCCCGGACCGGGCGACCGGGTAGGGTCTGACGCCGTGCGCGGCAATCCTCGTCCCCGTACCGTGACCGGAATCCGGCTCGGTGACCTAGCCGCCCGGCTCGCCGTGGCGCCCCCCACCAGCGCCGATCCGGTGGTGACCGGGGTGACCCACGCGAGCCAGGAGGTCCACCCCGGCGATCTGTACGCCGCCCTGCCCGGCGCCCGCCGACACGGCGCGGAGTTCGCCGCCGGTGCGGCGGCCGCCGGTGCGGTCGCCGTGCTGACCGACCCGGCCGGTGCCGAGCTGGCCGCGGCCAGCGGGTTGCCGGCCCTGGTGGTCGCCGACCCCCGCGCGGTGCTCGGCACGCTCGCCTCGGCCGTCTACGGCGACCCGACCGCGGAGCTGACCGTGATCGGGGTGACCGGCACCGCCGGCAAGACCTCCACCGCGTACCTGGTCGAGTCGGGGCTGCGCGCCGCCGGCCACACCACCGGCCTGATCGGCACCGTGGAAACCCGTCTCGGCGACCTGGTGGTGGACAGCGTCCGGACCACGCCCGAGGCCACCGACCTGCACGCGATGCTGGCCGCCGCCCGGGAACGCGGGGTGACCGCGGTGGTCATGGAGGTGTCCAGCCACGCCCTGGCGATGGGCCGGGTCGGCGGGGTGCGCTTCACGGTGGGCGGCTGGACCAACTTCGGCTCCGACCACCTCGACTTCCACGCCGACTCCGCCGACTACTTCGCGGCCAAGGCGCGGCTGTTCGACGGCCGCTGCGCCGTCGAGGTGCTCAACCATGACGACCCGGCGCTGAAGGCGCTGTTCAAGCCGGCGACGGTCAGCTTCTCGGCGTCCGGCGACCCGGCCGCCACCTGGTGGGCCGACGACGCCGACGGCGAGGGGTACGCCCAGCGCTTCACCGCGCACGGCCCGGGTGGGCTGGTCCTCCCCGCCGGGGTGGCGCTGCCCGGCCGGCACAACGTCGCGAACGCCCTGCTGGCCATCGCCGCCCTGGTCGCGGCCGGGGTCGACCCGGTGACCGCCGCCGAGGGGGTGGCCGCCTGTGGCGGGGTACCCGGCCGGCTGGAGTCGGTGGGGGTGGCCGGCGGCGTGCGCGGGGTGGTCGACTACGCGCACAAACCGGACGCCGTGGTGGCCGCGCTGGCCGCCCTGCGGGAACTCAGTACCGGCCGGCTGATCTGCGTGATCGGTGCCGGTGGTGATCGGGATCGGAACAAGCGGCCGGTGATGGGCGCCGCCGCCGCGGAGGGGGCCGACGTGGTGGTGGTGACCGACGACAACCCGCGTACCGAGGATCCCGGGGTGATCCGCGCCGAGGTGCTCGCGGGCGCCTACCAGGCCGCGGCGCCGGACCGGGTGGTCGAGGTGGCCGGCCGGCGGGCGGCGATCGACGAGGCGGTCCGGCTGGCCGCGTCGGGCGACGTGGTGGCGGTACTCGGCAAGGGCCACGAACGCGGCCAGGAGATCGCCGGCGAGGTGTACCCGTTCGACGACGTCACCGAACTCGCCGACGCGCTGCGGATCCGCTTCGGGGACCTGGCGGGTCAGCAGTGATCGCGCTGAGCCTGGCCGAGGTCGCGTCGGCCGTCGACGGGCGACTGGTCGCCGCAGATCCCGCCACGCTGGTCACCGCAAGCGTGGAGTTCGACTCGCGCAAGGTCACCCCGGGCGGGCTCTTCGTCGCCTTCGACGGGGAGAAGGTGGACGGGCACGACTACGCCGCCGCGGCCGTCGACACCGGTGCGGTGGCGGTGCTGGGCACCCGCGAGGTGCCCGGCGTGCCGATGATCCTGGTAGCCGACGCGCTGGCCGCGATGGGCCGGCTGGCCCGGGCGGTGGTGGACCGGTTGCCGGAGCTGACCGTGATCGGGCTGACCGGCTCGTCCGGCAAGACCACCACCAAGGACCTGATCGCCCAGCTCACCGCGCGGCTCGGGGAGACGGTGGCGCCGCCCGGGTCGTTCAACAACGAGCTGGGGCACCCGTACACCGCGTTGCAGGCCGGGCCGTCCACCCGCTACCTGGTGATGGAGAAGGGCGCGCGGGGCATCGGTCACGTGCGGTACCTCTGCGACGTGGCGCCGCCGCGCATCTCGGTGGTGCTCAACGTCGGGGTGTCGCACATCGGCGAGTTCGGCTCGCAGGAGAACATCGCGCTGGCCAAGGGCGAGCTGGTCGAGGCGCTGCCGGCCGACGGCCTGGCCGTGCTGAACGCCGACGACCCGCTGGTCGACGCGATGGCCACCCGTACGGTGGCCCGGGTGGTCCGGTACGGCGAGGCGGCCCACGCCGACGTCCGGGCCGTGGACGTGACCGTGGACGAGCGGGGGCGGCCCGCGTACACCCTGGTGACGCCGGAGGGCAGCGCCCCGGTGCGACTCGGGCTCACCGGGCGGCATCAGGTCGGGAACACTCTCGCCGCCGCGGCGGTGGCCCGGGAGCTGGGCATGCCGCTGGCCGAACTGGCCATCGCGCTCGGCGCGCTGGGGTTGGTCTCGACCCGTCGGATGGACGTGTTCGAGCGCGCCGACGGGGTGACCGTGATCGACGACTCGTACAACGCCAACCCGGCGTCGATGGCGGTGGCGCTGCGCGCGCTGGCCGGCATCGGGCGCGGAGGGCGTACCGTCGCGGTGCTCGGTTACATGGCCGAGCTGGGCGAGTTCGAGGTGCCGGGGCACGCCGAGGTGGGCCGTCTCGCGGCCGAGCTGGGCGTCGACCGGCTGCTCGTGGTCGGCGACGCGGCGGCGCCGATCCACCACGGGGCGACATCGGTAGGTAACTGGGGAGGAGAGTCGGTGCTGCTCACCGATCAGGCGGCGGCCGTCGAGGTGCTGCGTAGCGAGCTACGGCCGGGCGACGTCGTCCTGGTGAAGGGGTCCCGTTACCGGACCTGGGAGGTGGCCGACGCGCTGCGGGCCGACGCCGCGGGCAACGGCACGGGTCCGGCGGCCGGGGGTGGCGCGGCGTGAGAGCGGTCATCGTGGCCATCGGGGTGGCCTTCCTCGTCTCGCTGTTCTGCACCCCGATCGCGATCAAGGTCTTCACCCGGCTGAAGGCCGGTCAGCCCATCCGGACCGACGGCCCGCAGATGCACCAGGGCAAGAAGGGCACCCCGACCATGGGTGGCGTGGTGTTCATCCTCGCCACGGTCATCGCGTACGTGGCCGGGCACCTCGCCCTGACCACCCTGCCGGACGCCCAGATCGCCCAGGTCGAGCCGACCATCACCGCGCTGGTGCTGCTCGGCCTGATGGTCTTCGCCGGTGCCGTCGGGTTCATCGACGACTTCCTCAAGGTGCGCAAGCGGCACAGCGGCGGCCTGAGCGCGCGTGGCAAGCTGCTCGGCCAGATCCTGGTCGGCGCGGTGTTCGGGGTGATCGCGCTCTACTTCCCGTCCACCATGACGGACGCCTCCGGCGCGGTGACCAACACCGAGACGGTCGGCAGCACCACGCTCAGCTTCATCCGGGACATTCCGGCGCTGGACGTCAGCAAGATCGGTGCGGTGATCATCTTCATCTTCGTGGTGATGGCGGCGACGAACGGCGTCAACCTCACCGACGGGCTCGACGGCCTGGCCACCGGCGCCTCGGTGATGGTGCTCGGCGCGTACGCGGTGATCGCGTTCTGGCAGTACCGGCACTGGTGCGCCGACCCGGCGTACACCGCCAACCCGAACAACTACTGCTACACGGTCCGGGATCCGTTGGAGATCGCCCTGATCGCGGGTGCCGCGGCCGGGGCCTGTGTCGGCTTCCTGTGGTGGAACACGTCGCCGGCTCGGATCTTCATGGGCGACACCGGCGCGCTCGGCCTGGGCGGCCTGATCGCCGGTATGGCGATGTCCACCCGCACCATCCTGCTGCTGCCGATCATCGGCGGGCTGTTCGTGATCATCACGATGTCGGTGGTCATCCAGATCATCTCCTTCAAGACCACCGGCAAGCGGGTGTTCCGCATGTCGCCGTTGCAGCACCACTTCGAACTCGCCGGCTGGAGCGAGGTCAACATCGTGGTCCGGTTCTGGATCATCGCCGGCATCGGCGTGGCCATCGCGCTCGGCCTCTTCTACAGCGACTTCCTCGCCAACATGGGCTGATCCCCGCCGTTGACGGGGTGGCGATGTGACGGTGTGGCAGCGGGGTGTGACCTAGCGCAAGTCCGACACGCCGACCGGCCGGTACCGCCGGTGTGAGCTGCCGGCAACCGCGATGATGGCGCTGTGGGGGAGGCGCGAGAAGAAGACGGCTCGGAGTCGAGCACCCGGCGGCCGGCCCGCGGCGCAGGTAGCGCCGGGGTGGCCGCCGCGGCGCGGCCCGGCGCCAGCGGGGCGGCCGGCGCGGCGGAAACCGCTGGGTCGGCGGCCGGCCACGGCGCACGGTCCGCCCGTTCGGGGCCGACCGGTCCGGCGCGATCCGGCGGATCCGGTGCCGAACGGCCAGGCGGGTCGGGCGCGGCACCGGCGACCGATGGCCCATGGCGGGGCCTGGACGCGATGGGCGGGCTGGCCGCGCTGCGGGGACTGCTGGCCCGGCCGCTGGCCTCCTACCACCTGCTGCTGGCCAGCGCCGGGTTGCTGCTGCTGATCGGCCTGACCATGGTCTTCTCGGCCACCAGCGTGCGCGACTACGCCCAGGGTGGCAACGCCTCGGCGTCGCTGACCAAGCAGGCGATCTTCGCGGTCATCGGCATCGTGGTGTTCTGGGCCTGCCAACGGTTGCCGGCCAGCACCTACCGGGCGCTCGGCCGGCCGACACTGGCCGTCGCGGTGGGGCTGCTGGTGCTGCTGAACCTGCTGGTGGCGTACGGGCGGCTGACCGACGGCCCGGCGAAGATCGGCCCGTTGAGGGCCGAACTGCTCTGGCTGTTCGTCGGCGACATCGGCCTGCAACCCTCCGAGCTGGCCAAGTTCGCGCTGGCGCTGTGGGGGGCGTACGTGCTCGCCCGCAAGGGCGCCGCGCTGGGCTGGTGGCGGGAGCTGGTCACCCCGCTGTTCCCGGTGGTGGGCCTGATGTTCGTCCTGGTCGGCTACAACGACCTGGGCAGCATGCTCTGCCTGCTCGCCCTGGTGGTCGGCCTGCTCTGGGCGGCGGGCGTGCGGCTGCGGGTCTTCGCCGCGCTCAGCGCGATCGGGCTGGTCGGCATCGGCCTGCTGGTCGCGGTCGCCTCGCTGGGCGCCGGTTCCGGGGTGAAGGGCGAGGACAACTACCGGTTGGCCCGGCTGACCATGTTCTTCAATCCGCCGCCGCCGGACGACTGCAAGCTCGAGGGCTGCTACCAGATCGCCCAGGCCCGCTACGCCATCGCCAACGGCGGCTGGTTCGGCACCGGGCTGGGTCAGGGGCGGACCAAGTGGGACTGGCTGCCGGCGGCGGACAACGACTTCATCTTCGCGGTGATCGCCGAGGAACTCGGGGTGGTCGGCTGCGCGGTGGTGGTCACCCTCTTCGCCGTGCTCGCCTACACCGGCCTGCGGATCGCCCGGCGGGTCGAGGACCCGTTCCGCCGGCTGGCCGCCGCGGGCGCCACCGCGTGGCTGGTCGGTCAGGCGTTCATCAACATCGGTGGCGTGATCGGCCTGCTGCCGCTGACCGGGGTGCCGCTGCCGTTCATCTCGGTCGGCGGCAGCGCCCTGGTCGTCACCCTGGCGGCGGTCGGCATGCTGGCCTCCTTCGCCCGTGCGGAACCCGATGCGGCCCGGGCCCTGCATGCCCGTCCACCGGCCCGGTGGGTCCGACTAGTGTGGGCTCCGTTGCCGCCGCTTCCCGGCCGGCGTCGCCGTGCGGCGCCGCCGCCGGCTGCCCGGGGATCCGTCCCCGAGGCGCGCAAGCGGCGCAGGGACGACCAGGCCGCACCGCGTGGCCCCCGGGACGACCGGGGCCGCGGCGGGTCGGCGGACGAGAGGAGACGTTGATGGGTCCGCTGCGTTCGGTGGTGCTCGCAGGAGGCGGCACCGGGGGGCACATCTACCCGTTGCTCGCCTTCGCCGACTGCCTGCGCCGACACGACCCCGGCGTCCGGATCACCTGTCTCGGCACACCCAAGGGCCTGGAGAACGAGCTGATCCCGCCGGCCGGCTACGACCTGCGGAACATCCCGGCCTACCAGCTGCCCCGGTCGATCAACATGAACCTGGTCCGCACCCCGGGCCGGATGTGGACCGCGGCCCGCGCGGCGGGCAAGGTCATCGAGGAGGTACGCGCCGACGTGGTGGTCGGGTTCGGCGGGTACGTCTCGGTGCCGGCGTACCTGGCCGCCTGGCGGCGGGAGCTGCCGATCGTGATCCACGAGGTCAACGTGCCGCCGGGTGTGGCCAACCGGCTGGGCATGAAGTTCACCCGGCACGTCGCGGTCGGCTTCCCGCACCAGCCGTCACAGGCCGAGTCGCTGCGCGACGCGCGGGTGGTCGGCGTACCGCTGCGCCGTGGCATCGCCGGGCTGGACCGGTCGGCCATGCGCAGCGCCGCCCGCGCCCACTTCGGGCTCCGCCCCGACCTGCCGGTGCTCTTCGTCGCCGGCGGTTCGCAGGGCGCCCGGTCGATCAACCTCGCGGTCGCCGGGGCGGCCAAGGAACTGGCCCGCAACGGCATCCAGGTGCTGCACGTCATCGGGGCCCGCAACGAGCCGGTGCCGATCCCCACCGACCTACCGGTGCCGTACGTGACCCTGCCCTACCTGTCCGAGATGGAGGCCGGCTACGCCGCGGCGGACCTGATGCTCGGCCGGGGCGGGGCGATGACCTGCGCGGAGGTGGCCGCGATCGGCCTGCCGACCATCTACGTGCCGTACCCGCACAGCAACCAGGAGCAGAAGCGCAACGCGCTGCCGGTGGTCGAGGCCGGCGGCGGGCTGCTGGTCGACGACGCCGAGGTGACCCCGGACTGGATCGAGCGGACGGTGATCCCGCTGATCCGCGACCCGCAGCGGCTGCACGCGATGGGCACCGCCGCAGCCGGATACGGGCGCCGCGACGGCGACGAGGCGCTGCTCAACTTCGTCTACGAGGCGGTGTCCCGGTGAGCGCGAGGAGTGAGCCGGGTCTGCGAGCCCCGCAGTCGCGAACGAAAGGTTGGTCCCGATGACCACGTTCAGCCCGGCTGGCACCCTGACCGCCGAGGACCTGGGCCACATCCACCTGATCGGGGTGGGCGGGGTCGGCATGAGCGGCCTGGCCCGGCTGTTCCTCACCCGGGGCCTGCCGGTCTCCGGCAGCGAGTTGCGCGAGTGGCCGTCCCTGGCCGGCCTGCGGGCGCTCGGTGGGACGATCCACATGACCCACGAGGTGGCCAACCTCGACGGGGTCGACACCGTGGTCTACTCCTCGGCCATCCCCGCCGACCACCTGGAGATGGTCGAGGCGCGCGAGCGCGGCCTGCGGGTGCTGCACCGCTCGGAGGCGCTGGCCGCCGCGATGACCGGGCGCCGCACGGTGGCGGTCGCCGGTACGCACGGCAAGACCACCACCACCTCGATGGTCACCATGGTGCTCCAGCAGGCCGGGACGGATCCGTCCTTCGTGATCGGTGGGGAGATCTCCGAGGTGGGCTCGGGGGCGCACCACGGCACCGGCGAGTACTTCGTGGTCGAGGCGGACGAGAGCGACCGGTCCTTCCTCATCTACCGCCCGTTCGTCTCGATCATCACGAACATCGAGGCGGACCACCTGAACACCTACGGTGATCTGGCCAACCTGGAGGCCACCTTCGCCGAGTTCGCCCGGCTCACCGACCCGGACGGCTTCATCATCACCTGCGCGGACGACCCGGGCGGCCGGCGGCTGGCCGACACGCTGCGCGCCGAGGGGCGCCGCGTGTACACCTACGGCGAGGCGTCCGACGCCGACCTGCGGCTGAGCGGGATGGCCTCGTCGGCCCGGGGGGTGCGCTACCTCGCCCACATCGACGGCCGCTCGCTGGGCGAGTTCCGGCTGCCGGTGCCGGGCCGGCACATGGGCCTCAACAGCGCCTCTGCGGTGCTGGCCGCGTACCTGCTGGGGCTGCCGCTGGACGCGGCGGAGGCCGCGCTGGCGGCCTTCCCGGGCGTGCGCCGACGCTTCGAGCGCAAGGGCGTCGCCGACGGGGTGCTCGTCTACGACGAGTACGCCTACCACCCGACCTCGATGACCCTGGCCCTGCAGACGCTGCGCGAGGTGGCCGGGGACGGCCGGCTGATCGTCGTCTTCCAGCCCTACCGGCTCTACCGCACGCGGGACCTGCAGACGGAGATCGCCGAGGCGCTCGCGATCGCCGACGAGCTGGTGCTGCTGGAGGTCTTCGGGCCGGGCGAGCTGCGCGGGCCGGGCGAGGGGTCGACCGCGCTGGTCGAGGCGGTGTCGCTGCCGGTGGAGCGGAAGGTCTTCGTCGATTCGTGGGAGGCCGCGCCGGCGGAGGTGGCCCGGCGGGCCCGTTCCGGCGACGTGGTGGTGACGATGGGCGCACCGCCGATCTCGCTGATGGGTGACGAGCTGCTGACCGCGCTGACCACGCGTACCGCCGACCCGCAGGAGCCGACCGGCACCGTTCCCGGCGGTCTGGCCGGCGGGGCGACGAGCATCGGCGGCACTGTCCCCGGCGGCGTCGGCGTGGACGGCGCGGCGCCCGCGGCGGAATGAGTCCCGGCCCGGCCCGCGGGCGCGGCACCGGGGTGGACGGCGGCGGGGGCCGCCGTCCGACCCGCCGCTGGCAGCTGGTCCGCGCCGGCCGCGACGCGGTGCCCGCCTCCACTCGGCGGTTCATGGCCCGGGCCCGGCGTCGCCGGATGCGTGCGGCGCTGCCGTGGGCGGTGGCCGGCGGGGTGCTCGCCCTGGCCGGGCTGGTGGCGTGGACGCTGCTCGGCACCGGCCTGTTCGGGGTGCGCGAGGTGCGGGTGGAGGGGGCGGAGCTGGTCACGGCGGTGCAGGTGCGGGACGCGGCGAGGGTGCCGGACGGTGCCCCGCTGGCCCGGGTCGACCTGGCCGCGCTGGCCGGCCGGATCGGCGCCCTGCCGCCGGTGGAGCGGGTGACGGTGCACCGGGACTGGCCGGACGCGCTGGTGGTCCGGCTGACCGAGCGGACCGGCGTGGCGGTGGTGCCGCACGGCGAGCAGTTCGTCGTGCTCGACGCCGGCGGAGTGGCGTTCCGGACGCTGCCGCAGCGCCCGGACGGCCTGCCGCTGCTACGGCTGGCCGAACCTGGCGCCGACGACCCGGACACCCAGGCCGGGTTGGCGGTGCTGGCCGTGCTCACCCCGCAGCTGCGCGCCGAACTGGTGGAGGTCACGGTCGAGGGCCTGGCCCGGATCAGCGTGCGGCTGCGCGGCGACCGTACGGTGTTCTGGGGCGACGCGACGCGCGGGGCGGACAAGGCCCGGGTGGCCACCGCCCTGCTCGACCAGGAGGCCGCGCGGATCGACGTCAGCGCGCCGGACGTGGTCACCTTCAAGTGAGCGGGCGTCAGCCGGCGGGGCGTTGGTGGTGAGGCGTTGCGCTCCACCGGCGACACGCCGGGCAGGTCCTTGGCTCATCGCTCGGGTGCGCCTACGTTGCCCGGAAGAGGATCAGTGGTTGACATAACCGTAACCCTCTAGTAGAGGGTGAAGGTTTACCTCTCGACCTCGCTGGTGACAGCTGCGTCGACCGCCGGTCTGGCCACGCCGTAGCCGGTCGGGGAGTAGCCAATCTCGAAGGGAAAGGACCGGAGATGACACCTCCGCACAACTACCTGGCGGTCATCAAGGTCGTCGGCATCGGGGGCGGCGGCGTCAACGCCGTCAACCGGATGATCGAGGTTGGGCTCAAGGGCGTCGAGTTCATCGCGATCAACACGGACGCGCAGGCGTTGCTGATGAGCGACGCCGACGTCAAGCTCGACGTCGGCCGCGAGCTGACCCGGGGGTTGGGCGCCGGCGCCAATCCGGACGTCGGCAAGAACGCCGCCGAGGACCACCGCGACGAGATCGAGGAGGTGCTCAAGGGCGCCGACATGGTCTTCGTGACCTGCGGCGAGGGCGGCGGCACCGGCACCGGCGGCGCGCCGGTGGTGGCGAACATCGCCCGCAAGCTGGGTGCGCTGACCATCGGCGTGGTGACCCGACCGTTCTCCTTCGAGGGCAAGCGCCGCCAGGTGCAGGCCGAGGCCGGCATCGACGAGCTGCGCAACCAGTGCGACACCCTGATCGTCATTCCCAACGACCGGCTGCTGGCGCTCGGCGACCGCAACATCAGCATGATGGACGCCTTCCGGACGGCCGACCAGGTGCTCCTCTCCGGTGTCCAGGGCATCACCGACCTGATCACCACGCCGGGTCTGATCAACCTGGACTTCGCCGACGTCAAGAGCGTGATGAGCGGCGCGGGCAGCGCGCTGATGGGCATCGGCAGCGCCCGTGGCGAGAACCGCGCGGTCGAGGCGGCCGAGGCGGCCATCTCCAGCCCGCTGCTGGAGCAGAGCATGGACGGCGCCCGCGGTGTGCTGCTCTCCATCGCCGGCGGGTCCGACCTGGGTCTGTTCGAGATCAACGACGCGGCCCAGCTGGTCACCGACGCGGCGCACCCGGACGCGAACATCATCTTCGGTGCGGTCATCGACGACGCCCTCGGTGACGAGGTGCGGGTGACCGTGATCGCGGCGGGCTTCGACGGGGGTGCGCCGGCCTACAAGGCGGCCGAGCCGGCCCGCAAGACCAACCAGAACCAGGCCGCCCAGCCGAGCACGCCGGTGGTGCCGTCGCCCGCCCCGCCGGTTGCTCCGCAGTCGCCGCGTCGGGTGCTCTTCGACGACGTCGACGTGCCCGACTTCCTCAAGAACGGGTCCTGAACACCGCCGATGACCGACAGTGCTGCTCTGGTACGCCCCGACCGGCGTGCCGAACTCGCCGCCGGGCTGGCCCGCGTACGCGCGCGCATCGCCGACGCCTGTGCCGCGGCGGGCCGCGACCGGGCCGAGGTGACCATGATCGCGGTGACCAAGACCTACCCGGCGGCCGACGTGGTCGCGCTGGCCGGCCTCGGCGTGACCGACGTGGGGGAGAACCGCGACCAGGAGGCGGCGGCCAAGGCCGGCGAGGTCGCCGCCGCCGGGGTCACGCCGCGCTGGCACTTCATCGGCCGGCTGCAACGCAACAAGGTGAAGTCGGTGATCCGGTACGCGGACGTGGTGCAGTCCGTCGACAGCGTGCGGCTGGCGTCCGCGCTGGACGTGGCCGCGACCGCCGGCCGGGACCGCCCACTGGACGTGCTGGTGCAGGTCAGCATCGACGCCGACCCGGCGCGGGGCGGGACGGTGCCGGACTCCGCCGATCCGGACGTCGGCCTCGGCCCGGTGGCCGCCGCGGTGGCCGCCGCGCCGGGGTTGCGACTGGCCGGTCTGATGGCCGTGGCGCCCCTCGGCTGGGAGCCGGAGCGGGCGTTCGACCGGCTGGCGGCGGTCGCTGCGGCGTTCCGGTCGGACCATCCGCAGGCGGTGGCCCTGTCGGCGGGCATGAGCGGTGACCTGGAGGCGGCGATCGGTCACGGCGCGACACATGTCCGCGTCGGCAGCGCGTTGCTCGGAATGCGTCCCACGCTGCGGTAGCCTGACCGCGAGAGAAGCAAATTACATCAGTGTTGTTTGTGGGAACGGCCTTCCCGGCGACCGGGGGGCGTGGCGTGCAACGCGAATTGCACGTCAGGGGATTGCCGTTCCGGTCCGGTGGGCAGTAATGGTCCACTCGCGACAGGGCGACACGGCGGGGGCGTGTGCCGCACGGCGGACGGGAAGGGCGCGGGGATGGGTGCACTGCGCAAGGCGGGGGTCTGGCTCGGACTGGTCGAAGAGGACGACGAGCGGGCCTATGACGACGGTGGCTACGACAAGGGTGGCTACCGCGATTCGCGTTACCGGCAGAGCCGGTACGCCGAGGAGTTCGCGGACGACGAGGACGAGGCGGAGGAGCCGCCCGCTCCTCGTCCCCGGCTGGGTGACCGCAGTCGGCTGAGCGAGCGATCCGGTGGCCGACTGAGCGAGTCCGAGCGCCTGGAGTCCGAGCGCCCGGAGCGGGTCGAGCGGTCCAGCGTGCGGTCGATCACCCGGTCGACGGGTGAGCCCTCGGGCGCGCTGACCTACCACAGCCGGGACAATCTCGCCCTGGCGCCGCAGGTGCAGCCCCGCGAGCGCGCGGTGGTGCCCGAGGAGGAGCAGCGTTACCAGATCACCACGCTGCACCCGACCACCTACCGCGAGGCCCGCACCATCGGCGAGCACTTCCGGGACGGGGTTCCCGTGATCATCAACCTCACCGAGATGGACGAGGCGGATGCCCGCCGTCTGGTGGACTTCGCCGCCGGGTTGGCGTTCGGGCTGCGCGGTACGATCGAGCGCGTGACCAACCGGGTGTTCCTGCTCTCACCGGCCAATGTCCAGGTCACCGCGGAGGACAAGGCCAAGATTGCCGAGGGCGGGTTCTTCAGCCTGAGTTGACCCGCCCGACCCGAGGGACGTCGCCTGCCGTGTTGTCGATCTTGCTTCAGGTCCTGTACCTGATCACCTATGTCTTCCTTATCGTTCTTCTGGCCCGTTTCGTACTAAGCGCGGTTCTGCAGTACGGGCGGCGCTGGCAGCCCGGTCGCGGGGCATCGGCCGGACTGGAATCCGTGTGGAGCGTCACTGATCCCCCGCTCTGGGCGTTGAGGCGTGTGATCCCTCCGCTGCGAATTGGTACCGTGAGCATCGACCTGGCCTCCCTTGTGCTCCTGGTTATCCTGTTCGTGCTGATGAGGTTTGTGTTAGAGCCGGCGATCATCAGGACCGCCTGATGACCGACGCGCTATCGCGGCCGCAACTGACCCGAGGAGTTTCGATGCCGCTGACCCCGGCCGACGTCCATAACGTCGCCTTCAAGAAGCCGCCGATCGGCAAGCGGGGCTACGACGAGGAGGAGGTCGACGCCTTCCTGGACGAGGTCGAGCGCGAACTCGCCCGTCTGATCGAGGAGAACAACGAACTGCGCGCCCAGGTGGAGCGCGGAGGGCGGGGCGGCGCCCCCGCCGGCCCGGGCGGCGACGCTCGCCTGGCGGCCGAGCTCAACGACGTCAAGGCCCAGCTCGACCGCGTGCAGCGCGACAAGGCCGCCGCCGATCAGGCCGCCCGCGCCATGCAGGCCGAGCTGGAGCAGGTCCGGGCCGCCGGTGGCGGCGCGGTGACCGGCCCCGACGGCGAGCAGCAGGCGCTGCGGGTGCTGATGATGGCCCAGCGGACGGCGGACGACCACGTCTCCGACGCCCGCCGCGAGGCCGACCAGCTGCTCTCCGAGGCCCGCTCGAAGGCCGAGGAGGTCACCCGCGAGGCGCGGGCCAAGGCCGACGCGCTCGAGCGCGACGCCCGCCAGCGGCACCAGGAGGCCATGGGCGGCCTGGACGCCAAGCGCACCGCGCTGCAGAAGCACATCGAGGAACTCAAGCAGTTCGAGCGGGAGTACCGCACCCGGCTCAAGGCGTACCTGGAGAGCCAGCTGCGTGACCTCGACGGTCGCGGCCAGGGCCTGGAGGCCGAGATGACCCGCGGGGACGGCACCCGGGCCGCCGGCAACGGGCTGGCCGCTGCCGGCCTCGCCGGTTCCTACGGTGGCGGCGGCGGTCGCTCCGGCGCGCTCGAGGCCGGCCGCTGAACCAACCGGGTCGGCGACCGTCGTCAGTGCTGCGGTCGCCCACCCTGCCCATCGGTACGACGCGGCGGGGGTGAGCCGTGATAGTCATCAGTCTCGTGCTCATCCTCGTCGCGGTGGTACTGCTGGTGCTCGGCCTGGCCGGAGGGTCCAGCCTCCTGCTGGTCGTCTCCATCGCAGCCAGCCTGCTGGCCGCCGTCGCGCTGGTCGCGGGCGCCCGGCAGGCGGCCGCCGGCCGGGCCTCGGGGCACCGCGGGTCACCCGGGCGCCAGCCATGGGACATCTCCGGCGCGGCCACTCCGGCCGCCGGCGGCGAGAGCATCCCGGCACAGCACATCCCACCGAACGTGAACACCGGCGATTCCGGGTGGCGGCAACCACCCGGCTCGCCGGTGGCGGACCCGCGGAAGCCGGTCGACGCCGGTGACGACGCCGACGGGTACGACGACGAGCCCGCGGCCCAGGAGATCAGCCCGGAGCAGGCGGCCCGGGTGGCCCGCCTCGCGGACGAGGTCCGGGTGGTCGACGGGCGACCGCGCTACCACCTCGTCGAATGCCCGCACCTGGTCGGGCGGGAGCACGAGCCGCTGCCGGTCGCCGAGGCGGTCGAGCTCGGTTTCACCCCCTGTGCGCACTGCGCGCCGGGCACCACCCTGTTGTCGGAATCCGGACGGCGCTGAGCCGACCCGCCATGGACGATGCGCTCACCGTCGCCGTGCGGGTGAAACCGGGGGCGTCCCGGGCCCGGGTGGGTGGTCGGTTCGACGGCCCGCACGGGCCGGCGCTGGTCATCGCGGTCAATGCTCCGGCGGTCGACGGGCGGGCCACCGAGGCCGCCCGACGGGCCCTGGCCGATGCACTCGGCGTCCGGCCGACCACCGTGTCGCTGCGTACCGGCGCGGCCAGCCGGGACAAACTCTTCCTGGTCGCCTCCGCCGGCCCGGAACTCGCCCACCGGCTGAGCCGGTTGCGCGACGGCGCCGAGCCGACCGGCTGACGGACGGATCCAACCGGAGTCCTTGGCCGAGTACGCCGGACTGGCGCGGCTGATCTGCTAGCGTTTCCATTTGCCCCGATATGGCATGAATCGGGGCGGACTGGGCGCTCCGGTGCGGCACGTTGTCGGACGCCTGTACGTTCCGTATCCTTGCCAACCTCCGGAGTGCGCGGCCTCGTGGCCGCGCGCCCGTTTTGTACCCGGGGCGGCCGATGTTGGCGGCCCCTGTCCAGGCGCCGCGGACTCACCGCGGCTCCGTGGCCGAGGGAGCGACGATGGCCAAGCCAGCCGACACCAGGACCGCAGGCCGCAAGCCGACGGCGAAGTCCACCCGCAGTGCCGCGGAGACCGAGAAGATCCGGGCCGCGCTGGCGGCGCGGCATGACGAGTTGCGAGCCGAGTACGATCAGACGCTGAGCGAGATCACCGAGCTGCAGCGCGACCGCCTGACCGACTCGGCCGGGGACGACCAGGCCGACACCGGCACCAAGACGTTCGAGCGGGAGCAGGAGATCTCCCTCGCCAACAGCATTCTGGAACGGATCACGCAGGTCGAGCGCGCGTTGGAGCGTCTCGACGAGGGTGGTTACGGCTGGTGCGAGCGGTGCGGCAACCCCATTCCGGTGGAGCGGCTGGCCGCCTTCCCGTCGGCCACCCTCTGCGTGACATGCAAGCAGCTGGAGGAGCGGCGCTGAGGCGCGCTCCCCGGCACTCGTACGCGGCGGTGCGACGGCACCGCCGCGATTGTCGATGGGGAGCAGATGAGCGCAGCACCGCCCGCTGGATCCGGCACCGCCGAGTCGGGCACCGCCACGAAGTCGCGGCGTCGGCCGGTCACGATCCTGCTCTGCCTTGCGGCGTTCGCTCTCACCTTCGACGTGCTCACCAAGCACCTGGCCCTGGTCGAGCTGAGTGACCGTGAGCCGGTGCGGCTGCTGGGCGGGGCCGTCTACCTGACGCTGACCCGCAACAGCGGGGCCGCGTGGAGCATCGGCAAGGACTACACCTTCATCTTCCCGGTGATCGCGATCGGCGTGCTGAGCTGGATCGCCTGGATGACCCGCACGCTGCGCTCGGTGCCGTGGGCGATCTCGCTCGGCCTGGTGGTCGGCGGTGTGCTGGGCAACCTGATCGACCGGATCTTCCGGGCCCCGGGCTGGTTCGTGGGGCACGTGGTCGACATGGTCAGCGTCTTCGACCCGTACGGTCGGGTATTTCCGGTGTTCAACGTCGCGGACAGCGCCCTGGTCTGCGGTGTGCTGCTGGCCGTCGCGCTGGAGTTCACCGGCCGTCAGCGGGACGGCACCCGGGCTCCCGGCGAGGAGCGCCCGGCCAAGGAGAGCGCCACCGCCGACGAGCCCGGTGCCACCGACGGCGGTCGGCGGGAGCGCGCATGACGGCCACCTTCGCCGCCGGCGGCGACCACCGCAGCCTGCCGGTGCCGGACGGTCTCGACGGATTGCGGCTGGACCAGGCCGTGGCCCGGCTGTTCGGCCTCTCCCGGACGGCGGCCGCCGCCCTCGTCGACGCCGGTGCGGCGTTGGTCGACGGTGCGGTCCGGCCCAACTCGCACAAGGTCCGGGCGGGCTCCTGGCTGGAGGTGACGCTGCCCGCGCCGGCCGCGGCGCCGAGGGTGGTGCCCCAGGCGGTGCCCGGGCTCCAGGTGGTCTACGCCGACGACGACATCGTGGTGGTCGACAAGCCGGTCGGGGTAGCCGCGCATCCCAGCCCGGGCTGGACCGGCCCGACCGTGATCGGCGGGTTGGCCGCGATCGGGCACACCATCGCCACCAGTGGCGCCGCCGAACGCCAGGGAGTGGTGCACCGGCTCGACGTGGGCACCACCGGGATCATGGTGGTGGCCAAGAGCGAGCAGGCGTACAGCGCCTTGAAACGGGCCTTCAAGTACCGCGAGGTGGAGAAGCGGTACCACGCCGTGGTGCAGGGCCACCTGGACCCGCTGAGCGGCACCATCGACGCCCCGATCGACCGGCACCCCCATCACGACTACCGGTGGGCGGTGGTCTCCGGCGGGAAGCCCAGCATCACCCACTACGACACCATCGAGGCGTTTCCCTCGGCGAGCCTGGTCGACGTGCGGCTGGAGACCGGTCGTACCCACCAGATCCGGGTGCACTTCTCCACCCTGCGGCACCCGTGCGTGGGTGACCTCACGTACGGTGCGGATCCGACGCTCGCCGCCCGGCTCAAGCTGGACCGCCAGTGGTTGCACGCCAGAGAGTTGAGCTTCCAGCAC
This sequence comes from Micromonospora craterilacus, assembly GCF_003236315.1. GTDB lineage: Bacteria > Actinomycetota > Actinomycetes > Mycobacteriales > Micromonosporaceae > Micromonospora > Micromonospora craterilacus. The sequence goes on from NZ_POTY01000016.1 coordinate 16,991, forward strand.
CCCCGTACGGGGGACGAGGTCCGCTTCGTCAGCGACTACCCTGACGACCTGGGACGCGCACTGGACATCCTCCGCGACTGACGCGCCCTGCCCGTCCCGACCGATCCGACGAGGGGGTTCGCCCGTGCGCGCCGGCGATCTGCTGCGGCAGCTGGACCAGCGACTGCTGCCCCGGCTCGCCGCCGCGGTGACCCGACTCGGCCAGGGCTCGGCCCGGCCCCCGCTGCTCGGCTGGGTGGCGGTGCTGTCCTGCGCCGCCGTGCTGTTCACCGCGGTGCTCGCCACCGGTGGCCCGCCCGTTCCGGACCGGACCGTCGGCGAGGTGACCCGGGTGGGGGTCGCCGACGGCGAGTCGATCCCCGGCTATGAGCGGACGGCCGCGGCCGACCTGGCCGCACTGGCCGGCGGCGCGTTGGGCGAGGGCACCTACGCCCTGGTCTCGCTGACCGAGTACCTCGCCCCGCAGTCGCTCGCGGCGGTGGTCGGCGACGTGGGCGTGGCGGCCGTCATCGGCCGGGTACCGCTGCCGGGCCGGCAGACCGAGATCGTCCGGATACCCGCGCAACGGATTCCCGAGGACGTGACGGCCGGCATGGTCGAGCTGGCCGAGCGCAAGGAGCTGGAGGCCGCCGACTACCGGTCCCGGGCCGCCGGGCTGGGCGGCGGCGGGCCGCAGGAGCGGGAGCTGCGCCAGCTGTACGAGAGCGGCGCGCGGGTCGCGGCGGAGGAGGCAGCCGCCTACCGCGCGGGCTGCGCCTGCGTCTACGCGCTGGTGGTGCGCGCCGCACCGGCGGCGCTGCGCGGCGTGGCGGCCCGACCCGGGGTGCGGGTGGTCGACCCGGCGCCGGAGGTCCGGCGGCTGGAACGTACGGTGTTCACCCCGCCGCTGCCCGAGCAGTGGGATGTGGTCCGGCCGCCGGTCGACCGCGACCTCGCCCCGACGCCGGACCCGACGCCGACCCCGGGATCCGCCTCGCCGACGCCGGATCCGGTACCGGAGGACCGCTCGCCGGCGCCGTCGAACGTGACAGATTCGTCACCATCACCGGCGGTATCCTCGTCCGCACCACCGGCCGCCACCCCATTGATGCCTCCCACCTCGGCAGACACCGTCATGGAGAGTGATGTGAGCCCGACACCGTGACGGTTCGGGACACATCGGTACGTGGCCCGGTGTGGCCTGAATAGGGTTTCGTTCGTAGCCTGTCAGACGGAAACCGAGGCGCTGGGGAGGCGAGCCGTGGACGGCAGCGAGACCGGTTGGGGACGGCCCGCCGAACCGGCACCGCGGTGGCGGGCGCTGCTCGACCGTGCCCGCCTCGGCGCTCGCGGCGCCGAACAGGTGCCAACCGAGCGGCGGCCCGACGAAGAACTGCCACCGCCGCCCGAGCCGCCGCTGCCGCGACGCGGGGCGGGTTCCGGCTACGCGGGGCGGGCCCCGGCCGTCGGTCAGCCGGCCGAGCGGCCGTACGGCACCGAGCCGGGCTACCGGGCCGAGGCGAGCTACCGGGTCGAGCCCCAGCGCCCAGCACAGGCGTACCGCGGGCAGTCGGGGTACCCGGCGGAGCCGACCTACCCGGCGGTGCCGGAGCCGCGCCGGCCCGAGCCGGTGGAGTCCCGGTACACCCTGCTGGACAACGGCTACCGGCACGCCACGCCGCCGGTGGAGTCCCGGTACGCGCTGCTCGACAACGGCGGCTACCAGCCGCCCGCGCCGCCAGCTGCGCCCGCACCCCCGGCGCCGCCCGCGCCACCATCGGCGACGGTGGCCGGCCGGCCGGGGCGGATCGAGTGGCGCCCGCAGAGCGCCGAGAGCGAACTCGAACGGGCCGCCGGCGTGCTCCGCCGGGAACTGGGCACCCCGCGGGTGGTCGCCTTCGCCAACCCCAAGGGCGGCGTGCACAAGACCACGGCGACCGTCCTGGCCGCGGCCACCGTCGGCAGCGTGCGCGGGCGTGGCGTGCTGGCCTGGGACGACAACGAGCTGCGCGGCACCCTCGGGCTGCGCGCCGGCAGCGCCCGGCACGCCCGTACGATCCGGCATCTGGTCGCCGATCTCGTCCAGATCGAGATCCGGGAGGGCGCCGACCTGCTGGAGATCCTCGACGACTACCTGCGGCACGCCTCCGACGGCTCGTACGACGTGCTGGCCGGCGAGGAGAGCCCCCGGTTCGCCCAGCGGCTGGACCAGTTCACCGTCAAGCGGGTGCTGGAGCTGCTGCGCCGCACCCACGACGTGATCTGTGTGGACACCGGCAACAACGTGGAGAGTCCGAACTGGCGCACCGTGATGCAGGCCGCCGACCAGTTGGTGGTCACCACCGTGCCCCGCGAGGACGCCGCGTTCAGTGCGGACTGGATGCTCGACCTGCTGCACGAGGAGGGAATGGGTGAGCTGGCCGACAACGCGGTCACCCTGATCTCCTGCCCCACCCCGGGCCGCCTGCCGTTGCAGGACGACCTGGAACGCCACTTCGCCACCCGTACCCGGGCGGTGGCCGTGGTGCCGTACGACCCGGCCCTGGAGACCGGATCCTCGATCGAATACCACCAGCTCCAGGCCGAGACCCGACAGGCGTGGCTGCGGGCGGCGTCGGCGATGCTGGAGCCCTTCGCCCGCTGAGCGATTGCGAACATTGCCTGACTGGCGACACCGTGCACGGCTCGCGCCGGGAACTGCGAGGATCATCGGGTGAGCCCGGACACCCCCGCCGCCGAACCACCCGTACCGGCAGTGCCGACCGTCCCGCCGGTGCCGGCGGACCCGCCGCGCAGGCCCGCCCGCACTGCGGCGGCCGGAGCGGCGACCGTGCTCGTCCTGGGCCTGCTGGGTGCCCCGCTGGGGCTGCTCTGGGCGGCGCTCGCCCCGGCCACCCCGGTGGTCAAGACGGCCGACGGCGCGGTCTACGGCCAGGCCCAGCCGGAGCAGCCGATCGCCGCCGACGGCTGGTTCAGCCTGCTCGGGTTGGGCTTCGGGGTGCTGGCCGCACTCGCGGTGTGGTTCGTGCTGCGCCGCCACCGGGGGCCGGTCGGGCTGGTCGTCGTGGTGGCCGGCGCGCTCGCCACCGCGACGGTCGCCTGGCAGGTCGGGCGCCGGGTCGGGCTGAGCACCTACCAGCGGCTGCTGGAGACCGCACCGGACGGGACGACCTTCACCAAGCCGGCCGACCTGCGCGCGGGCGGCATCGACCTGATCCTCGGGGTGCTGCCGGTGCCGCACGGCAACCTGCTGCTGCCGTCGTTCGGCGCCGCGGTGGCGTACACCATGCTGGCCGGCTGGTCGCGGTGGCCGTCGCTGCGCCCCGAGCCGGAGCCCGACCCCACCTGGTTCGGCCCGCCCGTCGGCTACCCGCCGGGCGGTCCGGGGCCCGGCGGTTACCCGCCCCTCGGTGTCGGGCCGGGCGCGGATGGGGTCAGTTCGGGGTCGGCGGCGCCTTGGCCAGCTCCGCCAGCGGCACCGGAACCGCCCGTACCTGGCGCAGCAGAGCCGCCTCGCGGTTGAGCAGGTTCAGCTCGGCACGCAGCCGGGCCGCCGTGTCGTCGATGGCGAGCAGGCGTTGCCGGTCCGCCACGGTCAGTGCCGCGGTCGCGGCCACCAGGTGGGAGAGCACGGTCGGATCCTCCGGCAGCTGCTCGGTCAGCTGGCCGGACTCGACCTGGATCAGGCCGAGGTACTGGCGGAAGACCGCGATCACCCGCGCCGCCAGCAGGCCGGCCGCCTCGTCCGGGCCGGTCGGCTCGGGCAGCCACCGCACCTCGGCGGTCAGGTACGGCGCGGAGTGGTGGTCCAGCTCCGCCAACCGGAACCGTCGCCGCCCCACGGTGACGATGTCGAAGCCCCCGTCGGCCAGCTCGGTGACCTGCCGCAGCTCCGCGGTGCAGCCCACCTCGTGCAGGGTCACCTCGCCGGTGCCGGGGGCGGTCCGCCCCGCGGTGGGCTCGACCTCCCAGCCGCTGCGGATGGCCACCACGCCGAACTCGCGTGGCGCACCCTCGGGCAGCCCGACCAGGTGCCGGACCAGGGCCCGGTAGCGCTCCTCGAAGATGTGCAGTGGCAGCACCAACCCGGGGAAGAGCACCATGGCGAGCGGGAACACCGGCAGCCGTGGGGTCACGTGATCGAGCGTAACTCCACCGGCGGCCTACGGCGTGTCCCGGCTCACCGTCCCGGCCTGCGGGCGGCGCGGTCCGGCCCGACGCCGGGCCGCCTAGACTCGCAGGGGTGTTGAACCGCATCGACCTGCGCGGTGGCGCGTCCGACCCGCGTCACCTGCTGCCTCGCGCCCAGCTCGACGTCTCGGTGGCCGTCGAGCAGATCCGTCCCCTGGTGGCGGCGGTCCGCGAGCATGGCTACCAGGCGGTCCGCGAGGCCAGCGAGCGGTTCGACGGGGTGGCCCCGGAGGTGCTGCGGGTGCCCGCCGAGGTGATCGCCGCGGCGGAGGGCATGCTGGATCCGCAGGTCCGGGCCGCGTTGCTGGAGTCGATCGCCCGCGCCCGTAAGGTGCACGACGACCAGCGGCGCGCCGACCACACCACCCAGGTGGTGCCGGGCGGCACCGTCACCGAACGCTGGGTCCCGGTCGACCGGGTCGGCCTCTACGTCCCGGGTGGCCTGGCGATGTACCCGTCGACCGTGGTGATGAACGTGGTGCCCGCCCAGGCGGCCGGCGTCCGGTCGCTGGTGGTGGCGAGCCCGCCGCAGCGGGACAACGACGGCCTGCCCGATCCGCGGGTGCTCGCCGCCTGCGCGCTGCTCGGCGTCGACGAGGTCTACGCCGTCGGCGGCGCCCAGGCCGTGGCGATGCTGGCGTACGGCTGCGCCGTCGACGCCACGGGCAGCGCGTACTGCGACCCGGTCGACATGATCACCGGCCCGGGCAACATCTGGGTCACCGCCGCGAAGCGGCTGCTGCGCGGCGTGGTGGGCATCGACGCCGAGGCCGGCCCGACCGAGATCGCCATCCTGGCCGACGACACCGCCGACCCGGTGCACGTCGCCGCCGATTTGATCAGCCAGGCCGAGCATGACCCGCTCGCCGCCAGCGTGCTGGTCACCCCGTCGGTCGAGCTGGCCGACGCGGTGGACCGGGAGCTGGCCCGGCAGGTGCCGGCCACCAAGCACGCCGAGCGGGTCGACACCGCCCTGCGCGGTGAGCAGAGCGGCGTCGTGCTGGTCGACGACCTGGCGGCGGGGCTGCGGGTGGTCGACGCGTACGCGGCGGAGCACCTGGAGATCCAGACCGCCGACGCCCGCCAGTGGGCGATGCGGGTACGCAACGCCGGCGCGATCTTCGTGGGCGCGTACTCGCCGGTGTCGCTGGGTGACTACTGCGCCGGCTCCAACCACGTGCTGCCCACCGGCGGCTGCGCCCGGCACTCGTCCGGGCTGTCGGTGCAGTCTTTCCTGCGCGGCATCCACCTGGTGGAGTACACCGAGGCGGCGCTGCGGGAGGTCGCCTCGCACGTGGTCACCCTGGCCGGAGTGGAGGACCTGCCGGCGCACGGCCAGGCGGTCACCGCCCGGTTCGAGGCGACGGCATGACCACTCTGGACGACCTGCCGCTCCGCGACGACCTGCGCGGGTTGTCGCCGTACGGGGCGCCGCAGCTGGACGTGTCGGTGCGGCTGAACACCAACGAGAACTCCTACCCGGTGCCGGAGCCGGTGGTCGAGGCGATCGGCAAGGCCCTCGCAGCCGAGCTGCGTGACCTCAACCGCTACCCGGACCGGGACGCGGTGGCGCTGCGCGCCGACCTGGCCGGGTACCTCGGTCACCGGCTCACCGTCGACGCGGTCTGGGCGGCCAACGGCTCCAACGAGATCCAGCAGCAGCTGCTCCAGGCGTTCGGCGGTCCCGGGCGCACCGCGCTCGGGTTCACCCCGGCGTACTCGATGCACCCGTTGCTGGCGCTGGGCACCGGCACCCGATGGGTGCCCGCCCGCCGGGGCGTCGACTTCGGACTGACCGCCGACGAGGCGGTGACCCAGGTCCGCGAGCATCGCCCGGACGTGGTCTTCCTCTGCTCGCCGAACAACCCCACCGGGACCGCGCTCGACCCGGCCGTGATCACCGCGGTCCTCGACGTCGCGCCGGGCATGGTGGTGGTCGACGAGGCGTACGCGGAGTTCGCCCGCCCGGGCACGGTGAGCGCGCTGGCGGTGCTGCCCGGGAAGCTGCGGCTGGTGGTGACCCGCACGATGAGCAAGGCGTTCGGGTTCGCCGGCGGGCGGCTGGGCTACCTGGCGGCCGACCCGGCCGTGGTGGCGGCGGTGCAGCTGGTCCGCCTGCCGTACCACCTCTCCGCGCTCACCCAGGCCGCCGCCCGGGCCGCCCTGGCGCACCGCGACGCACTGCTCGGTACGGTTACCGCGATCATGGAACAGCGCGACCGGATCGTCACCGAGCTGCGCCGCCGCGGCCTGCGGGTCGCCGACAGCGACGCCAACTTCGTGTTGTACGAGGTCGGTGGCGACCAGGCGGCCGCCTGGCAGGCCATGCTGACCCACGGCGTGCTGGTCCGCGACGTCGGTCTGCCCGGCTGGCTGCGGGTCACCGCCGGCACCCCGGCCGAGACCGACGCCTTCCTTGCCGCCATCGACAGGATTCAGCGCGAGGGCCCGCCCGCCCCGCAGCCGCGACCGAAAGGCACAGCATGAGCCGGACCGCCCGGGTGGAGCGGATCACCAAGGAGACCAAGGTCCTGGTCGAGATCGACCTCGACGGCACCGGCGTGGCCGAGATCAGCACGGGGGTCGGCTTCTACGACCACATGCTGCACCAGATCGCCCGGCACGGCGGCTTCGACCTGACCGTGCAGACGGTGGGCGACCTGGAGATCGACGCCCACCACACGATGGAGGACACGGCGTTGGCCCTCGGCGCCGCGTTCGACCAGGCGCTGGGGGACAAGGCCGGCATCCGCCGGTACGGCTCGGCCACCGTTCCGATGGACGAGGTGCTGGTCCGGGCCGCCGTCGACCTGTCCGGCCGGCCGTACGTGGTGCACGACGAGCCGCCGCTGGCGCCGTACATCGGGCCGGTCTACCCGACCAGCATGACCCGGCACATCTGGGAGTCCTTCGGCCAGGCGGCCCGGATCACCCTGCACGTGGACGTGCTGCGGGCGGCCCGTCCGGGCGGCCACCCGGACGCCCACCACGTGGTGGAGGCGCAGTTCAAGGCGGTCTCCCGGGCGCTGCGGGAGGCCACCGCCGTGGACCCGCGGGCAGCCGGCGCGATCCCCAGCACCAAGGGGGCGCTGTGACCGGCCGGGTCGACGCCGTACGTCGTGCCGTGCCGCCCGCCGGGCGGGGGTGGCACCGATGAGTGGCGCGCTGCCCACACTGCTGCTGATCCTGGCCGGGGTCCTGGTCGGCGGGACGCTGTCCCTGCACCGGCAGGGGGCGCCGCGCGGCGCGGTGGTGGTCACCGCGCTGCTGGCCGTGCTGGCCACGGTCGCCGGGGTGCTGTGGCTGCTGCCCGGGGAGGGGTCGTGACGGACCGGACCATTGGCCGGCCCTCCGGCGACGGTGGTGACCGGCGCCGGGTCGTGGTGCTGGACCACGGCTCGGGCAACCTGCGCTCCGCCGAACGGGCGCTGGCCGCCGCCGGTGCCGACGTGCTGGTCACCGGCGACCTGGTCGCCGCGGCCGACGCCGACGGGCTGGTGGTGCCCGGGGTGGGCGCCTTCGCCGCCTGCATGGCCGGCATCGACGCGATCGGTGCCGGGCCGGTGATCGCCGAGCGGGTCGCCGCCGGCCGCCCGGTGCTCGGCATCTGCGTGGGCATGCAGGTCCTTTTCGAACTCGGTGACGAGCACGGGTTGGTCACCAAGGGCCTGGGGCTGCTGCCCGGCAGCGTCACCCGGCTCGCCGCCGCCCGGTTGCCACACATGGGTTGGAACACGGTGCAGCCGCCGGTGGACTCGGTGCTGTTCGCCGGGCTGCCCGCGGACAGCCGGTTCTACTTCGTCCACTCGTACGCCCACAGTGACGCCGCCGCCCTGGCCGGGGCCGGCGCCAAGGTCACCACGGCGCACCACGAGACCGACTTCGTCGCCGCGGTGGAACGGGGCGCGCTGTCGGCCGCCCAGTTCCACCCCGAGAAGTCCGCCGACACCGGTGCCGCGTTGCTGCGCAACTGGCTGGCCACCGTGCCCGCCCGTGGCTGAGCCGTCGGGCCGGTCGTGGCCGGCTGGGCCGTCGGGCCGGTCGTGGCCGGCTGGGCCGTCGGGCCGGTCGGGTCGGAGGCCGCGATGAGCAAGGAACGGGCTCAGCGCCGGGCGGCCCGCGAGGCGGAGGCGGCCCGGCGTCAGGTGGTCCGGGAACGCTCGCTCGCCCGCCGGGCCCGGCGCCGGGCGCTGGTCCGCCGGCTGACGCCGACCGTACGACGCGGCCGGACCGGACGCCTGCGGAGGTACTCCCGGGGCGAACGGTCCGCGATCGTGGCGCTGACCCTGGCGGCGATCATCCTGATCTGGATGCTCGTGCCCGACCCGGGGCTGCGCATCGGGTTGGTCGCACTGTTGTTGCTGGTGCTTCCGGTGATCGTGGTGATCGCCCTGGACCGCCGTTGATGAACGCGAGAGGACAAGACACGTGAGCCTCACCCTGTTGCCTGCCGTGGACGTCGCCGACGGCCAGGCCGTCCGGCTCGTGCAGGGCGCCGCGGGCAGCGAGACCACCTACGGCGACCCGCTGGACGCCGCCCTGGCGTGGCAGCGCGACGGCGCCGAGTGGATCCACCTGGTCGACCTCGACGCGGCGTTCGGTCGGGGCTCCAACGCCGAGCTGCTCGCCGACGTGGTGCGCCGCCTCGACGTGCGGGTGGAGCTGTCCGGCGGCATCCGCGACGACGCGTCGCTGCGGGCCGCGCTGGCCACCGGCGCCGCCCGGGTCAACATCGGCACCGCCGCGCTGGAGGATCCGGCGTGGTGCGACCGGATCTGCGGCGAGTACGGCGACCGGGTCGCGATCGGGCTGGACGTGCGGGGTCGCACCCTGGCGGCCCGGGGGTGGACCCGGGACGGCGGTGACCTGTACGAGGTGCTGGAGCGGCTCGACAAGGCCGGCGCCGCCCGGTACGTGGTCACCGACATCACCAAGGACGGCACCATGCGCGGGCCGAACCTGGACCTGCTGCGGGAGGTGTGCGCCCGTACCGACGCGCCGGTGATCGCCTCCGGCGGCGTCTCGACGCTGGACGACCTGCGCGCGCTGGCCACGCTGGAACCGATCGGGGTGGAGGGCGTGATCGCCGGCAAGGCGCTCTACGCGGGGGCGTTCACCGTCGCCGAGGCCCTGGCCACCCTCGCCGAGGCGTGACCGGCGGAGGCAGGGATAGGCTTTCGGCATGACGGTGGCGGTTCGGGTGATCCCCTGTCTCGACGTGGATGCGGGTCGCGTGGTCAAGGGGGTCAACTTCGTCGACCTGCGCGACGCCGGTGACCCGGTCGAGCTGGCGGCGGCGTACGACCGGGCCGGCGCGGACGAGTTGACCTTCCTCGACGTCACCGCCTCGTCCAGCGACCGGGGCACCATGCTCGACGTGGTCCGGCGTACGGCGGAGTCGGTCTTCATCCCGCTCACCGTCGGCGGGGGGGTCCGCACGGTGGCCGACGTGGACACGCTGCTGCGTGCCGGCGCCGACAAGGTCGGGGTGAACACGGCGGCGATCGCCCGGCCCGAGCTGATTGCGGAGATCGCCGACCGGTTCGGCCGGCAGGTGCTGGTGCTCTCGTTGGACGTGCGGCGGGCCCCGGCCGGTACCACCCCCAGTGGCTTCGAGGTCACCACGCACGGCGGCCGACGGGGCACCGGGCTGGACGCGGTGCGGTGGGCGCGGCGCGGCGCCGAGCTGGGCGCCGGTGAGATCCTGTTGAACTCGATGGACGCGGACGGCACCAAGGCCGGTTTCGACCTGGAACTGATCGACGCGGTGCGCCGGGTGGTCGAGGTGCCGGTGGTGGCCAGCGGCGGCGCGGGCGAGGTGGCCCACTTTCCCCCGGCGATCGGCGCCGGGGCCGACGCGGTGCTCGCCGCCAGCGTCTTCCACTTCGGGGAACTGACCGTCGCCCAGGTCAAGGACGCGCTGCGCGGCGCGGGTCACCCCGTCCGCTGATCGGCGACCAGGTCGGTCGCTCAGCCCCGGCCGGAGTGGCCCTCCGGGGAGCGCCGGGGCATCGGGATGGACCGCACCAGATACTCCTGGACGGCCGCGGTGTGCTCGGCCTCGTCGAGGTGCCACTCCGCGGTGCCCGGGGTGTGCCGGCGGCTGAGCACGCCCTGCACGGTGTCGACGGTGGTGGCCAGGCCGGCGCTGGGTCGTGACCGCCAGAGCCGTTCCCCGTCGGGGGTGATCCGGAACCAGCCGTCGGAGACGTCGACCAGGCCGGCGCCGAGCAGCCGCCGGATCGCCTCCTCGATGTCGTGCCGCTCAGGGATCGTGTGGTCGAGGTGGTCGGCGGTGGAGAGCACGTCGGCGAGCCGTACGCCCTCGGGGCGGCGGGTGGTCGGGGAGCGTCGGTGCCGTCCGGCGCCGCTGGCGATCACCAACGAAACGAAGATCCATGCGTCGGTGCGCCGCCAGGCGTTCTCCCCCATGCGGAGATTCTGCCGGGCGACCCGGCTCAAGAAAACACCACCCGCCCCACTGTTACTTGTCGTGACGCGATGGCTCCGCAGGGTTGCCGGGTGGTTTCCGCCGTGCCGGCGGCGGGCCGGTGAGGGTGCGCGGCCGCGCGGGTGGGCGGCGGCCGTAGCTGGTCGGGCTCAGCTGGTCGCCGTCGACCTGCCCGCCGTCGGCCCGCTCGGCTCCGGCGTCGACTCACCCCGATCGGGCGTCGGCTCGGGACGCGGTGCTGGTGAGCGGGTTGGCTCGGGCACGTCGAAGATCGGCAGGAACAGCTGTGCCAGCGGTCCGATGGTCAGCGCGTAGGCGATCGTGCCGATGCCGATCGTCCCGCCGAGCAGCGCGCCCACCGCCAGCACCGCGATCTCGATGAGGGTGCGGACGAGGCGCAGTGACCGGCCGGGCCGGCGGGCGACGAAGCCGGTCATCAGACCGTCCCGGGGGCCGGGGCCGAGCCGGGCGCCGAGGTAGAGCGCGGTGGCGGCGCCGTTTCCGACGATGCCACCGACCAGCAGCGCGATCCTGGCGGCGAGCGGCCCACCGGGCGGCAGCAGGGCCAGGGTCGCGTCGACCGCCAGACCGACCACCACGACGTTGGCCAGGGTGCCGATGCCGGGGCGTTGCCGCAGCGGGATCCAGGCCAGCAGCACCAGTACCCCGACCGCGATCACCACGGTCCCCATGGTCAGTCCGGTCAACTGGGCGAGCCCCTGGTGGAACACGTCCCACGGGTTCAGGCCGAGCCCGGAGCGGATCATCAGCGCCATGCTGATCCCGTAGAGGGAGAGCCCGACGAACAACTGGGTGAGTCGCCGGACCGGCCGGTGCCGAAGGTTGCCAATCATTGTCACGCATGCCACCCTAGGGGCCAATTGGCACCCATAAAGAGCCAATATCGGGGGAGTGGCCATGGGAAGTCAGGTGCGGGGAGTGCAATTGGCCCGGTTGCTCGGGCAGTGGCACGCCCTTCCGGGTCGGCGGCGCAGCCCCGACTACGCGGCGCTGGCCGGCGCGGTACGCGGTCTGCTCGCCGACGGCCGGCTGCCGCTGGGCGTACGCCTGCCGGCCGAGCGCGATCTGGCCGAGGCGCTGCGGATCAGCCGGACCACCGTCACCGCCGCGTACCGGGAGCTGCGCGACAGCGGGCATCTGGCCAGCCGGCGGGGCGCGGGGAGCTGGACCATGTTGCCGGGGACCCACCGGGTGGCCAGCAACGGGCTGTGGATCCCGCTGGACGACCGGGACATGCTCGACCTCGGGGTGGCGGCGCTGGCCGCCCCGCCCGAGCTGTTGCCGGCCGCTCGGGCGGCGGCCGAGGACCTGCCCCGCTACCTAGGCGGGGCCGGGTACCACCCGATCGGGCTGATCGAGCTGCGCGAGGCGGTCGCCCAGGGATACACCGATCGGGGTCTGCCCACCTCGCCCGACCAGATCATGGTCACCAACGGCACGCAGCACGCCCTGGACCTGGTGCTGCGGCTGGCCCTCGCCCCCGGCGGCGGCGTGCTGGTCGAGTCGCCGAGCTACCCCAACGCCCTTGCCGCGCTGTCCGCCCGGCGAGCCCGGATCACCACCTACGGGTTGGCCGCCGACGAGAGCGGGTGGGACGCCGACCTGCTGCTGGGCACTCTCCGGCAGGTGCGCCCGCGGGTGGGCTACCTGATCCCCGACTTCCAGAACCCGACCGGCCACCTGATGCCGGCGGAGCTGCGTGAGCGGCTGGTGTCCACCGCGCATGCCGTCGGCACCGACCTGGTGATCGACGAGTCCTTCGTGGACCTGCCGCTGGACGGCACCGTGCTGCCGCCGCCGACCGCGAGCTTCGACCGGCACTCCCGGGTGGTCAGCATCGGCGGGATGAGCAAACCGTTCTGGGGTGGGCTGCGGATCGGCTGGATCCGGGCCTCCGCGCCGCAGGTGCAGCGGCTGGCCGCCGCCCGGGTCGGCGTCGACATGGCCAGCCCGGTGCTGGACCAGTTGGTCGCCGTGCACCTGCTGGCCGCCGCGCCGGCCATCGCGACAGCCCGGCGGGCGCAGCTGGCCGCCCAGCGCGACGCGCTGCTCGGCGCGCTGGCCGCCCGGCTGCCGGAGTGGCGGGTCACCGTGCCCCGCGGCGGGGTGACCCTCTGGGCCGAGCTGGACGGGCCGATCTCCAGCGCGCTGGCGCGGGCGGCCGAGGAGGTCGGCGTACGCCTGGCGCCGGGGCCCCGGTTCGGCCTGGACGGCACCCTGGAGCGCTTCCTGCGGTTGCCGTTCACTCTGCCGGCCGCCGACCTGGTCGAGGCGGTCGGGCGGATCGCCGCGGTCCGCTACGACCTGGACCGGGCGGGGCTGCCCCGGTGGCGGGAGCCCAGCGTCATCGCCTGATCGTGACCCGGCGGGCCGGGATCCGGCTTTCCACCGCGACCAGCGGGCGGTGGTGGGCAGACTGCCGGGGTGGACAGCGTCCGGGGGCTACGGTGGTCGCGCGGCCTGCGACCGGGCGCACCTGGTTCCCGCGCCACCCGCCTGGAACTCTTCTACGACCTGGTCTTCGTCTTCGCCTTCATCCAGGTGACCACGCTCACCGCCGACACACCCACCCCGCGCGGGCTGGTGCAGTGCCTGGTCGTGCTGGCCCTGCTCTGGTGGGCGTGGACCGGCTTCGCCGTGCTCGGCAACGTGGTCCGTACCGACCAGGGCGTCCTGCCGTTCCTCGCGTTCGCCACCGTGGCCGCGGCGTTCGTGTTCGCCCTGGCCATGCCGCGGGCCTTCCGCGACCTGCCCGGTGGGCTGCCCGGCCCGCTGGTCTTCGCGGTCTGCTACTTCCTGGTCCGCGCCGTCCAGGTGGCGGTCTTCGGTTGGCTCGCCCGGGGCGAGCGGGAGCTGCGCCGCCGCTTCCTGTTCGTGATCGGTCGTGGGTTGCCGGTCGGGGCGCTGATCCTCGCCGCCGCGTTGCTGCCGCAGCGGCTGGCCGGCGAGCAGGAGCAGATCGGCCTGCGGCTGGGGCTGTGGGTCGCTGCGGTCGCCGTCGAGTACGGTGCCGCGTTGGCCCTGGGCGGCAGCGGCTGGACGGTGTTGTCGGCCGGGCACTGGGCGGAGCGGCACGCCCTGATCGTGCTGGTGGCACTCGGTGAGACGATCATCGCGCTCGGGCTCGGTGCCGGCTTCGTGGTCGAGCTGCCGCTGACCTGGCCGGTGATCGTCGCGGCGACGCTCGGCGTGGCGGTGGTCGCCGGATTCTGGTGGGCGTACTTCGACACCCTCGCCCTGGCCGTGGAGCAGGCGCTGCATCGTACCCGGGACCAGCGGGCCCGGGCCGTGCTGGCCCGCGACGCCTACACCTACCTGCACCTGCCGCTCATCGCCGGACCGATCCTGTTCGCCCTGGGCCTCAAACGGCTGATCCACGAGGCCACCGAACCGGCCACGTCGGCCGGGAGCGTGCTGCCCGGGTTCGACCTGCTGGTCCTCCACGGCGGGGTCGCGCTCTACCTGCTGGCGCTGGTGGCGCTCGGTTGGCGGGTGCTGCGGGTGCTGCGCTGGCCGACGGTCGCCGGCTTGGCCCTGCTGGCGGTGCTGGTCCCGGTCGCTGCCCGGGTGCCGGAACTGGTCGCCCTGGGCCTGCTCACGGTGGTCGTGCTGACGGTGACCGTGGTGCAGACGCTGATGGACGCGCGGCTGCGCGGGCAGGTGCGGGACGTGGCGTGGGCCGAGCAGCTCGCCGCCGAAGCCGAGCAGACCGACTGGCGTGGGCGCCACATGTGACGCCGGCGCGTTCCCTGCCCGATACGCGCCGGCCCCGCCCCCAGGATTTGGGAGCGGGGCCGGCGGCGCGGCACGTACCGTCAGATCTCGGCGACGCTGCCCGCGTACATCTTGTCGATCTCGGCGGAGAAGTTGCTCTCCACCCCGCGGCGCTTGATCTTCAACGACGGGGTGATCTCGCCGTCCTCGATGGTCAGGTCACGCGGCAGGATGGTGACCTTCTTGATGGTCTCCCAGCGGTTGAGCTTGCTGTTGAGCTGGTCGACGTACTCCTGGACCATCGCCTCGGCCTCCGGCGAGGCGACGATCTCGGCGTACGGGCGGCCCTCCAGCGGCGTGCCCGTCGCCCAGCCGACGATGGCGTCCGGGTCCAGGGTGACCAGCATCGTGCAGTAGTTGCGCGCCTGGCCGACGACCATCGCCTGCGAGGTGTAGGGGCAGGTCGCCTTGAACATGCCCTCGATGTACGACGGCGCGATGTACTTGCCGCCGGAGGTCTTGACCAGGTCCTTCTTGCGGTCCGTGATGCGCAGGTAGCCGTCGTCGTCGAGGCTGCCGATGTCACCGGTGCGGAAGAAGCCGTCCTCGGTGAACGCGGCGGCGGTCTCCTCGGGCAGGTTGTGGTAGCCCCGCATCACCGGCCGGCCCTTGACCAGGATCTCGCCGTCGGTGTCGATCCGGCACTCCAGGTCGCCCATCGCCTTGCCGACGGTGCCGATGCGCAGCCCGTCCGGCGGGTTGACGAAGTTGCCGGCGCTGGACTCGGTCAGCCCGTAGCCCTCGGAGATCGGCAGGTTCGCCGCGGCGAAGAAGGTGGCGATCTCCGGGCTGAGCGGGGCGGCGCCCGACACCAGCACCCGGATCCGCCCGCCGAGGCGGGCCTGGAGCTTGCTGAAGACCAGCTTCTCGGCCACCGAGTACTTGACCTTCAGCCCACCGGGCAGCGGCTTGCCGGCCTGCTCCAGGGCGACCTTCTCCTTGCCGACGCCGACGGCCCAGGCGAAGATCTTCGCCTTCGCGCCGCCGGCGTCCCGTGCGGTGGTCACCGACTTGTTGTAGACCTTCTCGAAGACCCGGGGCGCCCCGCACATCAGCGTCGGCCGGACCACCGAGAGCAGCTCGACCAGCTTGTCGACCCGACCGTCGACGTACGTCGGCAGGCCGACGTGGGTGGCGCCGCAGAGCAGCGTCTTGCCGAACGAGTGGGACAGCGGAAGCCAGAGGTATTGCAGGTCGTCGTCGCGCAGCAGCCCGACGTCCTCCTGCGCCACGCCTTCCCAGCACCAGCCGGCGTGCAGCAGCTCGACGCCCTTGGGTCGGCCGGTGGTGCCGGAGGTGTAGATCAGGGTGGCCAGGTGTTCCGGGTCGATACCGGCCACGATGCGGTCGATCAGCTCCGGGTCCTCGGCGAGCCGCTGGGCGCCCTGCGCCTCCAGTTCGGCGAGGGTCAGCTGGGGCACCGCCGCCGACGGGTCGGCGTCGCCGTCGAAGAGGACCACGTGGGTCAGCGCGGGCAGGTCCGCTCCGGCGATCTTCGCCGCCTGCACCGGGTTCTCCGCGAACAGCACCTTGGAGCCGGAGTCGGTGATGATGTAGGTGGCGTCCTCCGGCTCGGTGGTCGGGTAGACGGTGGTCGTGGCGCCGCTGGCGCACATGATGCCGAAGTCGGCGATCACCCACTCGATCCGGGTGCTCGCCAGGATCGCCACCGGGTCCTCCGAGCCGACGCCGAGGCCGTGCAGGCCGGCGGCGACCGCCTTGGCGCGGTCGGCGACCTGCGCCCAGGTCAGCCAGACCGGCGAGTCGTCCGGCCCGGGGTGGGCGAAAGCGTGACGGTCGGGGGTCGCTGCCACGCGCTTGAGGAACATGTCAGGGATGGAACGGTACGGTACATCGAGAGCCATCGCTGTAGCCGCCTTCGGGGGTGGAGGCGTGACGGTCGTCACGTCGGTATTCGTTACCGAAGAGTATTGCCTGCGTCGGTTGCATCGGCCAGCCCTGACGATCAACCGCCGCTCCCGTCCCGGCAAATGGAACGGTTGTCTCAGGCGTACCGCTCCGCCGCCCGTGACCAGTCGTAGGTGGCCCGGATCCAGTTCCGTCGCGCCGCCAGCGCCGGCCGCACCGCGTCGCCGTGGCTGGCCAGCAGGTCACTCTCGGTGGTCAGGTACGCGGTGAGCCCGTCGTTGAACCGGTCGGCGGCGGCCCGCAGAGCGGCCGACTCGTCGCCGGTCTCCCGGGCCAGCACGGTGACCAGGTTGTGCGCGTCCGGCCCGACCCGGTGCTCCTTGCCGTAGGAGAAGACGTCGTTGCACCAGCAGACCAGATCGGCGGCGAGCAGGTCCAGCGCGGCCCAGCCGGGGTCGGCCCGGTGGGCGGCCGGCGGAAATCCGCCCAGCGCCAGGTCGGTCAGGGTGAGGCTGGGGTACACGCCGCCGGTGTGCCGGCGCATCTGCACGTACTCGTCCACCGGAGGCACCCGGTCGTGCTCGCGGTTGGCCGCCTCCCAGAGGAGCGCGAGCAGGTACGTGCGCATCGCGGCGGTGAAGCGCAGCAGCACCGCCGGGTGGCGGTGGCCGCGGACCCGCCGGCACAGGTCGGCCAGCGCACGACCCAGCGGCCCGGCCACGCCGGCCGGCACCTCGCCCGGCGCGCCCTGGCGGTCCAGCACGTCGAGCAGGGCGGCCACGGTGGGCGCGAGCCGGGTCGGGTCGTCGCCCAGACCGTCCTCGTCGCAGGCGTCGTCCATCACGAACAGCCAGGAGATCAGGTCGGCCAGCAGGCGCAGACGAGCCAGCGGGGCCTGCGGACAGGCTCGTCCGGCGAGCCCGGCCGCGTCCGCCCGGCGCAGGCGTTGGCTGTTACTGATCAGCCCCAGCCCCTGCGCCCAGTCCGTGCTCTCCCGCGCTACCCGCTCCGTGTCGTCGTGCCGGGCACCGGCGAACGGGGGTTCCTGCAGGGCCGAGACCGCAAAGCTCCGCATCGCGCTCCCTGTCGCGCCGCCCCCCACAGAGCGGCGCGGCAAGCGTACGGGAGCGGTGATGGTGCCGGACCGCCGGGCGGATAACGTTTCGGATTCTGCCGTGACCGGTTCTGCGCAACGGGTCAGAAGCCCAGCTTGGCACCGCGCAACCGCTCCGCCGGCCCGGGGGCCCCGTCCAACTGCACCCGCGCCACCCGCTGCCGTCCGGACAGGAACAGGGCCAGCTCGCCCGGCGCGCCCACCAGTCGCAGCGGTTCGCCGCCCCGGCCGGTGGCGACCTCGCCGTGACCGGGCGCCTGGACGAGCAGCTGGGCCGGGAAGCGGCGCAGCGCCAGCCGGGCCAGCGTCGAGCTGCGCCGCCACAGCGCCCGGTCCAGCCCGGCGGGCAACTCGCGGGGCTGCCACCCGGCCTGGGCCCGGCGTACGTCCTCGTGGTGGATGAAGAACTCCAACGTGTTGGCCAGCTCGTCGGCCAGCGGATTGCTCACCGGGCTCCACACCGGAGGCCGCCGCACCTGGCCGAGCAGGTCGGCCCAGTCGCCGGCCGCGATCTCGCGCCGGACCCGCTCGGCGTACCCGCGCAGCGGCGCGAGCGCGATGCCCGCCGCAGCGTCCGGCCGCCGTTCCCGGACCACCAGGTGCGCGGCGAGATCACGGGTGGTCCAGCCCTCGTTGATCGTCGGGGCGTCCGGCCCCAGCGTCGACATCAGGTCGGTGAGCGCCTCGCGCTCCGTTCGGGCGTACCGCGACATGACAGCGATCGTATGCCGGCGGGGTGACGTCGGACATATCACCGCCGTTCGGCGGGACCGGCCGGTAGCGGTAAGGATGAGGGAGGATTGCGGTGGCTTACGGCGGGGGAGAATGTGGCGAGCGGGACTAGTCGGGATGTGCTCGGTCGCGGGCTGGCCGTTCTCGGGCAGGCCATCCGGGAACAACCGAGGATCTTCGCGGTCGCGGTCACCGGCAGCGTGCTGTTCGGCGTGATGGTGGTCGCCAGCGCGTTCGTGGTCGGTCGGGTGGTCGGCGACGTGGTGGTTCCGTCGATCGAGACCGGCTCGGTCGCGATGGGCGCACTCACCCTGGCGGCCACGGCGCTGTTCGCGATCAGCGTGCTGCGGGTGGTCGGCATCTTCGGGCGGCGGCTCGGCGCGGGATACATGCAGTTCCGCCTCCAGGCCGACTACCGGCGCCGGGTCACCCGCCGCTACCTGGAGCTGCCGCTGTCCTGGCATCACCGCAACGCCACCGGCACCCTGCTGTCGAACGCGAACTCGGACGTGGAGGCCGCCTGGCATCCGATCGCCCCGCTGCCCTTCGCGGTCGGCACGCTGGTGATGCTGGTCGGTGCGGTGGCGGCACTGTTCGTCACCGACTGGGCGCTCGCGCTGGTCGGGTTGGCGGTCTTCCCAGGGCTGTTCGCGCTGAACGTGGCCTACTCCCGCCGGATGGCCCCGCGCCAGGCCCGCGCCCAGCGGCTGCGGGCGGAGGTCAGCGGCATCGCGCACGAGAGCTTCGACGGTGCGCTGGTGGTCAAGACGATGGGCCGGGAGGCGCAGGAGACCGCCCGGTTCGCGGACCGCGCCGGCCAGCTGCGGGACGCGCTGATCTCCGTCGGCCGGCTGCGGGGCGTCTTCGACCCGATGCTGGAGACCCTGCCCGGCCTCGGCACCCTCGCCGTGCTGGTGGTCGGCGCGTTCCGACTGCGGCAGGGCGCCATCTCGGTCGCCGAGCTGGTCAGCGTCGCCTTCCTGTTCACCGTGCTGGCCTTCCCGGTGCGGGCCATCGGCTGGGTGCTGGCCGAACTGCCGCGCAGCGTCGCCGGCTGGGACCGGGTTCGCCGGGTGCTCGACGCCACCGGTGAGATGCCGTACGGCGACACCCGGCTGGACCCGGCGTCGGCCGCGCCGGCCACGCTCACCTTCGCCGACATCAACTTCGCCTACGAGCCGGCCGAGGCGCACCTGCCCGGTGCCGAGGTGCTCGGCGAGGTCGGCTTCACCGTCCCGGCCGGGAAGACCGTCGCCCTGGTCGGGCCGACCGGGTCCGGCAAGTCCACCGTCGCGGCGCTGGCGGTCCGGCTGGTCGATCCGCGCTCCGGCACGGTCGGCATCGACGGGGTGGACGTACGCGAGCTGGCCGCGGACTCGCTGGCGGCCACCGCCGCGCTGGTGGCGCAGGTGCCGTTCGTCTTCGACGACACCGTCCGGGCCAACGTCTCGCTGGACCGGCCCGGCATCGGCGACGAGGCGGTGTGGGCCGCGTTGCGGCTGGCCGAGGCCGACGGGTTCGTCGCCGCCCTGCCCGACGGGCTGGACACCATGGTCGGCGAGCGGGGCACCTCGCTCTCCGGCGGGCAGCGGCAGCGGCTCACCCTGGCCCGGGCGCTGGCCGGACGCCCCCGCCTGCTGGTGCTCGACGACGCGACCAGCGCGGTCGACCCCCGGGTGGAGGCCGCCATCCTGGCCGGGCTGCGTTCGTCCGGGAACGGCGGGCCGGGCGCGTCGATCCTGGTGGTGGCGTACCGCCGGGCCACCATCGCGCTCGCCGACGAGGTGATCTACCTGGAGCGGGGCCGGGTGGTGGCCCGGGGTACCCACCCGACCCTGCTGGCCACCGTGCCCGGTTACGCCGACCTGGTCACCGCCTACGAGCAGGCCGAGGTCGACCACGACCGGCAGCGTACGTACGACGAGGTCACCCCGCTGACCTCCGGCCTGGAGGTTGACCGGTGAGCGCGGATGTTGCTAAGGACGAGGCGGGGCGGGTCGAGTCGACCTGGCGTACGCTGCGCCGCGGGCTGGCGCTCTCCCCGGAGCTGCGGGTCGGGTTGGCCGGCACGCTCGGCCTGGCGCTGGTCTACATGGTGGGCCGGGTGGCCGTACCGGTGGCGGTGCAGCAGGGCATCGACCGGGGCATCGTGGGTGGGCTCGACTTCGGCGTGCTGTTCACGGTGGTGGCGGTCACCGCCGCCGTGCTGGTGGTGACCACCGTCTGCGGCTACCTGATGATGCGTCGGCTGTTCACGGTCAGCGAGACGGCGTTGGCCGGCGTACGGGTGCGGGCGTTCCGGCACGTGCACGACCTGTCCATGCTGCACCAGCAGTCCGAGCGGCGTGGCTCGCTGGTCTCCCGGGTTACCAGCGACGTCGACCAGATCACCCAGTTCCTCCAGTGGGGCGGCGTGATCCTGCTGGTCAACCTCGGGCAGCTGGCGGTCACCACCGCGGTGATGCTGGCGTACTCCTGGCAGCTGACCCTGGTGGTCTTCGTCGCCTTCGTGCCGGCGGTCTTCGTGATCCGGCTGCTCCAGCGCCGGCTCGCCGCCGCGTACGGGGTGGTCCGGCAGCGCACCGGCGCGTTGCTGGCGGCGGTCGGGGAGAGCGTGGTCGGCGCGCCGGTGATCCGGGCGTACGGCATCGCCGGGCGGACCGCCCGGCGGCTGGACGAGGCGATCGACGGCCAGCGGCGGGCTCAGCAGAAGGCGATCCGGATCAGCATCGTGGGCAGTTCCGTCGGCGAGCTGGCCGCCGGGTTGGCGCTGGCCGGGGTGGTGGTGCTCGGGGTGTTCCTCGGCGCCGACCGGACGCTGAGCATCGGTGAGGTCACCGCGTTCCTGTTCCTGGTCACGCTCTTCATCCAGCCGGTGCAGATCGCCACCGAGGTGCTCAACGAGGCGCAGAACGCGATCGCCGGCTGGCGTCGTGTGCTGGACGTGCTGGACGTGGCCCCGGACGTGGCCGACCCGGGCCAGCGGGGGCGGGAGCTGCCGGCCGGCCCGTTGGACATCCGCTTCGCCGGGGTGCGCTTCGCCTACCCGGGCGGCTCGGCTGTGCTGCACGACATCAGCCTGGAGATCCCGGCGAAGAGCCGGGTGGCGGTGGTCGGGGAGACCGGCAGCGGCAAGACCACCTTCGCCAAGCTGCTCACCCGGCTGATGGACCCGACCGCGGGCGCGGTGCTGTTGTCTGGGGTGCCGTTGACCGACGTCCGCTTCGACTCGCTGCGCTCGCGTGTGGTGATGGTCCCGCAGGACGGTTTCCTCTTCGACGCCACGGTCGCCGACAACGTCCGGTTCGGCCGTCCGGAGCTGACCGACGAGCAGCTCACCGCCGCCTTCACCGAGCTGGGGCTGGCCGACTGGTTGGACGGGCTGCCGGCCGGGCTGGCCACCGGGGTGGGGGAGCGCGGCGAGGCGCTGAGCGTGGGGGAGCGGCAACTGGTCGCGCTGGCCCGGGCGTACGTGGCCGATCCGGACCTGCTGGTGCTCGACGAGGCGACCAGCGCGGTGGACCCGGCGACCGAGGTGCGACTACAGCGGACCCTGGACGCGGTCACCCGAGGTCGGACCACCCTCGCCATCGCGCACCGGCTCTCCACCGCGCAGGGCGCGGACGAGGTGATCGTGGTCGACCGGGGCCGGATCGTGCAGCGTGGCCCGCACGACGAGCTGATCCGCGACCCGGATTCGGTCTACGGCCTGCTCTACGCGTCGTGGTTGGAGCAGACCCGGTAGACGCGGTTGGGCCCATGCCCTACTCTTCGAGTTAGGTAAGGCTAACCTCAATGGAGGTGGTGTCATGCGGCCCAGCCCTGCGGAGATCGTCCGGACCCTCGTCGCCGGCCGGCTTACCGGCCTGGTCCACCTGGCCTGCTGGCCCGGCCTGCACCAGGTCCGCCACGTCACCGACCCGGACGGGCGGGTGCTGCTGCTGGTGCCCGTGGTCAGCGACCTCGCCGCCGCGCTGCGTGCCGCCGGCGACGACCGACCCCTCGCCGTGGTGCTCGACGTGCTCGACCTGCCACCCGCCGCCGGAGCGCCCTCGCTCGGCCGGGCGCTGGTCTCCGGTTGGGTGCGGCAGTTGGACGGCGACGAGGCCCGCGCTGCGGCGCTGGACTTCGCCGCAGTGGAGCCCACCGGCGATCTGCTCGACGTCGGCACCCGGTTCCGGCTGTTCCGGTTCGAGGTCGCCGAGGCCCGCTGGGACCGCGCCGGCGTCCTCCGCCGGGTCGACCCGGAGGCGTACGCCGAGGCGGAACCCGATCCGCTGCACCCGGTCGAGGCGGTACTGCTCGCCGATCTCGCCGACCACCACGCCGACCGGATGGCCGGCTACCTGCGCCAGCGACTCGGCCTCGCCGCCGGTCCGGCCGAGGAGGCGCCCCGGGTGGAGCGGCTCGACCGGTACGGCATGGTCGTCTCGTTCGGGCGGCCCGGCGCCCGGCAGCGGGCCCGGCTCCCGTTCGGCCGGCCGCTGGCCGGTCACGACGAGCTGGCCCGGCTGCTGTATTCGCTGCTCTATCCCCGGACCAGCAACTGAGCGGGGCGTCGGCTCAGCCCGGCAGTTCGCCGGTGAGATAGCGCTGGATGGTCGGGCCGACCATGGCGACAAGCGTCTCCGGGGCGGCCGAGGCGACCGGTTCCAGGCGGACGACGTGCCGCATCAGAGCCAGCCCGATCAGCTGGCTGGCCACCAGTGACCCGCGCAGCGGCACTTCCGCCGGGTCGATCTCCAGGTGGTCGAGGACCCGGCGCAGCACCTGGGTGGTCAGGAACTCGCGCAGCAGCCGGGCGGTCCACTCGTTGCTGACGGCGGAACGCAGCAGCGCCACCCCGGCGGTGCCGGCCGGTGAGTCCCACACCGAGACGAACATCCGCACCAGCCGCTCGCCGACACCGTCGCGGTCACCGGCGAGCACCTTCGGCAGCATCTCCCGAGGGTCGACCGGCGCCTGCATGGCGGCCAGGAAGAGCTGGTCCTTGTTGCCGAAGTAGTGGTGCACCAGCGCCGGGTCCACGCCCGCGTCGGCGGCGATGGCCCGGATGGTGGTGCCGTCGAAGCCCCGCTGGGCGAAGGCGGCGCGGGCCGCGTCGAGGATCGCGTCCCGGGTTGCCGGGTTGCCGGGGCGTCGTCCGGTCCGCCGCGCCATCGCCCTCCCTCGCTCGTTCCCGTGGGACGTCCGTGCCCCCGGTACGCACCGGGGCACGGACGACCCGTCAACTGCTGCGCCGTCGCAGGGTGGCCGCGGCGAGCAGCAGCGCCAGCACCGCCGCGCCCGCCACGACGACCACGTCGCGCCACATCGTCGCGGTCGGCTCGGTGTGCGCGCCGACCTCCTGTAGGGCCTCGACCGCGTACGACAGCGGCAGCACGTCGCTGATCGCCTGCAACCAGCCGGCCATCTGGTCACGCGGCACGAAGAGCCCGCAGAGCAGCAGTTGTGGGGCGACCACGACCGGCATGAACTGTACGGCCTGGAACTCGGTGCGGGCGAAGGCGCTGCAGAGCAGCCCGAGCGCGACCGCGAGGACCGCGTTCAGCACGGCGATCATGATCACCAGCCCGCTGCTGCCGGCCGTGTTCAGGCCGAACACCCAGTACGCCACGGCCGAGGCGACGCCGGCCTGCACCGCGCCCGCCAGCCCGAAGGCGATGCCGTAGCCGAAGAGCAGGTCGGCCTTGGCCAGCGGGGTGGTGAGCAGCCGTTCCAGCGTGCCGGTGGTCCGCTCGCGGAGCATGGCGATGCTGGTCACCAGGAACATGATGATGAACGGGAAGAAGCCGAGCATCACCAGCGCGATCTGGTCGAAGGCGGACGGCTGGCCGGGCGGCGTGGGCTGGTCGTTGTACATGTAGTAGACCAGGGTGAGCAGCACCGTGGGCACGACCACCAGCAGGGCCACGGTCCGCCGGTCGTGGCGCAGCTGGCGCAGGATGCGGCCGACGGTGGCGGACAGGATCCGTGGGTTCATGACGCCTCCCGCCCGGCAGGGCCGGATTCGCCCGCTCTGATCAGTCTCAGGAACGCCTCGTCGAGGTCGTCCACCCCAGCAGCGGCCCGGATCGCGTCCGGAGTGTCGTCGGCGACCAGCCGCCCCTCGCGGATGAGCAGCAGCCGGTCGCAGCGGGCCGCCTCGTCCATCACGTGGCTCGACACCAGCAGGGTGGTCCCGGCCGCGGCCAGCTCGTGGAACCGGGCCCAGAGATCGGCCCGCAGCACCGGATCCTGGCCGACCGTGGGCTCGTCGAGCACGACCAGTTCCGGCTCGCCGACCAGGGCACAGGCCAGCGACGCCCGGCTGCGTTGCCCGCCGGAGAGGGTGCCCACCAACTGGTGGGCCGCGTCCGCCAGCCCGACGTCGGCCACCGCCCGATCGGCCTCGGCCCGGCCGCGGCCGTGCAGGGCGGCGAAGTAGTGGGCGTTCTCCCGGACCGTGAGGTCGGCGTAGACGCTCGGCGCCTGGGTCAGGTAGCCGATCCGGTGGCGCAGTTGCGCCGCTCCGGCCGGCTGGCCCAGCACGGTCACCGTGCCGGCGGCGATCACCTGCACCCCGACGACCGCGCGCATCAGCGTGGTCTTGCCACTGCCGCTCGGCCCGAGCAGCCCGGTGACCGAGCCGCGCGGCACTGCGGCGTCGATCCCGTCCAGCACTCGCCGTCCGCCCCGGTTCACCACCAGGCCCCGGACGGCGATCGCGTCGCCCATCGCGTACCTCCAAAAACTCATCGAGTGTTGAAATCAACGGTAGATGAAATACCGGCGGGGAAGCAAGGGCGGAGCAGGCGGCGGTGGAGCAGAGGCTGCGACGGAGCGGTGCGGCCGGACGAAACGGGCTCCGGGGTGACATCCCCATAGCACGGGCGTCGCGCTTCAGACCGGACACCGGGTCCGTCATCGGTCATTGCACCCCGATCGGACCTGCGGCAGGATGGCTTAGTGGATCACGCTCCGTCACCGGACAGTGGGTTTTTCGACGACTGGGCAGCACGGCTGCGGGCGACCGCCGATCGGCCCGTGGTGGGCATCCTGCTGCGCGGTAGCCACGCCCGCCGGGCCGCGACCGCACACAGCGACGTCGACGTCGACGTGCTGGTCGGTGGTGCCCCGTACGCGGCCCGTCGGGCGTACTTCGCGGAGCACTCCGGCCGGCTGACCCACGTCTCGGTCGCCGCTCGGGACGTACGGTCCTGGGTGAGCCGGCTGGGTGAGCCGGCCGACTGGGCGTTCGGCCTGCCGGTGACCGCCCCGGCCCGCCTGCTCTGGGCGGATCCACGCTGGCGGAACCAGATCGACCTGCCGGTGCTCTGCCAACCGGCGGACGAGCCGCGGCTGGAGGAACTGATCGCCACCCTCGGCAAGGTGGCCGCCGCCCGGGACGCCGACGACCCGCTCGGCGCCCGGCTGGCCGCCGCCGACCTGGCCCGGCTCTGCCCGTCGGTGCTGCGGCCGGCGAACGCCTCGGTCCGGGTGGTGTCCCGCCGCTCGGCGTTCGCCGCCGCGCTCGACCTGCCGGTGGCGCCGGTCGGCTACCGGGAGGACATGCTGCGCTGCCTCGGGCTGCGGCCCGGGTCGACCGGCGAGCTGTGGGCGGCGGCGGCCCGCCTGGTGTCCGGCACCCTCCCGCTGATCCGCCCGTACATCGCCGAGGTGGCCGACGCCGCCGGTTCGGATCTCGCCGACGCCCTGCTCGACGGGCGCCTGGACCGCTACGTGGCCCAGTTGGGCCGGCCCGCCGGCGGGCTGCCGTCCGCCAGCCGGGAGTCCGCTGAGGTACCCGCGCCGCGTACGGGACAATGGGTCACTGTGCCCGTACCTGACGCGCCGGTGACCGGCGCCCACCTCGACCAGCCGGAGCCGCCCGGCGGCCCGGACCGGCCGTCGCAGCTCGACCCGGCGATCGCCGCCCGGCTGCGGCGTACCCCCGACGGCCTGGTCGCCGCCGTGGTCCGCCAGCACGACAGCGGCGAGGTGCTGATGGTGGCCTGGATGGACGACGAGGCCCTGCACCGCACCCTGACCACCGGCCGGGCCACCTACTGGTCCCGCAGCCGCCGCGAGTACTGGGTCAAGGGGGCCACCTCCGGCCACCACCAGTACGTGCGCTCGGTGGCGCTCGACTGCGACGGTGACGCCGTGCTGGTCAGCGTCGACCAGGTCGGCGCCGCCTGCCACACCGGGCAGCGCACCTGCTTCTTCACCGAACTTCCCCTCACCTCCGACGAGGTCTCGTCATGACCGACGGCAGGGTCAGCCCGGACGCGGCCACCTTCACCGAACTGGCCGCACGCTGGCGGGTGGTGCCGGTCACCCGGCGGCTGCTCGCCGACGCGGAGACCCCGGTCGGGGTCTACCGCAAGCTCGCCGGTGGCCCCGGCACCTTCCTGCTGGAGTCCGCCGAGCAGGGCGTCGGCTCCTCGGGCCTGGCCTGGGCCCGGTACTCCTTCGTCGGGGTGCGCAGCAGCGCCACGCTGGTCGAGCGGGACGGCGCGGCGGCCTGGCTCGGCACCCCGCCGGCCGGACTGCCGACCACCGGCGACCCGGTCCAGGTGTTGCGCGAGACGGTGACGGCGCTGGCCGGCCCACCCGCCGACCCGGACGGCGGAATGCCACCGCTGACCGGGGGCATGGTCGGCTACCTCGGCTACGACCTGATCCGCCGCTTCGAGCGGCTGCCCGCGCTCACCGAGGACGACCTGCACCTGCCCGAGCTGGGCATGATGCTCGCCACCGACCTGGTGGTGCTGGACCACTTCGACGGGTCGGCGATCCTGGTCGCCAACGCGATCCTGCCGCCGCTGGACGAGCCGGGCCGGGACGCGATGGTCACCGCCGCGTACCACCACGCGGTGGGCCGGCTGGACGCGATGACCACGGCGCTGTCGCGGCCCATCCCGCCGATGGTCGCCACGGTCCGCCGCCCACCGGCCGGTGAGGTACGCAGCCGTACCCCCGACGGCGGCTACCCGAAGGCGGTCGAGGCGGCGAAGGAGGCGATCCGCGCCGGCGAGTGCTTCCAGATCGTGCTCGCCCAGCGGTTCGAACGCGACACCGACGCCGACCCGTTGGACGTCTACCGGGTGCTGCGGACCACCAACCCCAGCCCGTACATGTACCTGCTGCGCTTCGACGACTTCGACATCGTCGGCTCGTCGCCGGAGGCGCACCTGAAGGTGACCGGCGAGGTCGACGGCGAGCGGCGGGCGCTGCTGCACCCGATCGCCGGCACCCGCCCGCGCGGCGCGACGCCGGAGGCCGACGCCCGGCTCGCCGCCGAACTGCTCGCCGACCCCAAGGAGCGCGCCGAGCACGTGATGCTGGTCGACCTGGGCCGCAACGACCTGGGCCGGGTCTGCCGGCCGGGCACCGTCGAGGTGCCGGAGTTCGCCACCATCGAGCGGTACAGCCACGTGATGCACATCGTCTCGACGGTGGTCGGCACGCTGCGCGCCGACCGCACCGCCTTCGACGCGCTCGCCGCGACGTTCCCGGCGGGCACCCTCTCCGGGGCGCCGAAGGTCCGCGCCATGGAGATCATCGAGGAGTTGGAGCCGGTCCGCCGGGGCCTCTACGGCGGCACGGTCGGCTACTTCGGCTTCGGCGGCGACCTGGACATGGCCATCGCGATCCGGACCGCGCTGATCCGCGCCGGCCGGGCCTACGTGCAGGCCGGTGCCGGGGTGGTGGCCGACTCCGACCCGGCCGCGGAGGACCAGGAAACCCGGAACAAGGCCGCCGCGGTGCTCGCCGCGATCGCCGCCGCCGAGACCCTCCGGCCAGCCCGATGAACGCGAGCAGCGCAGCACTGCGGAGTCCCGCGGTCGCCCGTCGGACGGCGGGTTCGGTGACCGCGAGGAACGCAGCGCGGCGGGGTACCGCGGTCGCCGGTCGGAGGGCGGGCTCGGTGAGCGCGAGGAACGCAGGGCTGCGGAGTGCCGCGGTCGCGAGCGGAAGGCGGACCCGGTGAGCGAGGGGTCGGGCACCGAGCCGCGGCCGGCGGCCGGTCGGCGCGAGTTGGCGTACGCCGTGCTGCTCTGCCTGGCCGGCGCGGGCCTGGCGCTGTGGGCGGCGACCCGCACCTGGGTGGTCGACGCCGCCGCGGCGTCGACCCTCGACGAGGGGCGGACCGGCGCGCGACTGCTGCCGTGGCTGCCGGCGCTCGCCCTGGTGGGGCTGGCCGGCGGCGGTGCGGTGCTGGCCACCGGTGGCTGGCTTCGTCGGGTGCTCGGTGGGCTGCTGGCGCTGCTGGGCCTGGCTCTCGCCGCCGGCGGGGGCTACGGGCTGGTGGCGGAGATCGGTGACCAGGTGAGCCGGCAGTGGCCGGCGCTCACGCTGGTCGGTGGCCTGATCGCAGCGGCCGGTGGGCTGTTCACCGCGGTGCGCGGGAAGCGTTGGCCGGCGATGAGCGCCCGATACGAGCGCCGGTCACGGCAGCCGGTCGAGACGGCCGGCCCGATCCAGGGGGCCGGCACGGTGGATGCGTGGGACGCGTTGGACCGGGGCGAGGACCCGACGGTGCGCTGAGGCCGCCTGCGCCGGATCGGGTTCGATCCGGGATCGAGTGGCCTGGCAACCGCCCCGAGACCACTCGATCACAGATCGAGCGCGATCATGGGGCGGTGGCGGGTGCGGGCGGGGTGTGACGGTCAGTTGACCGGCTGGCGGTCGCGGGCGCCCGCAGCGGCGAGTTCCGCCACGAGTCGTTCCAGCGCGACCCGCTGGTCGGCCCGGGCGCGGTCGGCGCAGATGGCCTCCCAGGCGTTGCCCTGCGCGGTCCGCATCCGGGCCGGCCCGACCACGGCGCGCTCCAGCGTCTGGACGACCCCGACGGCGAGCGACGCGACGGTGCGGGAGATGGTGGTGAGGCCGATGGTTTGGTGCGACGCGGAGGAATTCATGATCACCCCGGGGAGAGATCGTCGTGGTGGTCGGGCAGGCGCGCCATCGAGTCTGCCCGAGGAAGATGCTGCCCGGCTCACGTTTCGTGGTGATGACCGCGCCATCAACTCTCCGGCAGGCCCCCTGAGCAGGCAAAGGGACCTTCGTCCTTGAGCTTGCTCACAGCATCGACGCCGGTCGAGTCGCGATCGACCGGTCGCCTCCGGATAATCATCTATATGAGCGACCGTCGATGGCGCAGTGACGCAGAGTCACAACGCGTTCGCGCAAGTCGGCCATTATGCCGCAGCCCATTTCGTGAGGAGCGCCATACCCCCGGCGGTCGGTGCCAGGTAGGGCCCCCTAGCATCGGCCCATGACACCCGGAGAGGGGAGTCCGTTGGTGACTGCTGAGCATGCGCACGCGGAAGGGGACGAGGCCGGCCCGTCGGCGCCCGTCAGCGTGCTCGACGAGATCCTGGCCGGCGTCCGGGAGGACGTGGCCCGGCGGCAGGAGCAGGTTCCGCTGGAGCGGATCCGCGAACTGGCCGCCGCCGCTCCACCGCCGCTGGACGCGTACGCGGCGCTGCGCCGGCCCGGCGTCGCCGTCATCGCCGAGGTGAAGCGCTCCTCGCCGTCCAAGGGGAAGCTGGCCGAGATCGCCGATCCGGCGGACCTGGCCGGCGACTACGCCGCCGGTGGCGCCCGCGCGATCAGCGTGCTCACCGAGGGGCGCTGGTTCGGCGGTTCGCTGGACGACCTCGCCGCCGTACGGGCCGCGGTGAACATCCCGGTGCTGCGCAAGGACTTCGTGGTCTCCAGCTACCAGGTGCACGAGGCCCGCGCCCACGGCGCCGACCTGGTGCTGCTGATCGTCGCCGCGCTGGAGCAGAACGCGCTGGTCGGCCTGCTGGAGCGGATCGAGTCGCTGGGCATGACCGCGCTGGTCGAGGTGCACGACGAGGAGGAGGCCGACCGGGCCCTGGAGGCCGGCGCGCAGGTGATCGGGGTCAACGCCCGTGACCTGCGTACCCTGGAGGTCGACCGGTCCGTGTTCGAGCGGATCGCGCCCGGTCTGCCGAGCAGCATCGTCAAGATCGCTGAGTCCGGCGTGCGTGGCCCGCACGACCTCATCCGGTACGCCTCGGCCGGCGCCGACGCGGTGCTCGTCGGCGAGGGCCTGGTCACCCAGAAGAGCCCCCGGGAGGCAGTGGCCGAGTTGGTCAACGCCGGCAACCACCTGTCTCTTCTACACATCTGACGCTGCCGACGATCGCAGAAGTGT
>NZ_POTY01000170.1 GCF_003236315.1 Micromonospora craterilacus
GCCGCCCACCGTGACAAAGATCGCCGCCTGCGGTAGAGGAAGGGCCCCTTATTAACGCTGCACCGGCCTGGCCGGCTCAGCCGTGGCGGGGCGCGCCACGACCGCGCTGGATCACCGGGGCCCGCCGGTCCCGGGCCCGCCAGCAGCCGCTGTGCCAGTGCCGCCGGTCGGTGAGATCACCCCGGCCGTCCGCCGGCCAGGCGACGACGTGCGCCACGCCGGGCTGAATCTCCTGGTCACATCCGGGGCAGCGGTAGGTCTTGACGGACGCACCGCCGCTGATCCCGCGTACCTGCCAGTCGCCGTCGCGCCACTGCTGCACCGACTCGACGCCGTGCCGGGCGCGCTCGGCGTCCAGGCGGGAATCGTCGTCACGGCGGGGACGGTTACGACGGGGGCTCACGTCATCCAGCGTACGGGCGGTGCGGCGCAGGCCGGTCCGCCGGCCCGCCGGCCCGCAGCGGTGATGTTAAGAGGGGCCCCTTCCTCTACCGCAGGCGTTAAAAAGGGGCCCTTCCTTACACCTCAGCGGCGGGTGTGGTCGCGGAAGCCACGGCCGGCCTTGCGGCCCAGGTAGCCGGCGGTCACCAGGTGCTCCAGCAGCGGCGCGGGGGCGAACCCGGGCTCCCGCAGCTCCAGGTACAACTCCCGCTGGATGGCCAGCGACACGTCCAGGCCGACCACGTCGAGCAGCTCGAAGGGACCCATCGGGTACCCGCAGCCGAGCTTCATCGCGTGGTCGATGTCGTCGGCGGTGGAGTAGCTGGCCTCCAGCATCCGCACCGCGTCGTTGAGGTACGGGAACAGCAGCGCGTTGACGATGAAACCGGACCGGTCGCCGCAGACCACGCCGGTCTTGCCGAGTGCGGCACAGACCGCCCGGGCGGTGGCGGTGGTCTCCGCCGAGGTACGGATCGTCCGCACGATCTCCACCATCGGCATGATCGGCGCGGGGTTGAAGAAATGCAGTCCCACCACGTCGGCCGGGCGCTGGGTGGCCATCGCCACCTCGATCACCGGCAGCGAGGAAGTGGTGGTGGCCAGCACGACACCCGGCTTGCAGATCTCGTCGAGGCTGGCGAACAGCGCCTTCTTGACGCTCAGCTCCTCGACCACCGCCTCGACCACCAGGTCGACGTCGGCCAGGTGCTCCAGCGTCGCCGACCAGTTGACCCGGCCGAGCGCGGCGTCCCGGTCGGTCTCGCTGAGCTTGCCCCGGACCACGCCCTTGTTCAGCGAGGTCTTGACCGCCTCGCAGACCTTGGCGGACTTCTCCGCACCCCGGGTCACCGAGACGACCTCGTAGCCGGCCTTGGCGAAGACCTCGATGATGCCGGTGGCCATCGTGCCGGAGCCGACCACACCGACCTTCGAGATCCCGCTCGCGCCGTCGGCCAGCGCCGACTCCGCCGCGGCCGGCGTCTGCTCGTCCGGTACGACCTTCGGTGAGCCCGGTCGCTCGTAGGTGTAGAACCCCCGACCGGACTTCCGACCGAGCAGACCCGCGGTCACCATCTGCTTGAGCAGCGGCACCGGCGCGTGCCGGCGGTCACGCCCGCCGCGCCGGTACATGGTGTCCAGGATCTCGTACGCGGTGTCCAGGCCGATCAGGTCCATCAGCGCGAGCGGACCCATCGGCAGTCCGCAGCCGAGCTTCATCGCGGCGTCGATGTCCTCGCGGCTGGCGTACCGGGCCTCGAACATGCCGACCGCGTGGTTGAGGTAGCCGAACAGCAGCGCGTTGGCGATGAACCCGGCCCGGTCGTTGATGGTCACGTCGACCTTGCCGAGCCGCGCGCAGAGCGCCTCCACGTCGGCCACCACGTCGGCGGAGGTGACCACCGTACGCACGACCTCGACCAGCTTCATCACCGGCGCGGGGTTGAAGAAGTGGATGCCGATGACCTGGTTGGGCCGGGCGGTGGCCACGGAGATCTCGGTGACGCTCAGCGACGAGGTGTTGGTGGCCAGGATGGCCTCGGGCTTGCAGACCCGGTCCATCTCGGCGAAGATCCGCTGCTTCAGGTCCAGGTGCTCGGGCACCGCCTCGATCACCAGGTCCACCGAGTGCAGCGCGTCCAGCCCGACGGCGAAGGTGACCCGGCCCAGCAGCGCGTCCCGGTCGGCCTCGGCGAGCTTGCCCTTGGCCACCGCCCGATCGGTCGAGCCGGTCAGGTTGGCCTGCCCGCGTTCCAGGGCGGCGTCGGAGATCTCCACGGCGACCACGTTGATGCCGTTACGGGCGAAGACCTCGACGATCCCGGCACCCATGGTGCCCAGACCCACCACGCCCACACTGGTGAACTCGCGCGCCACGACCCGGCCTCCCCTGTCCGCTCGGCGCGGCCCGACATGAACGGCCGCTAAGGTTATGCGCGCGAGTCTGCCACGTGACGCACCGTTGTCGAGGCGCCGTGGGATATTTCACGACGGCATCGATCGGACGCTTCAGATCGCATCGACACCGGCCAGTGCCAGCAGCTCCGCGACGAACTCCGTCGGCCGTTCCAGGTGCGGGCTGTGCCCGCAGCCGGGCAGCATCACCTCCCGGTAGCTGCCGCCGGCGGCCGCGTACCGGTCGAGCACGGCGCGGGTCTGCGCCAGCATCGGCTGCGGTGGGCACTCGTCCGGCCCGGGCCAGCCGGGCACCACGCCCAGCGCGCCGAGCTGGGCCAGGTCGAACAGCGACGTGTCGGAGACGATCACATCGGCGTCGCCGCGGATCCAGGTGACCGGCGGCTTGGGCGTGACGGCCACCAGCTCGTCGGCGATCCGGAAGTGCGCCGGGGCGAGCGCGTTGAGCACACCCCGGCGGCCCGGCGCGGTTCCCGGCCAGTGCGGCGACGGCACCGCGTCGCCGGGGTAGTTGTCCGTCCCGGTCGCGGTGGAGAGCAGGCTGTCGAGCAGCAGTTCCTCGTCGTCGCCGAGGGCGGCCGGGTCCGCCACGTACGCGGTCCGCAGCACGCTGCGCGGGCTGGTCTGGTCCTCGGCGCCACGATCACCGGCGGCCAGCCGGGCGACGAAGTCGGGGCTCGCCGTGCCGCCGCCGGTGCCGGCGAAGTCCGGGGTGGTGGGGGTGCCGGCCAGGTCACGGGTGCCACCGAAGCCGTACGGCGAGACCGGCGCGGCGAGCAGCAGCCCGGCCACCCGGTCGGGGTGGTCCACCAGCAGCCGCATCGCCACTCCCCCGCCGAGTGAGTGGCCGACCACCACCGGCCGGGCACCCTCGCCGAAGAGCGTCGGTTCGTCGAGCAGGGCCGCCACGTCGTCGGCGAAGTCCGTCAGCCCTCGGCCGGCGTCCACCGGCGCGGTCTGCGTACCGCCGTAGCCGCGCAGGTCCGGCGCGACCACCCGCAGCGTCGCGGGCAGTCGCCGCACCAGCGGCTCCCAGAAGGCGGCCGAGGAGCAGTTGCCGTGGACGAGCAGCACCGGTACGCCGTCGGACGGGCCGGCCACCCGGACGGCCTGGGTGATCCCGTTGGCGGTGACGACGTGCTGCTCGGTCTTCATCCGCGGCATGCTGCCACCATCGACTTCGGCGGTCCATGTGGCCGGTCCCTACTGCCCGCCTCGGGCCGGTGGCGTCCGCCGCCGTCAGGAGCGGCCGGCCACCGCCGCCGACGCGGGCGACGCCGGAGGCGGCGTCGCGCCCGCAGGTGCCGTCCTCGCGCCCGCTGGCCCCGGCGTCCCGCCCGGGGTTGCGACGGGCAGCGGCAGGGTCGGCCGCCGTTCCTTTCGAGACGTTCCGAAGCGCAGGCCCACCGGATCGGTTCGCGCCACCCCGGGATCGAAGAACCGCAGCTCGGTACGGCCGATCCGGATCACGTCACCGTCGGTGAGCCGGGCCACCCCGGTGACCCGGAGGTCGTTCACCCAGCTGCCGTTCGTGGATCCGAGGTCCACCAGGGACACTCCGTCGGCGGTCAGCCGGATCTCGGCGTGCCGGCGACTCAGGTGCGGATCGTCGACGACGATGTCGACCGCCGGGTCGCGGCCGATCACCTGCGGCTGGTGACGTACGCGGAAACCGAGCCCGCGCATCGGCCCGGTGGCGACGGTCAGCAGCGGCATCAGTTGCGGATTTTCCTCCATGGACAGTCAGACCTCCACCCGGCGCGGCCACCCCGCGTCAGCCTGCCACCCCCGGGTGGTCGGTTCCACCGCCCGGCCGGGCATCTCCGAGTCACCGGCCGGGCACCAACCGTTCGGCCCTCCGGCGGAAGGGGCGGCGGTGTGCCCAACGGGAACTACTGCTCCATCCGGTTCAACGCGCTGGCTCTCGATCGGGTTCGCCCCAGTTCAGCACCCCTACCAGCGAGTAGGTCTCGGGTCTAGACTTCCGCCATGACGGCTGTGCAGCTCCCCGGCACCCCGGTGATCGAGGGCGGTCACCTGATCTCGACCAGCCCGGCGACGGGCGACGAGGCGGGCCGCGTCCCGGTCGCCACCCCGGTGGACGTCGAACGTGCCGTCGAGCGGGCCCGCGCCGCCGGCCAGTGGTGGGCGGGGCTCGGCTTCACCGGGCGACGCGAGCGGCTGCTGCGCTGGCGACGACTGCTCGCCCAGCGGATCGAGCAGCTCGCCGAGCTGGTGCACGTCGAGGGCGGCAAGCCGGTCGCCGACGCCCTGGTCGAGATCGTGACCGCCGTTGAGCACGTCGACTGGTCGGCCCGCAACGCCCGTCGGGTGTTAGGCCCCCGCCGGGTCCGCTCGCGGCTCATCCTGGCCGAGTTCTCGGCCCATCTGGAATACCAGCCGTACGGCGTGGTCGGCGTCATCGGCCCGTGGAACTACCCCGTCTTCACCCCCATCGGCTCCGCCGCGTACGCGCTGGCGGCCGGCAACGCGGTGGTCTTCAAGCCCAGCGAGTACACCCCGGTCGTCGGGCAGTGGCTGGTCGACAGCTTTGCCGAGGTGGTGCCCGAGCAACCGGTGTTCGCCGCGGTGCACGGGCTCGGTGACATCGGCGCGGCGCTGTGCCGCGCCGGTGTCGACAAGCTCGCCTTCACCGGTTCGACGGCGACCGCGAAGAAGGTGATGGCGGCCTGTGCCGAGTCGCTGACCCCGGTGCTGGTGGAGGCCGGCGGCAAGGACGCGATGATCGTGGACGTGGACGCCGATCTGGACGCCGCCGCCGAGGCGTGCGTCTGGGGCGCGATGACCAACGCCGGTCAGACCTGCATCGGCATCGAGCGGGTCTACGCCGTGGAGCCGGTCTTCGACGCCTTCGTCGACAAGGTGGTCGAGCGCGCCGGCCGGCTGACCGTCGGCCCGGAGGGCGCGGACGTCGGCCCGATCACCATGCCGAGCCAGCTCGACGTCATCCGCCGGCACATCGACGACGCGCTGGCCCGGGGCGGTCGCGCCGCGCTGGGCGGGCCGGACGCGGTGCAACCGCCGTATGCGCACCCGACCGTGCTGGTGGACGTGCCGGAGGACTCCGCCGCGGTCCGCGAGGAAACCTTCGGCCCCACGCTGACCGTCAACCGGGTCCGGGACGCGGACGAGGCGGTCGCCCGGGCCAACGCCCTGCCGTACGGCCTGGGTGGTTCGGTCTTCGGCGGGCGACGCGCGGTGGCGATCGCGCGGCGGCTGCGCTCCGGCATGGCTTCGGTCAACTCGACCCTCACCTTCGCCGGGATGTCCACCCTGCCGTTCGGTGGGGTCGGCGAGTCCGGCTTCGGCCGGATCCACGGCGAGGACGGGCTGCGCGAGTTCGGCCGGGCCAAGGCGGTGACCCGCCGCCGCGCCCGCACGCTGCTGCCCTCGACCACCTTCGAGCGCACGCCGGCCGACGTCGCGCGCCTGGTGAAGGCGGTCAAGATGCTGTACGGCCGAGGTTAGAAGAGGGTCAGCTCGTCGCGCTCGATGCCGCGCAGCCGGTCGTAGTCCACCACCACGCAGCGGATGCCGCGGTCCGTGGCGAGCACCCGGGCCTGCGGCTTGATCTCCTGCGCGGCGAAGACCCCGGCGACCGGGGCGAGCAGCGGATCCCGGTTGAGCAGTTCGAGGTAGCGGGTGAGCTGCTCCACGCCGTCGATCTCGCCACGGCGCTTCACCTCGACCGCGACCGAGCCCTGTTCGGCGTCCCGGCAGAGCAGGTCGACCGGGCCGATGGCGGTCATGTACTCGCGCCGGACGAGGGTGTACCCCTCGCCCAGCGTCTCGGGGTTGGCCGCCAGCAGCTCCTGCAGGTGCGCCTCGACACCGTCCTTGCGCAGCCCCGGGTCGACACCCAGTTCGTACGAGGTGTCCTGGAAGATCTCCTCCAGGGTGATCCGCAGCTCCTCGCCGGCCTTGTTGACCACCCGCCAGACACCGGGGGCCTCCTCCAGCCGGCACGGCGGGCTCATCCAGTTCAACGGCTTGTAGGCCCGGTCGTCGGCATGGATGGACACCGACCCGTCCGCCTTCACCATCAGCAGCCGGGTAGCCGGCGGCAGGTGGGCCGAGAGCCGTCCGACATAGTCCACCGAGCATTTCGCAATCACCAACCGCACCCGACGAGGGTAGCGGAGCCGCCGCGGATCGCCGCCGAGCGTCACTGGCGTGCCGGTGCGATGCTGAGACCGTGTTCGAATTGCTCACCGGTACCGGCCTCGCCGCCTCGGCGGGTCTGAACGCGTACATCCCGCTGTTGGTGACGGGTCTGCTGGCCCGCTACACCAGCGTGATCGACCTGCCCGCCGGCTGGCAGTGGCTGGGCAACGGCTGGATGCTGGCCATCCTGGCGGCGTTGCTCGCGGTCGAACTCGTCGCCGACAAGGTGCCGGTGGTGGACCACGTCAACGACGTGGTGCAGACGGCGGTCCGCCCGACCGCCGGCGGCCTGGCGTTCGGCGCCGGCTCGGCCTCCGGCACCGTGACGGTCAGCGACCCGGACAGTCTCTTCGCCAGCACCGGCCAGTGGGTGCCGGTGCTGGTCGGCGCGCTCATCGCCCTCGGCGTACACCTGCTCAAGTCCGCCGCGCGGCCGGTCATCAACGCGACCACGGCCGGGTTCGGTGCCCCGGTGGCGAGTACCGCCGAGGACGCCACCAGCGTGTTGATGTCCCTCGTCGCGATCATCCTGCCGGTGCTCGTGCTGGCGTTCGTGGTCGGGTTCGTGTTCTTCCTGATCTGGTTCCTGCGCCGTCGGGCGGAGCGCCGTCGGGAACGAGCGGCGGCTCGGGCCGCCGGCTACCGGGTCTGATCCGGTACGCCGACACCCGGCGCGGTCCCCCGGTTTCTGGGCCGACCTGAGACCATCTCACGGTGTCCGTGAAGGTCTCTCCCGTTCCGCTCGTCGCGACCCTCGCCGCCGTGCTCGGCGCGGTGGTCCTGCTGGCTCTCGCGGCCCCTCTCCGCCAGCCGGAAGGCACCGGCATCGTCCGGCCACCCACTTCGGACCAGGCCGCGGAGATGGCTGCCGACGAGGAGCCGGATCGCGGGCCGGATCCTGCTCCGGAACCCTCGCCGACCGGCATCCGGACCCCGGAGGCCGACGTCCTGCCGGGCGCGACCCGGCCCGGGACCCGGCCGCCGGTGCTCGACCACGGGCCACGCAGCGGCAACAAGGTGGCGCTCACCTTCGACGCCGACATGACCGACGCCATGCGGTACCAGCTACGCAGCGGCTCCGTGCGGTCGTACGCGAACCTGAAGATCATCGACCTGCTGGAGCGGGACGAGGTGCCGGCCACCTTCTTCCTGACCGGCAAGTGGGTCGAGCAGTACCCGCAGGTGACCCGTCGGCTCGCCGCCAATCCGCGCTTCGAGTTGGCCAACCACACCTACGGACACCTGGCCTTCACCCCGGACTGCTACGGCCTGCCGCGGATCGCCCGCCGTGAGATGACCGCCGACGTGGCCCGAACCTTCGACGTGGTCGGTGCGTACGGCGGGCGGCAGACCCGCTACTTCCGCTTCCCGGGCCTGTGCCACGACCGGACCGCCCTGACCGAACTCGCCCCGCTCGGACTCACCGTGGTGGACGGCGACGTGGTCAGCGGGGATCCGTTCGCGACCTCCTGGCGGCCGATCGTGCGCGCCGTCCTGGACAACGTACGACCCGGCTCGGTGGTCGTCCTGCACGTCACCGAGGCGAACGCGCCGATGACCGACGAGGCGCTGCCGCACATCCTGGCCGGGCTGGCTGACCGTGGCCTCGAGCCGGCGCTGCTCTCCGAGGTGCTCGGGGACGGTCCGACCGCGCCGTAAGTCCCGGCAAACTGGGTAAGACGAATCCGCTGAAAGCCTAAAATCGGGGCAAGTCACGGAGGAGGTCGGGTCATGACGGCAGCGATGGAGATGCCCCGCGTGCAGGAGTGTGTGGCCACCGCCTGTGCGTACAACGACACCGGCGACTGCCACGCCTTCGCCATCACGATCGGCAGCACGGACCATGCCCACTGCCACACCTTCATCGAGATGCCGGCCGTCCGCGCCGGCATCGACGGGCAGATCGCCCAGGTGGGCGCGTGCCAGCGGGCCGACTGCCGGCACAACGAGCAGCTGGAGTGCCAGGCACCGGCGATCCGGGTCGGCCCGGACGCCGACATGGCCGACTGCATGACCTACCGCCACCGCTGACGCCCCGCTGGCACGCCGCCGACGCCCCGCCGCCGACGCCCGCTGGCGCCGCTGGCGTGTTAAGAAGGGGCCTTCCTATACCGGAGGCGTTAAAAAGGGGCCCTTCCTTACAGGTCGTTCGCTTGGCGGATGACCGTCACCAGCTCGTCGATGATGGTGGTCAGCGCGAAGTCCTTCGGCGTGAAGACCCGCGCCACCCCGGCGGCGCGCAGTTGCTCGGCGTCCGGGGCGGGGATGATGCCGCCGACCACCACCGGCAGGTCCGGCCGGCCGGCGGCCCGCAGGCCGTCGAGCACGGCGGGCACCGCCGCCAGGTGCGAGCCGGAGAGCACGGAGAGCCCGACCAGGTCGACGTCCTCCTCGACGGCGGCGGCGACGATCTGCCCGGCGGTGAGCCGGATGCCCTGGTAGACCACCTCGAAGCCGGCGTCGCGGGCGCGTACCGCGATCTGCTCGGCACCGTTGGAGTGCCCGTCCAGGCCGGGCTTGCCGACCAGCAGGCGCAGCCGTCCGCTGCCCAGCTCGCGGGCGGTGGCGGCGACCCGCTCGCGGACCTCGGCCAGCCCCGCGTCGCCGCCCGCCCCGGCGGCGCCGGCCAGCCCGGTCGGCGCCCGGTACTCGCCGAAGACCTGGCGCAGCGCGCCGGCCCACTCGCCGGTGGTCACCCCGACCCGCACGCACTCCAGGGTGGCGGTCATCAGGTTCGCCTCGGTCGCGGCGTCCGCGCGTAGCCGGGCCAGCGCCGCGTCCACCGCCGCCGCGTCCCGACCGGCCCGCCACCGGCGTACGGCGTCCACCGCGGCCGCCTCCACCGCCGGGTCGACCTGCTCGACCGCCTCGGCACCCGCGGCGGTCAGCGGCGACGGCTCGGTCTCGGTGAACCGGTTGACGCCGACGACCACGTCGCTGCCGGCCTCCATCCGGCGCCGCCGCTCGGCCAGCGAGGCGACCAGCGCGCTCTTGAGGTAGCCGGTCTCCACCGCGGCGACCACGCCGCCCATCTCCAGCACCTTCGCCAGCTCCACCCGGGCGCCGCCGACGATCCCGTCGACCAGCGCGGTCATCACGTGCGAGCCGTCGAACAGGTCCGGGTACTCCAGCAGGTCCGACTCGTACGCGAGCACCTGCTGCATCCGCAGCGACCACTGCTGGTCCCACGGGCGGGGCAGGCCGAGCGCCTCGTTCCAGGCCGGCAGCTGCACCGCCCGGGCCCGCGCGTCCCGGGAGAAGGTGACCCCGAGCATCTCCAGCACGATGCGCTGGATGTTGTTCTCCGGCTGGGCCTCGGTCAGGCCGAGCGAGTTGACCTGCACGCCGTACCGGAAACGGCGCTGCTTCGGGTCCTCGACGCCGTACCGGTCGCGGGTGATCTCGTCCCACAGCGCGCCGAAGGCACGCATCTTGGCGATCTCCTCGACGAACCGCACGCCGGCGTTGACGAAGAAGGAGATCCGCTGCACCACGTCGCCCATCCGGTCGGCGGGCACCTGCCCGGAGTCGCGGACC
Organism: Micromonospora craterilacus; assembly: GCF_003236315.1. Taxonomy (GTDB): domain Bacteria; phylum Actinomycetota; class Actinomycetes; order Mycobacteriales; family Micromonosporaceae; genus Micromonospora; species Micromonospora craterilacus. The sequence continues at coordinate 10,078 of NZ_POTY01000170.1, forward strand.
GCGTCGAGCACGGCGACGGCGGTGGCGAGCGCGAAGCCGACCTCCTGCACCGGCGTGGCGCCGGCCTCCTGGAGGTGGTACGAGCAGATGTTGACCGGGTTCCACCGGGGCATCTCCCGCAGCGTGTACGCGACCACGTCGGCGGTCAGCCGCAGCGACGCGGCCGGCGGGAAGATGTACGTCCCCCGGGAGAGGTACTCCTTGATGATGTCGTTCTGCGTGGTGCCCGCGCAGCGGGACAACTCGGCGCCCTGCTCGGTGGCGACCGTGCCGTAGAGGCCGAGCAGCCACATCGCCGGCGCGTTGATGGTCATCGAGGTGTTCATCTCGGCCAGCGGGATGCCGTCGAACAGCGCCCGCACGTCGCCCACCTGCGACACCGGGACGCCGACCCGGCCCACCTCACCGGCGGCGAGTTCGTGGTCCGGGTCGTACCCGGTCTGGGTGGGCAGGTCGAAGGCGACCGACAGGCCGGTCTGGCCTTTGGCCAGGTTGCGGCGGAAGAGCGCGTTGGTCGCGGCGGCCGACGAGTGCCCCGCGTAGGTACGCATCACCCAGGGGCGGTCGCGCTCCGGCAGCCGGCCCGGGAGTGCCTTCTCGTCCATGGCCGGAGTTTAAGTTACCGTTCAGTAAAACGGGCTGTGGAAAACCACACAGCCCGATGTAGGTGACGCCCGGGTACAACGCGCCCTCGATGGGTGGGACCACCACCCCCGGGTCGGACGGCGGATGGCGGCGGGTCGCACACTTGACGGCATGAGTGACGACGTCGCGATCCGCGTCCGGGGGCTGCGCAAGGCGTACGGCGACAACGTCGCGGTGGCCGACCTGGACCTGGACGTCCACCGGGGCGAGGTGTTCGCCCTGCTCGGGCCGAACGGCGCGGGCAAGACCACCACCGTGGAGATCCTGGAGGGCTACCGCCACCGGGACGCCGGTGAGGTACGGGTCCTCGACGCCGACCCGGCCCGGCCGACCCCCGACTGGCGCGGCCGGGTGGGCATCGTGCTCCAGGGCACCGGCGAGTTCGACGACCTGACCGTCGCCGAGGTGGTGCACCACTTCGCCGGCTTCTACCCGGGTGCCGACGACCCGGACAAGGTGATCGAGCGGGTCGGGCTGGCCGCCAAGGCCCAGGCCCGTACGCACACCCTCTCCGGCGGGCAGAAGCGCCGCCTGGACGTGGCGCTGGGCATCATCGGCCGCCCCGAACTGCTCTTCCTCGACGAGCCGACCACGGGCTTCGACCCGGAGGCGCGGCGCGAGTTCTGGGAGCTGATCCGGGACCTCTCCGCCGCCGGCACCACCATCGTGCTCACCACCCACTACCTGGACGAGGCCGAGGCACTGGCCGACCGGGCGGGCGTGATCGCCGGCGGCCGACTGGTCGAGGTCGCCGCTCCGAACCTCCTGGGCAACCGGCAGGAGGCGCTGGCCACGGTCTCCTGGCGTACGCCGGACGGGACGTTGGAGAGCGCGGAGAGCGCGTCGCCGACGGCGCTGGTGACGGAGCTGGCCGCGCGCTTCGGCGGTGAGGTCCCCGGGCTGACCGTCACCCGGCCCACCCTGGAAGACATCTACCTGAAGATGATCGGACACCGATGACCACCACCACGAAGCCGGCGGCCCCGGTCGCCGCCGCTCCCGCAGCCCGTCGGCTCGGGCCGACCAGTCTCGCCCTGCGCCAGGGTCGCCTGGAGATCCGGCAGTTCCTGCGCAGCCGGGAGTCCGTCGTCTTCACGCTCGGCTTCCCGATCATCATGGTGCTGATCTTCGCCTCGATCTTCGACGACGACCTCGGCTCCGGCGCGAGCTACACGCAGTACTTCATCACCGGCATGATCGCCACCGGCCTGATGACGGTGAGCTTCCAGAACCTCGGCATCTGGATCCCGATCGAGCGGGACCGGGGCGTGCTCAAGCGTTACCGGGGCACGCCGATGCCGAAGTGGGTCTGGTTCGCCGGCAAGGTGATCATGGTGCTGGTGATCGGCGTCGTGATGACCGCCCTGCTGCTCGCGGTCTCGGTGACCCTGTTCGACCTGAACCTGCCGGCGACGGCGGCGGCCTGGTTTACCTTCGGCTGGGTCAGCATCCTGGGGATCACCGCCTGCACCCTCTGCGGCATCGCGATCTCGTCACTGGCCCGTACCGCCCGCAGTGGCTCGGCCGTGGTCACCCCGATCGCGCTGGTGCTCCAGTTCATCTCCGGGGTGTTCTTCGTCTTCACCAACCTGCCACCCTGGATGCAGCAGGTGGCGGCCCTCTTCCCGCTCAAGTGGATGTGCCAGGGGCTGCGGTCGGTCTTCCTGCCGGAGAGCTTCGGCGCCAACGAGCCCGGCGGCTCGTTCGAGCTGACCCGGGTCGCCCTGGTCCTCGGTGCCTGGTGCGTGATCGGCCTGCTGCTCTGCCTGACGACCTTCCGCTGGACCACCCGCCGCGACGGCTGACGTGCAAGGAAGGGCCCGCAGGGCCCTTCCTTACATCTCAGTAGGAGTAGAAGCCCTTGCCGGTTTTGCGGCCCAGGTCGCCGGCGGTGGCCATGCGCTGGAGCAGTTCCGGCGGGAAGAACTTCTCGTCGGCGGTGTCGGTGTAGATGTTGCGGGTGGCGTTGAGCAGCACGTCGACGCCGGTCAGGTCGACGGTGGCGAGCGGACCCATGGCGTGCCCGAAGCCGAGCTTGCAGGCGGTGTCCAGGTCCTCGGCGGAGATGACGCCCGCCTCGACCAGGCGTACCGCCTCCATGGCCAGGGCGCTGATCAGCCGGGTGGTGACGAAGCCGGCGATGTCCCGGTTGACCACCACGACGGTCTTGCCGATCTCCTCGGCGAACGACTTCGCCGTCTCCAGCGTCGCGTCGCTGGTCTTGTAGCCACGGACCAGCTCGCAGAGCTTCATCATCGGCACCGGCGAGAAGAAGTGGGTGCCGACGACCGCCTCCGGGCGGTCGGTGGCCGTGGCGATCTGGGTCACCGGGATGGCCGAGGTGTTGGTGGCCAGCACGGCGTCCGCCTTGCAGATCTTGTCCAGCGCACGGAACACCTCGTGCTTGATCTCCAGCCGCTCGAAGACCGCCTCCACCACGATGTCCGCGTCGGCCGCCGCCTCCAGCTCGGTGGTCGCAGTGATCCGGCCGAGCGCCGCCTCGACGTCGTCCGCAGTGATCTTGCCCTTCTCCGCGAACTTCGCCAGCGACTTCCGGATGCCGTCCACGCCACGCCGTGTCGCCGCGTCATCCAGATCCCGCAGCACCACCTGCCAGCCCGCCTGTGCCGCCACCTGGGCGATGCCCGAGCCCATCAGCCCGGCACCGACGACCGCGAGTCGACCCGCCATCTGCCTCTCCCTCGCTGCGATTGAGTGTCTCCCTGCACCCTAATCGGCGGGCCTGAACGACAGCTAAGGCGGCTCAGATGGTCAGTTCGGGCTCCTCCGGCGCGGTGGCCCGTTCGACCTCGATGCCGAGGGCGCGCAGGTCGGCCACGAAGTCGGGATAGCCCCGGTCGACGTGGTGCACGTGGGACACCTCGGTCACCCCGTCGGCGCAGAGCCCGGCGATGATCAGCCCGGCGCCGGCCCGGATGTCGGTGGCCCGCACCGGCGCGCCGGAGAGCCGCTCCCGGCCGCGTACCACGGCGTGGTGCCCGTCGGTCTTGATGTCCGCGCCCAGCCGCATCATCTCGTTGGCGAACATGAACCGGCCGTCGAAGATGTTCTCGGTGATCAGCGAGGCGCCGTCGCTGAGCGCGGCCAGCCCGATCGCCATCGGCAGCAGGTCGGTTGCGAAGCCCGGGTAGGGCAGCGTCACCACGTCGACCGCCCGGGGCCGGTCGTCCATGCGTACCCGGAAGGCGTCCGCCCGGGTCTCCACCAGCCCGCCGGCCGCGACCACCTTGTCCAGCGCGACCTCCAGGAACGCCGGGTCGAGCCCGGTCACGGTGACGTCGCCGCGGGTCATCGCCGCCGCGAAGGCCCAGGTCCCGGCGACGATCCGGTCCCCCACCGTGGCGTGCCGGACCGGTTGCAGCCGGGGTACGCCGACGATGGTGATGGTGGAGGTGCCCTCGCCCTCGATCAACGCGCCCATCCGCTGGAGCATGGTGCAGATGTCCACGATCTCCGGCTCGCGGGCGGCGTTCTCGATCACGGTCGTACCGTCGGCCAGGACGGCCGCCATGACCAGGTTCTCGGTCGCCCCGACGCTGGGGAAGTCCAGCACGATCTCCGCCCCGTGCAGGCCGTCGGGCGCGGAGGCGATCACGAAGCCGTGCTCGCCGGAGATGTCGGCGCCCATCCGGGTCAGCCCGGAGATGTGCATGTCCAACCCACGGGAGCCGATCGCGTCGCCGCCCGGATGAGCCACCCGGACGTACCCGCGCCGAGCCAGCAGCGGACCCAGCACACAAATCGACGCGCGCAGCCGGCGGACCAGGTCGTAGTCGGCCTCGACGCCCGGCTGCTCCGGCACGTCGATGGTGACCGAACGGGACCGGGCCACCCCGCCGACCGCCACCATCGGGTCGACCGGGTCGTCCACGTCGAACCGTACGCCGCAGCCGAGGCGGCGCAGCACCTCGCCCATGATGGCGATGTCGGTGATCCGTGGCACGTTCGTGATCACGCTTCGGCCCGGGGCGAGCAAGGCGGCGGCCATCAGCTTCAACGCCGAGTTCTTCGCCCCCACCACATGTACCGTGCCGGCGAGCCGGGCACCGCCGCGTACCCGGATGACGTCGACATCCGCGACCGCGGCGTCACCCGCGTCGCCCGGGCCGACCCCGGCGGACCAGCCCGTGCCCGCCGCCGGCCGCGCCGGGATGGTCAGGTCCGGTATCCGTAGGCTGTGCGTCATGGCCGTCCACCTCACGCGCATCTACACCAAGGCCGGCGACGCCGGCATGACCAGGCTGAGCAACAACGAGCAGGTGCCGAAGAACGATCCACGGATCGCCGCGTACGCCGATGTCGACGAGTGCAACGCCGCGATCGGCGTGGCACTCGCGCTGGGCCAGCTGGACGACGAACTGCGGGCGGTGCTCGGGCCGATCCAGAACGACATGTTCGACGTGGGGGCAGACCTGTCCACCCCGGTCGAACCGGACCCGAAGTACCCGCCGCTGCGGGTCACGGAGGAGTATGTGGAGCGCCTGGAGGGCTGGTGCGACGAGTACAACGCGCGCCTGAGCAAGCTCGACTCCTTCATCCTCCCCGGCGGCACCGCGGGCGCGGCACTGCTGCACGTGGCGCGGACGATCGCCCGGCGCGCCGAGCGGTCGGCGTGGGCCCTCGTCGCACACGACCCCGACCGGACCAGCCGCCTCCCGGCAAAGTATCTCAACCGGTTGTCGGACCTGCTCTTCATTCTGGCAAGAACGGCGAATCCGGACGGAGATGTGCTGTGGGTGCCGGGCGGAGGCCGGTGACCCTCGGGGCACTGCACCACGTTGAGGTGTGGGTACCCGACCTGGGCGCGGCGATGCGCAGCTGGGGGTGGCTCCTCGGCGAGTTGGGCTGGGCGCCGTTCCAGGAGTGGCCGGCCGGCCGTTCCTGGCGGCTCGGCCCGACGTACCTGGTGATGGAGGAGTCACCCGGGCTGTCCGGTCGGCGGCACGACCGGCTCGCGCCCGGCCTCAACCACCTGGCCTTCCACGCCGGTCCACCCGCCGCCGTGGACCGGCTGGTCGGAGAGGCCCCGGCGTACGGCTGGGAGCTGCTCTTCCCCGACCGTCACCCGTACGCCGGCGGCCCCGACACCTACGCCGCGTACCTGGCCGACGGGCAGGGGTACGAGGTGGAGTTGGTGTCTTCTTCCTGAGCGGTTGGCTTCTTGGTGGTTGCGCTTGGGGCTGCTGGCCGGCTTGCGCGGCTGTTCGGCTTGCCTGGGTGGTTGTGGAGACGGCGCTGGCCGGCACCCTTTGTCGGGTGCCGGCCAGCGGCTCTGCTTTGTGCGGTTGTCAGCTGTTCC
>NZ_POTY01000171.1 GCF_003236315.1 Micromonospora craterilacus
GCTTCACGGTCGACGCCACCGAGGACGGCGCCGCCTTCACCGACAACAACCTCGCCCGCTACCAGGCGGTCATCTGGCTCTCCACCACCGGTGACGTCCTCAACCCGGATCAGCAGGCGGCGTTCGAGCGCTACATCCAGGCCGGCGGCGGCTACGCCGGCATCCACGCCGCCTCCGACACCGAGTACAGCTGGTCCTGGTACGGCGGGCTGGTGGGCGCGTACTTCGCCAGCCACCCGGCCAACCAGCAGGCCACGGTCAAGGTGGAGGACCCCGCCCACCCGTCCACCGCGCACCTGCCGGAGCGCTGGTCCCGGTACGACGAGTGGTACAACTACCAGTCCAACCCACGCGGCAAGGTACACGTGCTGGCCACCCTCGACGAGCGGAGCTACTCCCCCGGCGCCGGCGCGATGGGCCACGACCACCCGATCGCCTGGTGCCAGGACTACGAAGGCGGCCGGGCCTGGTACACCGGCGGCGGCCACACCAACGAGTCGTTCGCCGAGCCGGAGTTCCTCGCCCACCTGCTCGGTGGCATCCGGACCGCGGCCGGAGTGGAGGGCGCCGACTGCGGTGCCTCGCTGACCGCGAGCTTCGAGAAGGTGACGCTGGACAGCAACACCAGCAACCCGATGGAGCTGGACATCGCCGCCGACGGCCGGGTCTTCTACATCGAGCGCGACGGCCGGGTGCAGATCGTCAAGCCGGACACCGGCAACACGGTCACCGCCGTCCAGCTCGACGTCTTCACCGGCAACGAGGACGGCCTGATCGGCATCCGCCTCGACCCGAACTTCGCCAGCAACGGCTGGGTCTACCTCTACTACGCCCCGGTCGCCGGCGGCCCGCGCAACCACCTGTCCCGGTTCACCGTCACCGGTGACACCATCGACAAGGCTAGCGAGAAGGTCGTCCTCCAGGTCGACACGCAGCGCCGAACCTGCTGCCACGCGGGCGGGACGATGGTCTTCGACTCCGCCGGCAACCTCTACCTGGCCACCGGGGACAACACCAACCCGTTCGAGTCCAGCGCCTTCACCCCGATCGACGAGCGGCCGGGGCGGCAGGACTACGACGCGCAGGGCACCTCCGGCAACACCAACGACCTGCGCGGCAAGGTGATCCGGATCCACCCGGAGGACGACGGGACGTACACCATCCCGCAGGGCAACCTCTTCCCGCCGGGCACCGCGAAGACCCGTCCCGAGATCTACGGGATGGGCTTCCGGAACCCGTTCCGGATGGGTATCGACCCGGCCACCGACGTGCTCTACGTGGCCGACTACGGGCCGGACGCCAACGCGGCCAACCCCAACCGGGGCCCGGAGGGTCTGGTCGAGTGGAACATCATCGACCGGCCCGGCAACTTCGGCTGGCCGTACTGCCACGGGGCGAACCGGGCATACAACGACTACCAGTTCCCCTCCGGTCCGTCCGGCGCGAAGTTCGACTGCGACGCTCCGGTGAACGACTCGCCCAACAACACCGGTCTGACCAACCTGCCGCCGGCCATCCCGGCCACCGTCGACTACGGCTACGCCGGCAACCCGCTCTTTCCTGAGATCGGTGGCGGCGGCGCGCCGATGGGCGGCCCGGTCTACCGGTACGACGCCGACCTCGCCTCGGACCGCAAGTGGCCGGCGTACTACGACGGCAAGGCCATGTTCGGCGAGTGGAACCAGTCGCGGATGTACACCATGCAGGTCACCCGGGACGGCAAGTCCCTGGTGGACATCAACCGCCTGCTGGCGGACATGACCTTCATCCGGCCGATGGACTTCGAGTTCGGCCCCGACGGCGCGCTGTACCTGATCGAGTGGGGCAGCGGCTTCGGCGGCAACAACGACAACTCCGGCGTCTACCGGATCGACTACATCGCCGGTGACCGGGCGCCGATCGCGGTGGCCAGCGCCGAGCCGACCTCCGGGTCGGCGCCACTGCGGGTGAACTTCTCCAGCACCGGTTCCCGCGACCCCGACGGCGGCATCCTGACCTACGCCTGGACGTTCGGTGACGGGCAGACCTCCACCGAGGCCAGCCCGGTGCACACCTACGCCGAGGCGGGCAACTACAACGCCCAGCTCACCGTGACCAACCCCAAGGGTCGGACCGCGGTGGCCAACGTCCGGGTCACCGTCGGCAACACCGCGCCGACCGTCACCATCGAGTTCCCGCCGGACGGTGGCTTCTTCAACTGGGGTGACCAGGTCAAGTACACGATCAAGGTGACCGACCCGGAGGACGGGGAGATCGACTGCGACCGGGTACACCTCCAGGTCCTCCTCGGCCACGACGAGCACGCCCACCCGCTGGAGCAGCACACCGGCTGCACCGGCGTGGTGCAGACCCAGCTCGCCGCCGGGCACGGCGCGGAGGCGAACGTCTTCACCGTGCTGGAGGCGACCTACACCGACAAGGGCGGGGTCGGCGGCGCCGAGCCGCTCACCGGACGCGTGCTGGAGATCCTGCAGCCCAAGCGGAAGGAGGCCGAGTACTACTCGGCCACCGGCCGGGTGGCGGACAGCACCGGCGGCGGCGACCCGGGGGTGGGCAAGGAGACCACCGGGGACACCGCCGGCGGCGGCCAGAACATCGGCTGGATCGAGGACGGCGACTGGTGGTCGGTCGACCCGGCGAGCCTGACCGGCATCGACGCGATCCGGTTCCGGGCCGCCTCCGCCACCACCGGCGGCCGGCTGGAGGTCCGGGCCGGTGCCCCCGACGGCCCGCTGGTCACCTCGGTCAACGTGCCCAGCACCGGGGATTGGCAGACGTACACCGACGTCACCGCGCAGGTGCCGGCGAACGCCGACTCCCACGGGTCGCTGTACTTCCTGGCCCGGGACCCGGCCGGCGGGGCCGGGAGCCTGTTCAACGTCAACTGGATGGACTTCCTCGGCAAGGGTGTCACCGACAACGCGCCACCGGTGGTGACCGCGACGGCCACCCCGACCACCGGCACCGCGCCGGTCACGGTGGCCTTCTCGGGTACGGCCACCGACGCCGAGGACGACACCCCGTTCACGTACGCCTGGGACTTCGGTGACGGCGGTACGGCGAACACGCTGAACGCCAGCCACACGTACACCGTCCCGGGTACCTTCACCGCCACCCTGACGGTGACCGACAAGCGGGGTGCGAAGGCGTACGCCACCGTCCAGGTGAAGGTGGACGCGCCGAACACCTCCTGCTTCGGGGCCCGCTCGGACGACTTCGCCGGCAACACCCTCGACCGCAACCGGTGGAGTGTGGTGCGGGAGAACCAGTTCCTGTCGGTCTCCGGCGGGGCGCTGCGCCTGCCCACGTCGGTCGGTGACCTCTACGGCAACCGCAACGATGCCACCAACCTGGTGCTCCAGCCGGCGCCCTCGGGTGCCTGGCAGGCCACCACCAAGGTCACTCTCCCGGTGACCGCCAACTACCAGCAGGCTGGCCTGCTGGTCTACGGCGACGACGAGAACTACGCCAAGCTGGACCTGCTCTACAACGGCAGCCGGCGGGTGGAGTTCATCCGGGAGACTGCGGGCACGCCACGCAACGAGGGTGCCGACAGTGCCGCCGCACCGGCGGGTGACACCATCCACCTGCGGGTGATCAGCGACGGCACGAACCTGACTGCGGCGATGTCGGCCGACGGTCAGAACTTCACCCCGGTCGGCCGGTCCGCCGCGCTGGCCGGCATCACGAATCCACGGATCGGCCTGTTCGCCCTCAACGGGGGCACCGACGCCCCCGTCGTCGAGGCGGCGTTCGACTGGTTCCAGGTGACCCCGGACGTCCCGGCCGAGCCGATCGCCCCGTCGGACGAGTTCACCGGTGACACGCTGGACAAGTGCCGGTGGAACGCGATCGTCCGGGAGGACCCGACCGCCTACCGGGTGACTGGCGGGTCGCTGCGGATCGACGTGCCGAACGGTGACATCTACGGCACCGGCAACTCCGGGCCGACGAACTTCATCCTCCAGAACGCGCCGAGCGGCGACTGGACCCTGGAGACGAAGGTCGACGGCAGCCTGCTGAACGAGCAGTACCAGCAGGCCGGGCTGATCGTGTACGCCGACGACGACAACTACCTGAAGTTCGACTACATCGTGGACAACCAGGCCGGCCAGCCGGTGTCGCGGCGGATCGAGTTCCGCAGTGAGATCGGCGGGGCGGTGCAGGACCCGCAGCCACAGGCGGGGAACCTGACCACGGCGGTGTGGCACCTGCGGCTGGCCCGCAGCGGCAACACCTACACCGCGTCGTACTCGGCGGACGGCACGACCTGGACGGCGCTGCCGGCGCTGACCAATGCGGCGGTCGGGGCGACTCCGAAGGTGGGTCTGTTCACGCTGGGTGCCAACCAGACCGCGTCGAAGGCGGCGTCGTTCGACTACTTCCGGCTCTCCACCCAGGCCGTCGACAACACCGCCCCGGTGACCACCGCTCAGGTGTCCGGCACGCCGGTCGAGGGCTGGCACACCGGACCGGTCACCGTCACGCTGTCCGCCACCGATGAGGATGGCGGCAGCGGGGTGGCCCGGACCGAGTACCAGCTCGGCGGGGCCACCACCTGGACCGCCTACGCCGGACCGGTGCCGGTGAGCGGGGACGGCTCGCACGAGCTGCGGTTCCGGTCCGTCGACGAGGCCGGCAACGTGGAGGCGACGAAGACGGTCACCGTCAAGATCGACGCCACCGCACCGGTCAGCACCGCGGCGTTCGCCCCGGCGAACGACGAGGGCTGGCACAACGGCACCGTTCCGGTGGTGCTCGCCTCGACCGACGCCGGCTCCGGGGTGAAGCTGCTGGAGTGGGCGCTGGACGGCGGCGCTTGGACGCCGTACACCGAACCGATCGAGATCAGCGGTGACGGGGCCCACGAGTTGCTCTACCGGGCCACCGACACCGCGGGCAACGCCGAGACGCTGAAGTCGGCGGTGGTGCGGATCGACGGCACGAAGCCGACCCTGCTGGTCTCCGGCATCGCCGACGGCCAGCTTTACGGCGACAGCCAGGACGTTCGGGTGTCCTGGCAGGCGGTCGACCCGACCTCGGGCATCGCCACCGTGGTCGGCAAGCTCAACGGCCAGGCGTACGCCAACGGCACGCTCCAGGCGATGTACGAGCTGCCGCTGGGCCTGCACGAGCTGACCGTGACCGCGACCGACAAGGCGGGCAACTCCACCTCCACGTCGATCCGGTTCTTCGTCACCACCTCGTTCCGGGACATGCAGAACCTGCTGGACCGGTTCAAGGCGACGGGGCGCCTGCCGAACAAGGCGTACGACCAGCTGTCGAAGCAGTTGGAGAAGGTCCGCAAGGAGGAGGCGAAGGGCAAGGACGACAAGGCGATCAAGGAACTCGTCAAGTTCCGCGACCTCGCCAGCGACGCCAAGCTGGTCGCCGAGGCGGAGATCCGGGACGTGCTGGTCCGGGACGCCGACGCCATGATCGTCCGGCTCGGCGGTACGGCCAGCAAGGCGGGCGTACGGGCCAACGACGGCGGGTCGGTGGCCGGTGCCGGCCGGCTCGACGACGATCCCACCCGTCTCGCACCGGGCCGTCGCCTGTGATCCCCGGGGCCCCGTCCGGCACCGCCGGGCGGGGCCCCACCAGCCTCAGTGAGGAGGGCATCCAAGGATGCGTACCCGGAAGGCGGTCGCCGCCGTGTTCGCCGGACTGCTCCTGGCGGTCCTCGCCGCAACCCCGGCGGCAGCGCACGGCGACAAGCTCAAGTTGACGGTGGCCGGTGACGGGGCCGACGGGGTGACCATCCAGGCGGTGTACGCCGACGGACACCGCCTGGACAAGCTGGTCCGGTTGACCCTCACCGCCTCCGGTCCACAGGGCCGTACGGTCGGCCCGCTGCAACTGGAACCGGCGGCCGAGGGGCAGGGCTTCTACAGCACCGGCCCGATCCTGTCGCCCGGCTCCTGGAAGCTGCGGGTGACCGCGCCGGCACCGCACGTCGGCGTGGCAACGGCCGAGGTGGAGGCCCGCCCGGCGCAGACCCCGTCGCTGGCTCCGGTCGCCGATACCCGGGACTCGCCGTCGGCGCAGGCGGACCGGTCCGCCGGCAACGGCGACGCACCGGAATGGTGGTGGGCGGTCGCGGTCGGCGTGGCCGTGCTCGTCGTCGTGGCGCTGACCGCGCCGCTGCTGGGCCGACGCCGCAACCCGTCGTAGGCCCGGCCGCACCGTAGCGGCCCGGCATCCACCGTTCCCACGGCGGGTGCCGGGCCGTTCGGCGTTACCGGTCGAGCACCGCGCGCAGCGCCTTGAGGTCCTCGGCGGTGGGCTGCCAGGCACCCGCCTCGGCGTTGGCGCGCACCTGCTCGGGCGTGGTGGCACCAGCGATCACCGAGGTCACCGCCGGCTGGGCGGCCAGCCCGCCGATCGCCACATGCAGCATGGACACCCCGCGCTCGGCGGCGTACGCCTCGATCGCCTCGATGGTGTCCCAGTCGGCGGCGGCCAGGCGCTGGGCGTACCGGCCGCCACCGGCGAGCCGGCTGCCCGCGGGCGGTGCCTCGCCGCGCTGGTACTTGCCGGTGAGCAGCCCGTTGGCCAGCGGGAAGAACGGCAGCAGGCCGAGGCCGAACCGCTCGCACGCGGGCAGCACCTCGATCTCGGCGTCCCGGTTGAGCAGGCTGTAGTGGTTCTGCGCGCTGATGAACCGGGTCAGGCCCCGGGTCTTCGCGGTCCATTCGGAGTCGGCGATCTGCCAGCCGGCGAAGTTGGAGTTGCCCAGGTAGCGCACCTTGCCGGCGCGGACCAGGTCGTCCAGGGCGGAGAGCGTCTCGTCGATCGGGGTGCCCGGGTCGGGCTCGTGGAACTGGTACAGGTCGATGTAGTCGGTGTCCAGTCGGCGCAGCGACGCCTCGACCGCGCGGATCACGTACCGCCGCGAGCCGCGTACCCCGAAGTCGCGGCCGTTGCCGCCGCCCATCGACATGCCGAACTTGGTCGCCACCACCACGTCGTCCCGGCGTCCCTTGAGGGCCGCGCCGAGCTGTGCCTCCGACGCCCCGTGCGGCTCGCCGTAGATGTCGGCGCTGTCGAAGAAGTTGATCCCGACGTCGAGGGCGGCGTCGACCACCGCGCGGGTGCCGTCGAGGTCGAGCTTGCGGCCGAAGTTGTTGCAGCCGATCCCCACGACCGACACCACGAGCCCGGAGTCGCCCAGCCGGCGATAGGTCATCTCAGTCACGAGATCAACCCTATGCCGATCGCCCGACCTCCCACACCGGCTCGGGCGTCTCCACCACCTCACCGTCACCGCGGAACAACAGGAACCGGTCGAAGCTCCGGGTGAACCAGCGGTCGTGGGTCACCGCCACCACCGTGCCGGAGAACGCCGCGAGCCCGGCCTCCAGCGCCTCGGCCGAGGCCAGGTCGAGGTTGTCCGTCGGCTCGTCGAGCAGCAGCATGGTCGCCCCGGAAAGCTCCAGCAGCAGCACCAGGAAACGGGCCTGCTGCCCGCCCGAGAGGGTGCCGAACCGCTGGTCGCCCTGCCCGGCCAGCTCGTACCGGCTGAGCGCGGCCATCGCCGCGTGCCGGTCCATGCCGGCCCGGTGCTCGTCACCCCGCCAGAGGATCTCGACCAGGGTCTTCGCCATCAGCTCCGGCCGGTCGTGGGTCTGCGAGAAGTGGCCGGGCCGGACCCGCGCGCCGAGCCGGGCCACCCCGTCGTGCGCCACCGGCACGAGCGCCGCCCCGGCGTCGACCGGGCCGTTCGCCGGATCCGGATCCGTCCCACCACGCGCCAGCAGTCGCAGGAAGTGCGACTTGCCGGTGCCGTTGGCACCGAGCACCGCGACCCGGTCGCCGTACCACACCTCCAGGTCGAACGGGTAGGTCAGGCCGTCGAGCTCCAGCTGCTCGCAGACCAGCGCACGCTTGCCGGTCCGCCCGCCGGTCAGCCGCATCCGGATGTCCTGGTCCTTCGGCGGTACGGGCGGCGGCCCGGCCTCCTCGAACTTACGCAGCCGGGTCTGCGCGGCCTGATACCGCGAGGCCATTCCCGAGTTGTACGCGGCCTTCTGCTTGTACATCAGCATCAGCTCGCGCAGCTTCTCGTGCTCCTCGTCCCACCGCTTGCGCAGCTCGTCGAGGCGGTCGTGCCGGGCCACCCGGGCCGCGTGCCAGCTGGCGAAGCCACCCGGGTGCACCCAGGCGCTGCCGCCCTCCACGGCGACCACCCGGTCGGCGGTGTGCGCCAACAGTTCCCGGTCGTGCGAGACGTAGAGCACCGACTTGCCGGATTCCCTCAGTCGCGCCTCCAGCCAGCGCTTGCCGGGCACGTCGAGGAAGTTGTCCGGCTCGTCGAGCAGCAGCACCTCGTCGGGGCCGCGCAGCAGCAGTTCGAGCGCGAAGCGTTTCTGCTGCCCACCGGAGAGGGTGCGGACCGGCCGCTGCCGGGCGGCGTCCCAGGGCAGGTCGAGGACGATGGTGGCGACGGTGTCGAAGAGCACCTCGGCGTCGTACCCGCCGGTTTCGCCCCAGGCAGCGAGGGAGTCCGCGTACGCCAGCTGGGCCTTGCCGGCGGCGGTGCTGTACTTGCCGCGCAGCTCGGCCGCCCGCATCGCCGCCTCGGTCTCCGCCAGCCGGCGGCCGGCGTCGCGCAGCGCCGGCGGGGCCAGCGACAGCGCCAGGTCGGCGAGCGTCGACTCGTCGCCGATCATGCCGATGAACTGGCGCATCACGCCCAACCCGCCGGTACGCGCGATCGCGCCGGTCGGTGCCGGCAGGTCACCGGCGACCATCCGCAGCAGCGTCGTCTTGCCGGCGCCGTTCGGCCCGACCAGCGCCACCTTGGCACCCTCGCCGACCCGGAACGACACGTCGGTGAAGAGTTCCCGCCCGTCCGGCAGGACGTATCCGACCGCCGCCACGTCCACGTATCCCACGCGGGCATCCTGCCGGAGCCCGGCCAGCCGGCCAACCGATTACCGGGCCGAGGGGGTCACCGGGTGACGCGGAGCACCCGGAAGCCCTTCTGGCTGGCGTGCCGCCCGACCTGCCAGCCCTGCTCGACCAGCCAGCGGTGCAGCGAGTCGCCGCCGAGGTGCCGGGCCACCACCAGCCAGGCCACCCCGTCCGGAGCCAGCCGGGGCAGCCAGGTCCGGAGCAACTGGTGCAGATCGTCCTTGCCGACGCGGATCGGCGGGTTCGACCAGATCTGGGCGAAGTCGAGGTCGGCGGGCACCTCCTCGGGTGCCGCCACCCGCACCCGGTCACCGACGCCGAGCCGGGCCGCGTTCGCGGCGGTGAGTTCCCGCGCCCGCTCGTTGACGTCCACCGCCCAGACGTTCGCTGCGGGCGCGACGGTCGCCAGCACGCCGGTGATCGGGCCGAAGCCGCAGCCGAGGTCGAGCAGCGCGCCGGTGGTGGCGGGGCCCGGCGGTTCGGCCTTGCGCAGCAAGACGGCGGTGCCGGGGTCGAGGCGGGTCGCCGAGAAGACCCCGCTCGCGGAGGCCAGGGCGTACTCGCGGCCGGCGACGGTGAACCGCACCTCGCGTGGCTGGGCGGGTGCGCTGGGTTCGGCGGTGAAGTAGTGGTCCCCGGTCACGCCGGCCATTCTCGCATCGGGCCGGATCCGCCCGACGGGACGGGAGTGGCAGGGGCGAGACGACACGATGGACGCCGGGTTTTTCCGAAATTACCTACTAAAGGGATAAACATCCCTACCCTGAACGGCATGGTGTATCGGTACGACTCCGATGAGGACCCGTACGTCCAGTACCGGCCGGGCGAGCCCGACGGACAGACACCCACGACCGGCCCGCCACCGCCGGCCGGGCCGTCCCCGTCGCGCTTCCCCACGCCGTCGCTGCCGCGCCCCAACCAGATCGTGGTGCCCTCGGCGACACCGGCCGCCGCGCCGCCTCCCGCACCGCCGCAGGAGCCGGTACCGCGGTACGAGCCGACACCGCCCTACGAGCCGGCACCGCCGTACGAGCCGGTCGGGGCCGGCCCGGCGGCACCGCGGGGACCGGTACCGCGGTACGAGCCGGCACCGCCGTACGAGCCGGCACCGCATGAGCCGCCGCCGCCGTACGAACTGGTGTCGGCCGCGCCGCACGAGCCCACCACTGTCGCGCCGCCACCACGGCGGGGTGGTGGCCGGGCCTGGCAGGTGCTGATCGGGGCTGCCGCCGTGCTGGTGCTGCTCGCCATGGGCGGCCTCGCCGCCGCCGCGCTGTTCGACGGAAGGCAGCTGACCGGCCAGCAGGCGGCGCCCAGCGTCGCGCCGGAGACCACCCGCAGCATCACGCCCGCCGACGCCAGCGTGCTCGACTCCCGGGACACCGACCAGGCGCCGCTGACCGCCCGTGAGGTCTTCCCCGGCGACCGGCTGGCCGTCGGTGACGGCCGGTCCGGGTACGAGGTGCTGCGCAGCCAGTCCAGCGCCAGTTGCGCGGTGGCCGCCACCGACGAGATCGGGGACCTGCTGGTTCGGCTCGGCTGCAACCAGGCCGTGCGGGCCACCCTGCGCGCGCCCGACGGGGAACATCTGGTCACCGCGGGGCTGTTCAACCTGGCCGACCGGTCCAGCGCCGAGCGGGCCCGGGATCGGATCCGCCAGTTGCTCGACGAGCGGCAGGGCCGGTTCCGTGGCATGGCCGCGGGCGACGGGACCGAGGTCATCGCCACCGCCCCGGCCCGGGTCGGCTGGCAGGTACGCGGCCACTACCTCGCGTACGCCGTGGTGGCCCGCGCCGACGGCGCGACGATCCGCTCCGGCGACACCACCGTCCGCGAAATCCTCTTCGACATGCTCGAACTGCACCTGAACCAAGGGGTGCTGGAGCGGCGGGCCGACGGCGGGACGGCCAGCCAGCCGACCGTAGGGCCCAGCGACCGGACCGGCAGCCAGGGCGAGTCCACCAGGGACTGACCGACGCTCGCCGGCCGGTCGAGGCGGTCAGGCGTCGGCCGGCACCCGCAGCCGTCGGGTCGCCTCGGCCCGGCGGGCGTACTCGGCGGGATCGTCCGGGTAGCCGACCGCCACCAGGGTCAGCCCGTGCGCCGGCGCCACGGTCACCTCACTGGACCGCTCCCGGCGGGTGAGCAGGCCGGCCGGCCAGACCACCGGCCGGCGCCCGTCCCCCGCGACCAGCATCGCGCCGACCAGGCTGCGCACCATCGCCTGGCAGAACGCGTCGGCCTGCACCGTGGCGACCAGGATTCCGTCGGCATCCCGCCGCCAGTCCAGCCGGGTCACCTCCCGCAGCGTGGTGGCGTTCTCCTTGCGCCGGCAGTACGCGGCGAAGTCGTGCTCCCCCACCAGGCCGGCCGCGGCGGCACCGAGCCGGTCGAGATCGAGCGGGCGGGGCCAGGCCAGGATCTCGTGCCGGCGCAGCGGATCGGCGCCCCACGCGGCGTCGGTGACCCGGTACTCGTAACGCCGGAAGGTGGCCGAGAAGCGGGCGTCGAAGGTGGCCGGTACCGCGCCCATCGCCCGGATCCGCACGTCGCCGGGGAGCAGTCGGGCCAGCCGGCGCAGCAGCCCGCCCTCATGCGCCGTCCAGACCTCGGTGGGCAGATCGAGGTGGCAGACCTGCCCGGTGGCGTGCACCCCGGCGTCGGTGCGACCGGCCACGGTCAGCCCGCTCGCGGTGCCGTTGCCGAGCACCAGATCCAGCGCCTCGACCAGCACCCCGGCGACCGTACGCCGGTCCGGCTGGGCCGCCCAGCCGGAGAAGTCCGTGCCGTCGTACGCGACGTCCAGGCGCAGCCGGGTCCGCTCGTCCACCTCGTACCTCCGTAAACGCCGTCGGGCCCGGCACCTCAGGGGTGCCGGGCCCGACGATGGTTGCCTCTGGTCAGGCCTTGTTCTCGGTGGCCTCGTCGCTGTCCTCGCGGGCGGCGGCGGTGTCACCGGACGCCGACACCGGCGCGTCGGAGTCCTGGTCGGCCTGGGCCGACGCCGGGGTCTCCTCGGCCGGGGCGAGCGCCTCGACCTTGTCCTGCTGGGCAGCGGCCTTGCGAGCGGCGGTCTTCTTGTTCGCCTTCGGCTCGGTGACCTGCAACTCCTCGACCAGCTCGATGATCGCCATCGGCGCGTTGTCGCCCTTGCGCGGACCGGTCTTCACGATCCGGGTGTAGCCACCCTGACGGTTGGCGTACCGCGGCGCGATCTGGTCGAACAGGCCGTAGACCACGTCCTTGTCCTTCACGACGCCCGCCACCCGCCGGCGCGAGGCGAGGTCGCCCCGCTTGGCCTTGGTGATGAGCTGCTCGGCGAGCGGACGCAGCCGCCGGGCCTTGGTCTCGGTGGTCTTGATCTTGCCGTGCTGGAACAGCGCGGTGGCCAGGTTGGCCAGCATCAGCCGCTCGTGCGCGGGGCTGCCGCCGAGGCGGGGGCCCTTGGTGGGCGTGGGCATGCTTGGTGCTCCTCAGGTGTGGCGGCAGCGCGGACTAGAGCTGCTCGGTCTCGCGGTAGTCGTCGGTGTCGTAGTCGGCCTCACCGAAGCTGTCCACGACGTGCGCCGGGTCGAAGTTCGGAGCCGAGTCCTTCAGCCCCAGACCCATCCCGGCGAGCTTCATCTTGACCTCGTCGATCGACTTCTGACCGAAGTTGCGGATGTCGAGGAGGTCGGCCTCGGTACGCCCGATGAGCTCACCAACGGAGTTGATGCCCTCGCGCTTGAGGCAGTTGTAGGAGCGGACGGTCAGGTCCAGCTCCTCGATCGGCAGGGCCAGGTCCGCCGCCAGCTGCGCGTCCTGCGGCGACGGGCCGATGTCGATGCCCTCCGCCGTCTCGTCCAGCTCCCGGGCCAGCCCGAACAGCTCCACCAGCGTCGAACCGGCCGAGGCCAGCGCGGTACGCGGGCCCATCGACGGCTTGGTCTCGACGTCGATGATCAGCCGGTCGAAGTCGGTCCGCTGCTCGACACGGGTCGCCTCGACGCGGTACGTCACCTTGAGCACCGGCGAGTAGATCGAGTCGACCGGGATCCGGCCGATCTCCGCACCCGCCTGCTTGTTCTGCGCCGCCGTGACGTAGCCCCGACCCCGCTCGACGGTCAGCTCCATGTCGAGCCGGCCCTTGCCGTTGAGGGTGGCGAGCTTCAGGTCTGGGTTGTGCACCGAGACACCGGCCGGGGGCTGGATGTCACCGGCGGTCACGTCACCCGGGCCCTGCTTGCGCAGGTACATGCTGACCGGCTCGTCGTGCTCGGAGCTGACGCACAGCTCCTTGATGTTCATGACGAGCTCGACCACGTCCTCCTTGACCCCGGGGATCGTGGTGAACTCGTGCAGCACACCGTCGATCTTGATCGAGGTGACCGCCGCACCCGGGATGGACGACAGCAGCGTACGCCGCAGCGAGTTGCCCAGGGTGTAGCCGAAGCCCGGCTCCAGCGGCTCGATGGTGAACCGGGACCGGGTCTCGTTGATCGACTCCTCGGAGAGGGTCGGTCGCTGGCTGATGAGCATGTCTTCTCTTCTCTTCCGGGGCGCCCGCTATATGACGCCCACGACACAAGTGTTCCGGTGGCCCGCCCTCGCGAGGCGGGCCACCGCAACGAGCCCTTACTTGGAGTAGAGCTCGACGATCAGCTGCTCCTGAACCTGGGTGTCGATCACCTGGCGGCTCGGAAGCGAGTGCACGAGGATCTTCATCTGGCTCGGGATGGCCTCCAGCCACGCCGGAACGGTCCGCGAGCCGGCCTCACCCTGCGCCACCAGGAACGGGGTGAGTTCCTTGCTCTTGGCACGCACCTCGATGATGTCGTGCTCCTTGACCCGGAACGACGGGATGTCGACCTTCTTGCCGTTCACCGTGAAGTGACCGTGCTTGACCAGCTGACGGGCCATGTCCCGGGACTTGGCGTAGCCAGCCCGGTAGACCACGTTGTCCAGCCGCGACTCGAGGATCTGCAGGAGGACCTCACCGGTCTTGGCCTGCTTGGCCACGGCCTCCTCGTAGTAACCGCGGAACTGCTTCTCCAGCACGCCGTAGACGCGGCGGGCCTTCTGCTTCTCACGGAGCTGGAGCAGGTACTCCGTCTCCTTGGTGCGGCCGCGGCCGTGCTGCCCGGGCGGGAACGGCCGGGACTCGAACGGGCACTTCGGGCCATCGCACTTGCTGCCCTTGAGGAACAGCTTCATCTTCTCCCGCCGGCAACGGCGGCAGTCAGCACCGGTGTAACGAGCCATCTCTCTCTAACCTCTCAGACCCGGCGACGCTTCGGCGGACGGCATCCGTTGTGCGGCTGCGGGGTGACGTCGGAGATCTGCCCGACCTCCAGGCCCACCGCCTGCAGCGAACGGATGGCGGTCTCCCGGCCGGAGCCGGGGCCCTTGACAAACACGTCGACCTTGCGCATGCCGTGCTCCATGGCCCGACGCGCGGCGGCCTCGGCGGCCAGCTGCGCGGCGAACGGGGTCGACTTGCGGGAGCCCTTGAAGCCGACCTGGCCCGCGGAGGCCCAGGAGATGACGGCACCGGTTGGGTCCGTGATGGACACGATGGTGTTGTTGAAGGTGCTCTTGATGTGCGCCTGCCCGTGGGCGACGTTCTTGCGTTCCTTGCGCCGGACCTTCTTGACAGCGGCTCCGGCACGAGCCTTCGGTGGCATAAGTCTGTGCGCTCCTAATTACTTCTTGCCGGGCTTCTTCTTGCCGGCGACCGTCCGCTTCGGGCCCTTGCGGGTCCGCGCGTTGGTACGGGTCCGCTGGCCACGAACGGGCAGGCCCCGGCGGTGCCGGATGCCCTCGTAGCAGCCGATCTCGACCTTGCGGCGGATGTCAGCGGCGACCTCGCGGCGCAGGTCACCTTCAACCTTGTAGTTGCCCTCAATGTGGTCACGGAGCTGAACCAGCTCCTCGTCCGTGAGGTCCCGGGCGCGCTTGTCCGGCGAGATGCCGGTGGCAGCGAGCGTCTCCAGGGCGCGGGTGCGACCCACGCCGAAGATGTAGGTGAGCGCAATCTCCAGCCGCTTCTCGCGGGGGAGATCAACGCCGACTAGACGTGCCATGTGCGGGCGTGCTCCTTGTGGTGTGCTGCGGAGGTGTGGACCCGTCCCACCCCGCTACCGACCATCCCGTCTTTCCGGCGCGAGTCTGCGCCGGCGACCGGGATCGGCCGCTGCCCGAGCGGGCCCCGGCCTCCGACCGGGGGTCAACCACGAGAGAGTACGCGCTGCGCACCGCTCGCGGCTGGGACGAGCATGTGTGATGTGTTGTCTGGATCTGCGAGCCGGATTCGCTCGGCCGACCGTCGGTTGCCCGGTCGGTCGTAACGGTTCAGCCCTGGCGCTGCTTGTGGCGCGGGTCGGTGCAGATGACCATGACCCGGCCGTGCCGGCGGATCACCCGGCACTTGTTGCAGATCCTCTTGACGCTCGGCTTGACCTTCACGGTTGCCTTACTTCCCATCTGGCCCGGCGTCACGAGCTGCGACACCGGACGTCGAAGACGGACACGGGACGTTCCCGGCCGCCGTCAGGCTTACTTGTAGCGGTAGACGATGCGCCCGCGGGTCAGGTCGTACGGCGAGAGCTCGACGACGACCCGATCCTCCGGCAGGATGCGGATGTAGTGCTGCCGCATCTTGCCGCTGATGTGAGCCAGCACCTTGTGGCCGTTGGCGAGCTCCACCCGGAACATGGCGTTCGGCAGGGGCTCGATTACCCGACCTTCGATCTCGATGGCTCCGTCTTTTTTCGGCATGTCCTCCGCTGTCCTGACGTCGGTTGCTCCGGACGGCTCACAACGTCTTACACGGGGTGCCTGATCAAGATCAGATTTCCCGCGCCAGCCGCGGCCCCGCGTCCCACCGAAGCGCTTGGTGGGCATGGCGGAGTGGACGCTGTGCGCCGATCAGAAAGTGTACGCCCGCCTGCACGCCGTCGCCAAACCGACCGGCGGCACGCCGCCGACGAGCCGGGTAAACGGGACTTTCAGCCCAGGTTGCCCCGGTCCGGGCGTCGCACCTGCTCACCCGAACCCGCCTCGGT
>NZ_POTY01000172.1 GCF_003236315.1 Micromonospora craterilacus
GGGCTCGACCTGGCACCGGGTGTGGACCGGGCGGAGACGACGCGGCAGCTGGTCGCGATCCCGGGGATCGGCCCGTGGACGGCGGGCTACGTGGCGATGCGCGCGCTCGGCGACCCGGATGTGTTCATCGCCACCGACCTCGCGGTACGCCGGGGAGCCGCCGCCCTCGGCCTGCCCGACGACGAGAAGACCCTCGACGCGTACGCCGCCCGCTGGCGCCCCTGGCGGTCGTACGCGGTGATCCACCTCTGGCGAGCAGCGTGAATCCGACCCCGGAACACGCAGCGCCCACCCGACCCGCAGACCAGCGCCAACCCCACCTTGAGACCAGCGCCAACCCGACCCTGAGAGCAGCGCCAACCCGACCTGGAGAGCAGCGTGAACGACACGATCATTGACAGCGCGCGCATCGAGACGCCGGTGGGCGCGTTCAGCGTCCTCGCCGGCCCGGACGGTGCGGTGCGGGCCGCCGGCTTCACGGCCGACCCGGCGAACCTGTTGCCGCTGGTCCACCCCAGCCTGCGCGGTGAGCTGCGCCAGCGGGGTGAACTCGGCGCGGTCACCGCTGCCGTCGCCCGGTACCTCGACGGCGAGCTGACCGCGATCGACGCGGTTCCGGTCGAGCAGCACAGCGGCGGCACGTTCCTGCCCCACGCCTGGCGGGTGCTGCGCGAGGTGAAGCCGGGCGAACCGGTCACCTACACCGCGTACGCCCGGCTGGCCGGGCGCCCCGCCGCGGTGCGTGCCGCCGCGGCGGCCTGCGCCCGCAACGCCGCCGCCCTGTTCGTTCCGTGTCACCGGGTGCTGCGTACCGACGGGACGCTGGGCGGCTTCCGCTGGGGGCTGCCGGTGAAGGAGTGGCTCCTCGATCACGAGGCCGGCCGCCCGGAGCGGCAACGCAGCTGACAACAAGCCGACACCAGCACCGCTCCCATTTGCCGCTACCGTCGGGTAGTGGCTGCGGGGAGCGGCGGCGGCCCGGCCGACCGGGGCGAGATCCGTCGACATCCGCTGCGCAACCTCTGGCGGCTGCGCCATTACCTGCGTCCGCACGCCGTGGAGTTCAGCTGGCTGATGCTCGCCGGGCTCGCCGCCACCGCCGCGGGCATCGCCGTGCCGCTGGTGGCACAGCGGGTGGTCGACGGGCCGGTGGCCGAGCGGGACCTGGCCGGGCTGTTCCAGCTGGCCGGGCTCGCACTGCTGCTCGGTCTGGCCGAGGCCCTGCTGATCTTCATCCGGCGGTGGGTGCAGTCGTCGTCCTCGGTGGCCATGGAGGCGACCATCCGCGACGACGTCTACGCCCACCTGCAACGGCTGCCGCCCAGCTTCCACGACCGGTGGCCCTCCGGTCAGCTGCTGTCCCGGATCACCAGCGACCTGTCGGTGCTGCGCCGGTTCCTCTCCTTCGGCCTGTTCTTCCTCGTCCTCAACCTGGTCACGTACCTGGGCGTGGTGGTGCTGCTGATCCGGCTGCACCCGGCGCTGGGCCTGCTGGTGGCGGCCAGCGCGGTGCCGTTGTTCCTGATCGCCCGCCGGTTCGGTCGGCACTACCATGCCGCGTCCCGGCGGATGCAGGACCAGCAGGGCGACGTGGCCACCCTGGTCGAGGAGACCGCGCAGGGGCTGCGCACCATGAAGGCGTACGGGCGGGGGCCGCAACTGGCCGCCCGGTTCGCCGCCAGCACCCGGGCGCTGCACGACACCGGGGTCGCCAAGGGGCGGCTGCTGGCCCGTACCGCCGCGCGGCTCGACCTGGTGCCCAACCTGACCCTGGGCATCGTGCTGGTGGCCGGTGCCGCGGCGGTCGCCGCCGGGCGGCTCACCGTCGGTCAGCTAGTCGCGTTCGTCAGCCTTCAGCTGATGCTGATCTGGCCGGTGCAGTCGCTGGGCTGGATCATCGCCAACGGGCAGGAGGCGGCCACCGCCGCCGACCGGATCCAGGAGGTGCTGGACACCGCACCGGCCATCGTCGACGCTCCCGTCACCGTGGCCCTGGCCCGCTCGACGATCCGCGGTCGGCTGCGCTTCGAGGCGGTCACCTTCCGGTACCCGGGCACCACCACGCCGGTGCTGCGCGGCGTGGACCTGACCGTCGAGCCCGGCGAGACGCTGGCCGTGGTCGGCGCGACCGGCAGCGGCAAGAGCACCCTGCTGTCCCTGGTGCCCCGGCTGCACGACGTCGGGACGGGTCGGATCACCCTCGACGGGCACGACCTGCGCGACCTGCGGCTGGCCTCGCTGCGCCGGCTGGTCGCGACCGCGTTCGAGGAGCCGACGCTGTTCTCCATGTCGGTCTGGGAGAACCTCACCCTGGGCCGGCCCGACGCCGGCGAGGACGAGGTCCGGGCGGCTCTCGCGCTGGCCCAGGCCGAGTTCGCGTACGACCTGCCGTGGGGCCTGCGTACCCGGCTCGGCGAGCAGGGGTTGTCGCTCTCCGGTGGGCAGCGGCAGCGGCTGGCGCTGGCCCGGGCGGTGCTCGTCCGGCCCGCGGTGCTCGTCCTCGACGATCCGCTGTCCGCGCTCGACGTGCACACCGAGGCGGCGGTGGAGTCGGCGTTGAAGCGGGTGCTGCGCGACATGACCGCGCTGCTGGTGGTGCACCGGCCGTCCACCATCGCCCTCGCCGACCGGGTCGCGCTGTTGGAGCACGGCCGGATCTCCGCCGTCGGCCCGCACGCCGAACTGCTGGCCACCGTGCCGGCGTACCGCGCGGTGCTCTCGGCCGAGCCGGCCGCCGTGCCGCATCCTCGGCTGCCGGCCGGCCCGCCGACCGGCGGTTTCCCGCTGGTGCGCTCGTGACCGGCGGGACGGTCGGGGACGGGTCCAGCCCGGCCCAGCGAGCGCCCGGCCCGGCCGCCGACCCGGCCTACTGGCGGGGGGTCGCCCCCGACCCGCACGCCGATCGCAGTCTCGCCGAGGACGCCAGCCCTGAGGCGGTGGCCCGGCTGCGGGCCCGCAGCCGGGCGCTGTTGACCGACGTGCTGCGCCCGCACCGCGCCCGGTTGGGTGCCGCGGTCGCGCTGCTGCTCGCCCAGAACGCGGCGGCCATGTCCGGGCCGTACCTGGTCATGCTGGGCATCGACCGGGCGATCGAGCCGCTGCGAGCCGGTCGGCCCGGCCCGCTGGTCGCCGTCGCCGTGTCGTTCGCCGCCGCGGCCGGAATCGAGTACGCGGCCCGACGCGGCTTCCTCACCCTCTCCGCCCGGATCGGCCAGGCCGTCCTGCTCGATCTCCGCCAGCGGGTGTACGCGCACTTCCTGCGCCTGCCGGTGGCCTTCCACGAGCGGTACACCTCGGGCCGGATGATCTCGCGCCTGACCAGTGACATCGACTCGATCGCCGAACTGGTCGACGGCGGCGTGGAGAGCCTGGTGATGGCCGCTCTGACGATCGTGTCGGTGGCCGGCATCCTGCTCTGGCTGGACCTGCCGCTGGCCGCGGTCACCCTGCTCGCCTTCCCGTTGCTGTTCTGGCTGTCCCGCTGGTTCGCCCGGGCGTCGGCCGCCGCGTACCGGCGCACCCGGGAGGCGATGGCCCTGGTCATCGTCCACTTCGTCGAATCGATGCGGGGCATCCGGGCCGTCCAGGCGTACCGCCGGGAGCCGCGTAACCAGCACATCTTCGCCTCGGTCAACGACGACTACCGCCAATCCAGCCAGCACGCGTTCCGCCTGATCGCGACGTACTCGCCGGGCATCAAGCTGATCGGCAACGTCACCGTGGCGGCGGTGCTCTGCTACGGCGGCGCCCGGGTGCTGGGCGGCGACACCGGGGTCGGGGTGCTCGCGGCGTTCCTGCTCTACCTGCGCCGGTTCTTCGAACCGATGCAGGAACTGAGCCAGTTCTACAACTCGTTGCAGTCCGCGACGGCGGCGCTGGAGAAGCTCGCCGGGGTGCTCGACGAGCGACCCACGGTCGCCGAGCCCGGGCGACCCGTGCCGCTGCCCCGTGGCCCCCTCCGGGGCGCGATCACCTTCCGGGCGGTCTCGTTCGGGTACCGCCCGGACGCCCCGATCCTGGCCGGGCTGGATCTCAGCATTCCGGCCGGACAGACCGTGGCGCTGATCGGGCCGACCGGCGCCGGCAAGTCCACCGTCGCCAAGCTGCTCGCCCGGTTCCACGACCCGGCGGCCGGCACGGTCACCCTCGACGGCGTGGACCTGCGGCAGGTCGCCGACGCGGAACTGCGCCGCACGGTGGTGCTGGTGACCCAGGAGACCCACCTGTTCGGCGGCACCGTGGCGGAGAACATCCGGTTCGGTCGCCCGGAGGCCGACGACGCCGCCGTCGAGGCTGCCGCCCGGGCGATCGGCGCGCACGACTTCATCGCGGCGCTGCCCGACGGGTACGCCACCGAGGTGCACCGGCGCGGCGGGCGGCTCTCCGCCGGACAGCGGCAGTTGGTCGCCTTCGCTCGGGCCTTCCTGGCCGATCCGGCGGTGCTGATCCTGGACGAGGCGACCTCGTCGCTGGACGTACCGACCGAGCGGCTGGTGCAGCACGCGCTCGGCACCATCCTGCGGGACCGGACCGCGGTGGTGATCGCACACCGGCTCTCCACCGTGGAGACCGCCGACCGGGTCCTGGTCCTCGACGGCGGCCGGATCGTCGAGGACGGCCCGCCGGCCGAGCTGATCGCCGACGGCGGCCGGTACGCCGCCCTGCACCGCCAGTGGCGCGACTCGCTGCTGTAGGTAATCGGATGTCGGCCAGCGGGTCGGTGCTTACCATCGACGGATGACTGATACGGCGAGGACGGCCCGCGCCGGCGTCCCCGAGCGTCCGACCCTGGACGGGCTCGAGGAGACCTGGTCGCGCCGCTGGCAGGAGGAGGACACGTACGCGTTCGACCGCTCGAAGGAGCGGGCGGACGTATACGCGATCGACACCCCGCCGCCGACCGTATCGGGCGAGCTGCACATGGGGCACGTCTTCTCGTACACGCACACCGACCTGGTCGCCCGGTTCCAGCGGATGCGCGGCCGGACGGTCTTCTATCCGATCGGCTGGGACGACAACGGCCTGCCCACCGAGCGCCGGGTGCAGAACGTCTACGGCGTGCGCTGCGACCCGGCCCTGCCGTACGACCCGGACTGGCGGGCGCCGGAGGCACCGGTGGACGACGCCGCCCGGCGCGACCCGACCCCGATCTCCCGGCGGAACTTCATCGAGCAGTGCGAGCGGCTGACCCTCTCCGACGAGCAGGTCTTCGAGGCGCTGTGGCGCCGGCTCGGGCTGTCGGTGGACTGGTCGCTGATGTACACCACCATCGGTCCGGCGGCCCGGGCCACGTCCCAGCGGGCGTTCCTGCGGAACCTGGCCCGGGACGAGGCGTACCAGGCCGAGGCGCCGACGCTGTGGGACGTCGGCTTCGCCACCGCAGTCGCCCAGGCCGAGTTGGAGGACCGGGAGCGCCCCGGCGCGTACCACCGGCTGCGTTTCCACGCCCCCGGCGGTCGGGAGGTGCTCATCGACACCACCCGGCCGGAGCTGTTGCCGGCCTGCGTCGCGCTGGTCTGCCACCCCGACGACGAGCGGTACGCCGACCTGGTCGGCACGTCCGTGCGTACCCCCGTCTTCGACGTCGAGGTGCCGGTGCGCGCGCACGCGCTGGCGGACCCGGCCAAGGGCACCGGCATCGCGATGGTCTGCACCTTCGGCGACCTGGCCGACGTGACCTGGTGGCGGGAGCTGGCGCTGGACACCCGCGTGGTGATCGGCCGGGACGGCCGGCTGCTGCCGGAGGCCCCCGCCGGGGTGCCCGCGCAGCCGTACGCGGCGCTGGCCGGGCAGACCGTCAACGGGGCCCGACGGACCATCGTGGAACTGCTGGCCGACGCGGGTGACCTGGTCGGCGAGCCGCGCCCGATCACCCATCCGGTGAAGTTCTACGAGCGGGGCGACCGACCGTTGGAGATCGTCTCGACCCGGCAGTGGTACCTGCGCAACGGTGGCCGGGACGCCGACCTGCGCGAGGCGTTGTTGGCCCGGGGGCGCGAGCTGCGCTGGGTGCCGGAGCACATGCGGCACCGCTACGAGCACTGGGTGAGCGGCCTGACCGGCGACTGGCTGGTCAGCCGGCAGCGCTTCTTCGGGGTGCCGGTGCCGGTGTGGTACCGGCTCGACGACACTGGCGAGCCGGACTGGTCCCACCCTCTCACGCCGGACGAGTCTGCGCTGCCGATCGACCCGTCGGAGGACGCCCCGGCCGGTTACCACGAGTCGCAGCGCGGCGTGCCGGGCGGGTTCGTCGGCGACCCGGACGTGCTGGACACCTGGGCCACCTCGTCGCTGACCCCGCAGATCGCGGGCGGTTGGGAACGCGACCCGGAGCTGTTCCGCCGGGTCTTCCCGATGGACCTGCGCCCGCAGGGCCAGGAGATCATCCGGACCTGGCTGTTCGCCACGGTGGTCCGCGCGCACCTGGAACACGGCACGCTGCCGTGGCGGACGGCCGAGCTGTCCGGCTGGATCCTCGACCCGGACCGCAAGAAGATGTCCAAGTCCAAGGGGAACGTGGTGACCCCGATGGCGCTGCTGGAGCAGCACGGGTCCGACGCCGTGCGGTACTGGGCGGCCACCGGGCGGCCCGGCACCGACCTGGCCTTCGACCCGGCGCAGATCAAGGTCGGCCGGCGGCTCGCCACCAAGCTGCTGAACGCGTCCCGGTTCGCGCTCGGGCTGGGCGCCGCGGACGCGCTGCGGGCCCCGGCCACCGAGCCGCTGGACCGGGCCATGCTCGCCGAACTGGCCACGGTGGTCACCACCGCCACCACCGCCTTCGAGGCGTACGACCACACGGCGGCGTTGCAGGCCACCGAGTCGTTCTTCTGGCGGTTCTGCGACGACTACATCGAGTTGGTGAAGGAGCGCGCCTACGGCACCGGCGCCGGAGCCGACTCGGCCCGGGCGGCGCTGGCCACCGCCCTCTCGGTGCAGCTGCGGCTGCTCGCCCCGGTGCTGCCGTTCGCGGCCGAGGAGGTGTGGTCCTGGTGGCGGTACGGCTCGGTGCACCGGGCGCCGTGGCCCACCACGTACGAGGTGGGCCGGGCGATCCAGGGCGACGGTGACCCGGAGCTGCTGCGGCTGGCCGGCGACGCGCTGGGGCAGGTCCGCCGGGCCAAGTCCGAGCGGAAGCTGTCGATGAAGGCGGAGGTGCCGCTGGCCGAGGCGCTCGGCCCGGCCGCCCTGCTCGCCCAGCTGACCCTGGTCGTGGACGACCTACGGGCGGCGGGCCACATCGGCAAGCTCGACCTGCTCCCCGACCGCACGCCCGCACTCGTCATCGCCTGCGCGTTCTGAGGCGCGGCGCAAGCCCGCACATCTTCGGGGAAGGTGCTGCCTCACAAGCCGGGGAGGCAGCACCTTCCCCGAAGATGCTGCCTCCCGGCGATTGGGTCAGCTGGTTTCGCCGGCCATCGAGAACGAGCGGAGCCGGTCGATCGCGAGCAGGGTGAAGCCGACGCTGACCAGCGTGGTCATCACCACCGCCAGCGGTACGGAGACCGTCGTTTCGAGCAGGTTGGTCGGGGCGATCCGGTCGGCCAGGGCGATCACGTAGTGCTGGATGGAGAGCACCCGGGTGCCGGTGATCACGTTGCCCAGCAGCCCCTCCCAGATCAGCACGTAGACCAGGCCGAGCAGCACCGGCCGCCGGGTGAGCAGGCTGACCGCCACGAACAGCGCCGAGTACGCCAGCGCACCGACCGACGAGGCGGCGGCGAGCGCCAGGCCGAGGCGTACCGAATCGGCCAGCAGCCCGGCGGCGAACATCGGCACCGCGACGGTGACCGCGGTGACCCCGGCCGCCACCGCCAGCTTCGGCAGCACGATCTGCCAGCGCGGCAGCGGGGTGGTCAGCACGTGCGCCACCGTGCCGTCGTCGATCTCGGCACCGAGCACACCGGTGCCGACGATCAGTGCGACCACCGGCAGCACCACCGCCAGCCCGAGGCCGATCAGCACCGGCGGCCCCCAGTCGCTGGGCGACACCCCCATCCCGCGGGAGATCGCGGCCAGCGCCACCAGCAGTACCGGCAACGGCAGCAGCAACAGGAACCGACGGCGCCCGAACAGGCCGCGCGCGGTGATCCAGGAGACAGTGGACATCAGGCCTCCACCAGGTAGGAGAAGACGCTCTCCAGGGATTCGTCCTCGGGAACCAGCTGCCGCACCCGGACGCCGCGGGCCAGAGCCACCTTCGGCAGCATCCGGGTGAAGGCGCCGTAGTCGCCGGCCCGCACGGTCAGCCCGTCGCGGCCCAGCTCGACCCCGGTCACCGAGGGTTCGGCCATCAGGGCCACGGCCAACGCCCGGTCGTCGGTGGAGCGGACGGCGAAGACGTGCGGCCGGTTGGTCATCAGCCGGCGGATGGTCCGGAAGTCACCGGAGGCGGCGAGCCGGCCGGCGACCATCACCTGCACGGTGCCGGAGACCTGCTCGACCTCCTCCAGGATGTGCGAGCTGAACAGGATGGTGCGGCCCGCGTCGCCGAGGGAGTGCAGCAGCTCCATCATGTGCAGCCGCTGGCGCGGGTCCATGCCGTTGAACGGCTCGTCGAGCAGCAGCACCTGCGGGTCGTGCACCAGCGCCGCCGCCACCCGGGCCCGCTGCCGCATCCCCTTGGAGTACGTGCCGATCCGGCGGTCCTGCGCGCCCTCCAGCTCGACCAGGGCCACCGCCCGGCGGGCCGCCGCCTGCGGGTCCGGCAGCTTGTGCAACTTCGCGGTGGCCAGCACGAACTCGTACGCGGTGAGGAAGGTGTGCACCGCCTCCCGCTCGCTGACCAGCCCGAGCCACCGGTAGACGTCCGGGTTGCGCCAGGTGGGCCGGCCGTCCAGGGTCACCTGGCCCCGGGAGGGGGCGAGGAAGCCGGCCATCATGTGCAGCAGCGTGGTCTTGCCCGCGCCGTTCGGGCCGAGCAGCCCGGTCACCCCGGGCCCCAGGGTCATGCTCACGTCGTTGACCGCGACCACGTTGCCGTACCAGCGGGAGACCCCGGCGAGGTCGAGGGTGCTGGTGGTGGTCGTCGGGGCGGCAGAGTCGAGCGCGGTCATCGTGCGGCCACCTTCCGGTAGCGGGCCAGCAGCAGGGCGACACAGCCGGCCACGAGCACGACGGCGGCCAGCGCGTACACCGGGCCAAACGAGCCGAGGTCGGGGATGCCGGCATCCGGGTCGGTGATCAGCAGGTCCCCCAGCGTCCAGATGCCGACCCCCTG
Organism: Micromonospora craterilacus; assembly: GCF_003236315.1. Taxonomy (GTDB): domain Bacteria; phylum Actinomycetota; class Actinomycetes; order Mycobacteriales; family Micromonosporaceae; genus Micromonospora; species Micromonospora craterilacus. The sequence continues at coordinate 9,221 of NZ_POTY01000172.1, forward strand.
CACCAGGGTGGACGGCGAGGCGAGCCCGGCCAGTTGGTTCGCCGTCTGCGACGGCAGGACCGACAGGATGCCGACGATCGGCGTGGTCATCAGGAAGACCGCGACGATTCCGCCGGCGGCGAAGGCCCGCTTGCCGGTCAGCGAGGCGATCAGCAGGCCGACCGAGGCGAAGACCACCGCCCACAGCCCGGCGTAGAGCAGCCCGGGCAGCAGATCCAGCAGCTCGTCCCAGACTCCGCGCATCCCGTCGGCGGTGAACGCGGCGCCGAGGAACATCATCAACTGCGGTGCGCCGAGCAGCAGCCAGAGCGCGGTGACCAGCGCGAGCAGCTTGGCCAGCGGGTAGTCGGCGCGGGGCAACGGCCGGGAGAAGTACAGCGGGAGCACACCGCTGCGCAGGTCACGGGAGACCAGCTCGGGCGCGGCCACCGCGACGAAGAAGATGACCAGCCAGCTCATCGAGTCGGCGAACTGGGCGTACGTCATGACCGCTTCGCCGATCTGGGCACGGATCGCGGTCACCGCGGCGGCCACCGTGAGGACGATGCCGACCACCAGCCAGGGGAAGATCTTGGCTTTGGCGCTGCGGCCCAGCCCGAAGGTGGTCCGCACCCCGTGCAGGTACAGCGCGCCGAAGACATGGCGGCGGCCGAGCCGGGGGCCGGTGTAGCGCTGGTAGCCGATGTCGTGGATGACGCCCGTCGGCTCAGGCATGGCTGCTCTCCCTCCGGGCGAAGAGTTCGGCCACCCGGTGCCGGCGCTGGTCCAGCCGGTGCAACGGCAGGTCCAGGTCGGCCACCGCGCCGAGGATCAGGTCGTAGGTGGCCTGGTCGGCGAGCGGGACGAGCAGCAGCCGTCCCTCCCGGCCGACCGGCAGGTCTAGCGCGGCCAGCCGGGCGGCCAGCGCCTCGGTGCCCTCGCTGACCTCGACGGCGAGCACGTCGGTGGCCGAGGTCATCGCGGCGATGTGGTCGGCCCGCAGCAGCCGCCCGCCCTCGATGGCGACCAGCGTGTCGCAGATCCGCTCGACCTCGCCGAGCAGGTGCGAGCAGACCAGTACGGAGATGCCGAACTCGGTGCCGATCCGGTGTACCAGAGCGAGCATCGCGTCCCGGCCGGCCGGGTCGAGGCCGTTGGTGGGTTCGTCGAGCAGCAGCAGGTCGGGGTCGTGCACGAGCGCCTGAGCGAGCTTGACCCGCTGCTTCATGCCGGTGGAGTAGCCCCCCACCGGGCGATGGCGCTCCTCGTGCAGCCCCACGTGGCGCAGCGCTTCGGAGGCCCGCTCGCGGGCGACCGTACGCGGCAGGCCACTCATCCGCCCGAGATGGGTGACCAGTTCGGCGGCGGACAGGTCGGGCGGCAGGCAGTCGTGCTCCGGCATGTAGCCGACCCGGGCACGCACCGCCGCCGCATCGGTGCTCGGGTCGAGCCCGAGCACCCGGATCCGGCCTCCGGTGGGGGTGAGGAGTCCGAGCAGGAGTTTGATCAGGGTCGACTTGCCGGCGCCGTTGGCGCCCACCAGGCCGACGATCCCCGGCTCTACCGCGACCGTCAGATCAGCCAGCGCGGTGACGCCCCCGCCGTAGACCTTCGTCAACGACTCGGTTGCGATCAGTGTCACGCCGACAGCCTAGGGCCGACCAGCAACCTCGCGGGCTCCGGAAACGACCCCTGTTTCCCCTGATCCTGACGGGTTCGCTTCCCCTAGGGACAGCCACCCACGGTGGCGTTCGGTAGCCGGCGCGCCACGGAACGCCACGCCGGACACGTCGCCCCGACGCCCCACGGCATCTGATACATACTGATGTCACCGTGCGTCGCGCCGGCGGCACAACAGGTCACGAGGAGGGTCATGGCGACGGGCGTGCCGAAGGTGAGCGTGGTGGTTCCGGCGTACAACCCGGGCGAGCACCTCGAAAAGCTCGTCGATTCACTGCTCTGCCAGTCGATGCCGGCCACCGAGTTCGAGGTGATCTTCGTCGACGACGGCTCGACCGACGCCACGCCGGCCCGGTTGGACGAGTTGGCCGCCGCCCACCCGCACATCCACGTGCTGCACATCGAGAACTCCGGCTGGCCGTCCCGCCCCCGCAACGTGGGGGTGCAGCGGGCCCGCAGGGAGTACGTCCAGTTCGCGGACGACGACGACTGGCTCGCCGACGAGGCGCTGGCGCGGTTGTACGCGTACGCCAGGGAGCACGACGCCGACATCGTCGTCGGCAAGATGGCCGGGCACGGCCGGTCGGTGCCCCGGGGGCTGTTCCGGGTCAACCGCCCCGACGCCACGCTGGACAATGCCCCGCTGATCGACAGCCTCACCTGCCACAAGATGTTCCGCCGGACGTTCCTGCTGGAGCACGACCTGCGGTTCCCGGAGGAGGGCCGCAAGCGGCTGGAGGACCACCACCTGGTCGTCCGCGCGTACCTCCTCTCCCGCCGCACCTGCGTGCTGTCGGACTACACCTGCTACCACCACCGGAAACGGCCGGACGGTGGCAGCCTGACCGCCACCCGGATGGAGCCGGCGGCGTACTTCAGCAGCCTGCGCGAGGTGCTCGACATCGTCGACGCGCACACCGATCCGGGCCCGCTGCGCGACAAGCTGCACCGGCGGTGGCTACGCACCGAGATGACCAAGCGGCTGCGGGGCGCCCGGCTGCGGAACGCCCCGCCGGACTGGGTCGACCAGGTGGTGACCGAGATCCAGAAGACCATCCAGGAACGGTTCGCGCCCGGGGTCGCCGCCGGGCTGCCGTCGGTGCAGCGGACCATCGCCGGCCTGGCCGCGCAGGGTCGGGTCGCGGACCTGCTCCGGCTGGCCGAGTGGGAGGCGGGCGTCCGCGCCCGCGCCCGCCTCAAGGAGTACGAGGTGACCGGCTCGACGTTGTCCGTCACCCTCACCGGTCAGCTCCGCGACGGCGACCAGCCCGTCTCGTACACCCACTCCGCCGGGCGTGACCGGCTGGTCGTGCCTGTCGAGGAGATCCCCGCCGAGCTGCTCGACTGCACCGCCGAGCTGGGCCGGGCGAGGCTGGACGTGGTCGTCCGGCGCGCCGTCGACAACGCCGAGTTCCTTCTCCCGGTGCGCTTCGAGGTGGACCGCGTACCGGACTCCTCGGGTGGGCTGCACCTGCTGTACCGGGGCACCGCGACCGCCGACTTCCGCACCCTCAACGCCGGCCGCACCCGGGGCGACTGGAGCCTGAAGGCCCGGGTCAGCGGCTCCGGGTGGAGCCTGGACGCGAAGCTGCCGCTGGCGGTCTCCTGTGCCGTCGACGGCGCCGGCCCGACCGTGGTCGACAAGCGGAAGAAGCCGCCGGCGAAGAAGCCCGGCCTGTGGCGACGTCTGAAGCGGACGGTCCGGCGCCGGCTCGGCGTGACCGGCCGGCGGGCGGTAAGGATTTCGTAACGCCGACCGGGACTGACCGGTTCCGGCGGCACCGGCACACTCGATAGATGATCTCTCGCCTGCTCCGCACCCCGTTGACGTGGATCGCGATCGCGGTGCTGGCCGCCGGTTCGGTGTTCGGCCTGTACTGGTTCCAGCCCTGGAAGCTGGTCACCGACACCGAGGTGGCCGAGCCGCTGAGCACGGTGGCGACGCTGGTCCGCTCCGGCGAATTCGTCAGCCACGAGTACCAGACGTCGGGGAGCGCTCGCATCGTGCGTACCGACGACGGGCGGCACCGGCTGGAACTGGTCGGGCTGTCCACCTCCAACGGCCCGGACCTACGGGTCTGGCTCACCGACCAGCCGGTGCTGGAGGGCCGGGCCGGCTGGCACGTGTTCGACGACGGCCACTGGGTCGAGCTGGGCCGGCTCAAGGGCAACCGCGGCGACCAGGGGTACGACATCCCGGCCGATGTCGACCTGGACGCCCTGACCAGCATCTCCGTCTGGTGCAAGCGGTTCGCGGTGTCGTTCGGCGCGGCGCCGCTGGACCCGGCCGGCTGAGCCGGGCCGGGCCACGGCCCAGGCCGCAACGGGGTGGCTGCCCCGGCGCCCGGGCGGCAGCAGGAGTGGCACTCTCGACCGATTGGCGGCCGGCTGCAAAACTGTGTGCCGGTCGCCGGAGTTGGGGGTCTGATGAGCAACGGGTGGGTGCTGCCCGACGAGGTGCTTCGGGACGCACCGGCGTACACGCCGCGTCCCGGCGAGCTTGCGGATCTGGAGCTGCTGCTGACCGGCGCGTACGCACCGCTGACCGGCTTCATGACCCGGGCTGACCTGGTCTCCGTCAGCCGCCGTGGCCGGCTGGTCGACGGCGCGTCGTGGCCGGTGGCGGTGACCCTCCAGGTGCCTGCCGCGCTGGTGCGGGAGTTCGACCTCACCGACCCGAACCGCCGGACGCTCGTGCTCACCGACGGCGAGGGCGCGCCGGTGGCGGCGCTGGAGGTGACCGACGCGTGGCCGGTGCGCGACGGGGTGACCGGGGTCGGGGGCAGCGTCCGCCGGCTCGGCGACGGTGGGCACGGGCCGTTCCAGCGGTTGCGCCGCACACCCGAGGAGATCCGCGCGCTGCTGCCACCGGGCCGGGTGCTCGGGGTGATCGCCGACCGCCCGTTGCACCGACCGCAGCTGGCCCAGATCGCGCACGCCGTGCGTACCCTCGGCGCGCATCTTCTGGTCATGATTCCGGTGGGCGAGGACGGCACCGGCGGGCTGCCGCCCGAGGCGCTGGTGCGCGGCGTCTTCGCGGCACGCGACCGGATGCCGCCGGCGACCCTGGTCGCTGTGCCGCTGGCCCGACGGCGGGACGAGATCAGCGACGCCCTGCTGCGGGCCCGGGTCTCCGCCGCGTACGGCGTGACCCACCTGCTCTCCACCGGCGAGATGCTCTCCGGTGCCGGGCTGCGGGTGCTGGTTCCCCGCGAGCTGGCGTACGACAACCGGGACGGTCAGTGGCGTTGGCGCGAGGACATCCCGCCGCGCAACCGGCGACTGGCCCTGACCCAGACCGAGATCGACGACCTGCTGGACCGCGGGTTCCCGCTGCCCGAGTGGCACACCCCGCCCGCGGTGGCGAAGGAACTGGCCCAGGCCCGGCCGCCCCGGCGGCACCGGGGCCTGGTGGTCTTCCTCACCGGCCTCTCCGGTTCGGGCAAGTCGACCATCGCCCGTGGCCTCGCCGACGCCCTGCGTGAGGAGGGTGAGCGCACGATCACCCTGCTCGACGGCGACGTGGTGCGCCGCGAGCTGACCGCGGGGCTGGGATTCAGCAAGGCCGACCGGGATGTCAACGTACGCCGGATCGGCTGGGTGGCCGCCGAGATCGCCCGGCACCGGGGCATCGGCATCTGCTGCCCGATCGCCCCGTACGCCCAGGCTCGGGCGACCGCCCGGGAGATGGCGGTGGCGGCGGGAGCGGGTTTCGTGCTGGTGCACGTCGCCACCCCGTTGGAGGTCTGCGAGCGACGCGACCGCAAGGGCCTGTACGCGCGGGCTCGGGCCGGCGTGCTCACCGGGATGACCGGCATCGACGACCCGTACGAGGAGCCGACCGATGCCGACCTGGTGCTCGACACCACGGATCTCAGCGTGGACGAGGCGGTCCAGTCGGTCCTGCACCATCTGACCGAGACCGGCTGGGTGGAGCCGCGCCACCCGTCCCGCTGATCACGGGATCATGCTCCCTTCCGTAGGTCATACCGTCGCGCTAGTGTTTGACTCTGTTCGAAGTTGTTCGTTCAGGTTAACCGCGTGAGGGGGCTGGCGAGTGCTCGCGCAACAGCGCCAGGCGGCGATCCTCGACCGGGTCCGGGCGACCGGCGGGGTACGCGTCGGCGAGCTGGCCACCGAGTTCGGCGTATCCGACATGACCATCCGGCGCGACCTGGACCTGCTGCACGAGCGCGGCCTGTTGGCGAAGGTGCACGGCGGCGCCACCGCCGCCGGCTCGACCGACGAGCCGGGCTTCCAGGCCAAGTCGGTACGCCAGCAGGCCGAGAAGGCGGCCATCGCGGCCCGGGCGGCACAACTGGTCCGCCCGGGCGCGGCGATCGCGCTGTCCGCCGGCACCACCACCGCCGAACTGGCCCGGCGGCTGGTCGACGTGCCGGCCCTGACCGTGGTGACCAACTCGCTGCCGGTGGCCGAGATCCTGCACGGCCAGGGCCGCGACGACCAGACGGTGGTGCTCACCGGCGGGGTGCGCACCCCCTCGGACGCGCTGGTCGGGCCGCTGGCCGTCGGGGCCGTCCGGTCCCTGCACCTGGACCTGCTCTTCCTCGGCGTGCACGGGGTGACCGACCGGGCCGGCTTCACCACCCCGAACCTGCTGGAGGCCGAGACGAACCGCGCCCTGGTGGCGGCGGCGGACCGGCTGGTGGTGCTCGCCGACCACAGCAAGTGGGGGACGGTCGGCATCTCCTCGATCGCCCCGCTCGCCGACGCCCACGTGCTGATCACCGACGACCGGCTGCCGCCGGAGGCCCGGCGGCTGCTCACCGACCGGGTCGGCGAACTGGTCGTGGTGGCCGGTACCGGCGACCGGGCGCGCCGATGAAGCGTACGGCGATCACCCTGGCCGACGGCCGCGAGCTGGTCTACTTCGACGAGCGGGACGACGCCGTCCGGGACCAGCCGGACCGGCGCGAGCTGCCCCCTCCCCCACCCGCCTCCCAGCTGCGCTACGACCCGCTCACCGACGAGTGGGTGGCGCTCGCCGTGCACCGGCAGACCCGCACCTTCCTGC
>NZ_POTY01000173.1 GCF_003236315.1 Micromonospora craterilacus
GCGGGTGGGCTGTCGGGTGACGCGCCGGACACGCCGGCCAACTTGACCTCGGATCGTCGGCGGCATACGGTCGACCCCTAGATGTAGTAGTCACACGGGCGTAAGTCGCCTACAGGTTGGGTTCGACTACCGACCGCACTCCGATACCGCTGACCCGGCGGCCATCCTGCGGGGATGGTTCCGCCGTCCCGAGGCGTGCCCGGAGGCGGCCGAAGCGTACCCGTGGTCGATCAAGGAGGTCGGGCGATGCGGTGTCCGTACTGCCGGCACGCCGACTCCCGCGTGGTCGACTCGCGGGAGGCCGACGACGGCCAGCTGATCCGTCGGCGGCGAGCCTGCCCGGAGTGTGGCAAACGGTTCACCACCGTCGAGGAGGCGGTGCTCGCCGTCGTCAAACGCAGCGGGGTGACCGAGCCGTTCAGCCGTACGAAGATCATCGGCGGGGTGCGCAAGGCGTGCCAGGGCCGGCCGGTTGACGAAGACTCGATCGCGCTGTTGGCGCAGCGGGTCGAGGAGACCATCCGGGCCAAGGGGGCCGCCGAGATCCCCAGCCACGAGGTGGGGCTGGCCATCCTGGGTCCGCTGCGGGACCTGGACGAGGTCGCCTACCTGCGGTTCGCCAGCGTCTACCGATCGTTCGACTCGCTCGCCGACTTCGAGCAGGAGATCGAGACGCTGCGGGCCGCCGCGCGCGCCCGGGAGGGCGCCGGGGTCGAGGCGGCCAGCGCCGCCGGCCCTGCGCAGTGAACTTTTCGAGCAGTAGTGACAGTCGGATCACGCGGGGGGCCCGCGTGGACGAGGGGGCGGATGAGATGCCGGGGGACGGTGTGACAACAAGCAGGTCACGGAGCAAGGCGGGCGCGGGCCTGAAGGTGGAGCGGGTCTGGACCACCGAGGGGGTGCACCCGTACGACGAGGTCGTCTGGGAGCGCCGCGACGTCGTGATGACCAACTGGCGGGACGGCTCGATCAACTTCGAGCAGCGCGGGGTGGAGTTCCCGGAGAGCTGGAGCGTCAACGCGGCGAACATCGTGACCACCAAGTACTTCCGGGGCGCGGTGGGCACCCCGGAGCGGGAGTGGTCGCTCAAGCAGCTGATCGACCGGGTGGTCACCACCTACCGCACCGCTGGTGAGGAGTACGGCTACTTCGCCAACCCGGCCGACGCCGAGGTCTTCGCCCACGAGCTGACCTGGATGCTGCTCCACCAGGTGTTCAGCTTCAACTCGCCGGTCTGGTTCAACGTCGGTACGCCGTCGCCGCAGCAGGTCAGCGCCTGCTTCATCCTCGCCGTCGACGACTCGATGGACTCCATCCTCGACTGGTACAAGGAGGAGGGGCTGATCTTCCAGGGCGGTTCCGGCTCCGGTGCCAACCTGTCCCGGATCCGCTCCTCCAAGGAGCTGCTCTCCTCCGGCGGCACCGCCTCCGGCCCGGTCAGCTTCATGCGCGGCGCGGACGCCTCCGCCGGCACCATCAAGTCCGGTGGCGCCACCCGGCGCGCGGCCAAGATGGTCATCCTCGACGTGGACCACCCGGACATCGAGGAGTTCGTGGTCACCAAGGCGCGCGAGGAGGACAAGATCCGCGCGCTCCGCGACGCCGGCTTCGACATGGACCTCGGCGGCGCCGACATCGTCAGCGTGCAGTACCAGAACGCCAACAACTCGGTCCGGGTCTCCGACGAGTTCATGACCGCGGTGGAGAACGGCGGCGGCTTCGACCTGCGCGGCCGGCTCGACGGGCGGACCATCGAGACCGTCGACGCGCAGAAGCTGTTCCGCACCATCTCCCAGGCCGCCTGGGAGTGCGCCGACCCCGGGTTGCAGTACGACGACACCATCAACGACTGGCACACCTGCCCGGAGACCGGCCGGATCACCGCGTCGAACCCGTGCTCGGAGTACCTGCACCTGGACAACTCCTCGTGCAACCTGGCCTCGCTGAACCTGATGAAGTTCCTCCGTGCCGACGGGGGCTTCGAGGTGGAGAAGTTCGTCAAGAGCGTCGAGCTGGTCATCACCGCGATGGACATCTCGATCTGCTTCGCCGACTTCCCGACCGAGAAGATCGGCGAGACCACCCGCGCGTACCGGCAGCTCGGCATCGGGTACGCCAACCTCGGTGCCCTGCTGATGGCCTCCGGCATGCCGTACGACTCGGACCAGGGCCGCTCGGTCGCCGCCGCGATCACCTCGCTGATGACCGGCACGGCGTACCGCCGCTCGGCCGAGCTGGCCGGCATCGTCGGCGCGTACGACGGCTACGCCCGTAACGCCGAGCCGCACAAGCGGGTCATGCGCAAGCACGCCGCCGCGAACGACCAGATCAAGCCGACCGGCACGGTGGCCACCGCCGTGGTCCGCGAGGCCACCAAGCAGTGGACCCAGGGCAACAAGATCGGTGAGAAGAACGGCTGGCGGAACTCGCAGGCCAGCGTGCTCGCGCCGACCGGCACCATCGGCCTGATGATGGACTGCGACACCACCGGCGTCGAGCCGGACCTGGCGCTGGTCAAGTTCAAGAAGCTGGTCGGCGGCGGCTCGATGCAGATCGTCAACCAGACGGTGCCGCGCGCCCTGCGCAGCCTCGGCTACCCCGAGGAGCAGGTCGAGGCGATCGTCGAGCACATCGCCGACCACGGCCACGTGGTGGACGCCCCCGGCCTCAAGCCGGAGCACTACCCGGTCTTCGACTGCGCCATGGGCGAGCGGTCCATCGCGCCGATGGGTCACGTCCGGATGATGGCGGCGGTCCAGCCGTTCATCTCCGGTGCCATCTCCAAGACGGTCAACATGCCGGAGCAGGCCACCGTCGAGGACGTCGAGAAGATCTACTTCGAGGGCTGGAAGCTCGGCCTCAAGGCGCTGGCGATCTACCGGGACAACTGCAAGGTCGGCCAGCCGCTCTCGGCGGCGAAGCCCAACAAGGCCGCCGAGCCGGCTGCGGCCGAGGTCGAGAAGGTCGTGGAGAAGGTCGTCGAGTACCGCCCGGTGCGCAAGCGGCTGCCGAAGAAGCGCCCGTCGGAGACCATTTCCTTCTCGGTCGGCGGCGCCGAGGGCTACCTCACCGCCTCGTCCTACCCGGACGACGGCCTGGGCGAAGTCTTCCTCAAGATGTCGAAGCAGGGCTCCACCCTGGCCGGCGTGATGGACGCCTTCTCGGTGGCCATCTCCATCGGCCTCCAGTACGGCGTCCCGCTGGAGACGTACGTCAGCAAGTTCACCAACATGCGCTTCGAGCCGGCCGGCATGACCGACGACCCGGACGTGCGGATGGCCGCCTCGGTGATGGACTACATCTTCCGTCGCCTGGCACTGGACTTCCTGCCCTACGAGCGCCGTGCCGAGCTGGGCATCTTCACCGCCAAGGAGCGGGCCGCCCAGATTCAGGCCGAGGCCGAGGCCGAGGCGAACGCCGCGGACCTCACCGCGATGGCCTCCTCCGCCCCGGTGGAGACCAGGCCGGAGGAGCCGAAGGTCGGCCCGATCCTCCAGCCGGCCCTTGAGCTGGCCGACGTCGCCGCCGTCAAGCCGGCACCGTCCGTCGGCTCCAGCACCGAGTTGCTGGAGGCCGTGATCGGCAAAGCCGCCGACGCACCGCTCTGCTTCACCTGCGGTACGAAGATGCGTCCGGCCGGTAGCTGCTACGTCTGCGAGGGCTGCGGCTCCACCAGCGGCTGCAGCTGATCCACGAGTACGCGACGAGCCCCAGGCGGACACCCGCCTGGGGCTCGTCCCGTCCGGCTTCCATCCGGCGCGGCTCCTTGAGCTGAATCTTGGGGCCGAGTCGCCCTTCGGTGCATCCCGCGCTAGATCACGCTCGATCCAGGATCGAGTTGCCTTGTTGCCGCGCGGATGCCACTTTTTCCTGGATCGAGCACGGCCCCGCCCACTCGGCCGTCAGCGCATGAATGTGGAGAGGAAAGCCGACCAGGTCCGTGTTACCCGCTACCGCCGGTAGTGGTTCAGGTAGGCGAGCATCGTTTGGTCGAGGGGCTGGTCGTCGCGGCCATTGAGCCGTATCCAGATGGTGCCCTCCAGCCAGAAGCGGTAGGCAAACTCCTCGAAACTTGCCGCGCACTGCACGATCTCCATCTCGTCCGGCTCGTAGCCGGACCAGTCGTCCTCGCTCAGGCTGCCGTAGTCGACAGCCGAGTGGACGACCAGCGAATCCGCCGGGCGGAGGTAGAGATACCAGATCACGCAGTCCTGCTGGTCGCGCAGGAAGCGGACCATTCGGGCCTCGGGTTCGATCGGGCTGACTATCGGCGATTTGGACAGGTCGGTCCAGCAGCCCGTCGCGGAGGCATCATCCAACGCGTAGCTTCGCTCGGCGTCGCTGTAGAACGTGACGAAATCGTCTGGCAGTGCAAGGCGGTCCGCAGCAAGCAGCCGGTCGAGTGTCTGGAGGTGCGCAACCCCGGCGTCATCTCTGGCGCCTGGCTGGCCGAGCCAGGCGAAGGTGCCGTGCAGATCAAGCTCGGGCTGCTCGTCGAGCGGATACTCGTCGTATGTGTGGAGGCAGGGGCGAAACTCGCCGAGTTCGTGGCCGAACCAGGCGCGCCGCAACGTGACGGGCATCGAATCCTCAGGACCGGTCCGCGCTTTCGTCGGATGGCTTTCAGCGATCCTGGTCGCCATCAGTGGGGCGGTGCGGGCGTGAGGCTACTCGCCCCCGGCCCCGCCGAGGGAGTGGGCTGGTTCAGGTGGGACTGCAACTCGACGGCTAGGGCGTCCATCTGGGCGGCCGGGATGCGGTCGTCGGGGTCGGTATCGAGGTAGGCGAAGACGCGGGGTCCTCTGTGGTCGAGCGGGATGTCGGGCAAGCGGGGCACCACGTGGAAGTGGACGTGGGCGAAGCCCTCCTTCTCGGCGTACTGGATGACGTAGGTCTTCACGCAGCCGGTGACAGCGGCCAGGGCTCGGGACAGCCGGACCTGCCAGGTGCCGAGACTCGCTGCCTCGGCATCGGTCAGCTCGGCGATCGAGGTGATGTGCCGGCGTGGTGCGAGCACCAGCCAGCCCAGCAAGCGGCTGTTGAACGCGTGCACGACCCGCCAGTGTTCGTCGAAGCCCACCCGCTCCCGTGCCGGCAGCGTCTCGAAACGCTCCTCACTCCAACACACGTAACACCCCACCCCCACACGCTAGCCCTCCTCAAAAACGATCTTGGTGCGAAAGTTGCCCGTCTCTGGCACCGTGCAGGCGGGGCGGTAGGGTTTGTGGGGGCGCGCCTCCGCGCCTGACCTCCAGACCCGGCACCCACGCCGCTGGGCACTGCGGAGGCAAGGGGTTCCACGGCCTCGGGGGAGCACCGGACTGGTTGCGCGTGTCCAGCTGTTGGCCGTCGAAACCGTCGCGAGCGTGGGTCGGGCGGGTCGACGTGCCGCAGACGAGGACATCATGACCAGCGACAAGCATCTCAAGGCCCGTATCCGCGCCCGGATGGCCCGCACCGGCGAGCGCTACGCCGAAGCCCGCCGGCACATCGTGGGCACCAGCCGCGAGCAGACCGACCATGGGTACGCGCTGCGCGGCGGCGTGCACCCCGAGGCCGCCAACATCGCCAACGTCCTGCACCACCACGGGCGCGAGATCTCCGAGGCGATGGTCCTCGGCGTCGGCGGCGGCCTCGGCGCCGGTTACATCCTGTGGGAGTTCGCGGCGTACGACACCGCTGTGCTGACGCTCGGTTTCCGGCACCGGTGGAACTACCTGGACTGGACCGACGCGACGCTGACCCGGCTCGGCGTGCCGTTCCGGGTGGCGCGCACCGGCGGGGTGAAGAAGGCCCAGGCCGCGCTGGCCGCCGCCCTCGACGCCGGCCACCCGGCGATCGTGGTGCCGGACCGGCAGATCGTCGGCTACTGGCATCTTCCCGCGCACCTCGACGGCCACGGCGGCCACCAGGTCGTGGCCTACGCGTACACCGACGACGGGGTACGCCTCGACGACCGCAACCTCGGCCCGCTCACCGTCGACCGGGCCCGCCTCGACCGGGCACGGGCCCGCGTCGGCTCGTACCAGAACTGCCTGTGGGAGATTGAAGGCCCGGGCGATGCGGACCTGGCGGCGGCGGTGGTGGCCGGTATCGGCGACTGCCTCGCTGGGCTCGGTGGTTCCTCGGCGTCGTTCGCCCTGCCGGCCTGGCGCAAGTGGGCCAAGCTGGCAGCCGACCCCAAGGCGGCGAAGGGATGGACGAAGGTCTTCGCAGACGGCACCGGCCTGGTCGGCGCGCTGCTGTCGATCTGGGAGGGTGTGGAGCCGGTCGGCGCCACCGGCGGGCACCTGCGGGATCTCTACGCCGCCTTCCTCGACCAGGCCGCGGCCCTGCTACGCGCCCCCGATCTGACCGCCTGCGGCGACCGGTTCCGCGACGCGGCAGCGGCGTGGCACGCGGTGGCCGAGACCGCGCTTCCCGCCGACGTACCCGAGTACCGGCAGGTCCGCGAGCTGACCGCGGATCTCGCGGCAGCGGTCGCGCTCGGTGACGAGGGCGACGGCGAGCGCTCGGCGGCGGCCGAAGCGCTCTGGGCCGGCCGCGCGGAACTCGACCGGCGGCCACCGGTCCAACCCGACTTCCCCGCGCTGGCCGCCGCGATCGCGGCGGCCTACGAGACCGAGGCGATGGCCGTCGACGCGCTACGGAAGGCGGCCCGCGCGCTCGCGGTGTGACCTGCTTACCCGTGGTCAGCCGCTGCCCCGCGTACTCGCCGGGCCGGCAGGAGTCAGCTGGTTCGGCTGGCTGCTGCCGGCCCTGCCCGGCGGATGGTGCGGGCCTGCTGCAGGTCCCGCACTGACCACCCGCCGGTCAGGCACCACAGCGCGATGACCGGGTCGCAGATCGCGCAGCCGAACGACGAGCCGGGCAGAAACGGAATGATCGGGTTGCCGTACAGGTGGTGGACCACGTCCCAGCCGGTGTGCAGGAGCCAGCCGACGCCGATCCACCGCCACGACTCCAGCCCCCGGTACGCCACGTAGGCCAGCACCGCAACGAACGGGAACTCCCAGCCCGCCAGCCCGCCGCCGCTGAGGTACGCCGCCCCGGCCCCGGCGACCATGATCGCGTTGAACCGGCGGCGTTGTGGTTCCCGGATCAGCGAGTTGAGGCAGACGTACAGGGCGCCGACGAGCAGCGGCATGAGGATGGTCATGGCCGGTGAATCTAGGTGCGGCGACCGGCGCCGAGCAGGGGCCGGCGGGCCATCGATCGACGGGTTCTCGCCAAAATGGGCATGTGCACCGAGTGATGGTCGTCGCATACGACGGCGTGGTCCCGTTCGACCTGTCCGTGCCGATCGAGGTGTTCGGCCGCGCGCGGCTCGCCGACGGTCGCCCTGCCTACGAGGTGCGGGTTTGCGCGGTCACCGAGGAGGTGCGGGCAGGAGCGGTCGGGGTGCGGGTACCCCACGACCTGTCCGTGCTGGCCGAGGCCGACACGGTGGTCGTACCGGGGATCGCCGACCTGGACACCCCGCTGCCCGCCGCGATCCGCGACGCGCTGGCCACCAGCTCGGCCCGGCTGGTGTCGATCTGCACCGGCGCCTTCGTGCTGGCCGCCGCCGGCCGGCTCGACGGGCGGCGGGCCACCACCCACTGGGCCGCCGCGGCCGAGCTTGCCCGCAGGTATCCCGCCGTCACCGTCGACCCGGACGTGCTGTTCGTCGACGACGATCCGGTGCTGACCTCGGCCGGTGCCGCGGCCGGGCTCGACCTGTGCCTGTATGTCGTGCGGCGGGACCACGGCGCGACGGTCGCCGCCGACACCGGGCGTTGCTGCGTCATGCCGCTGGAGCGGGCCGGGGGACAGGCGCAGTTCATCGCGTACGAACCACCCGTGCCAGCGGGACATAGCCTCCAGCCACTCCTGGCCTGGATGACCGACAACCTCCACCATCCGCTCACCCTGGCCGAGATCGCCGCGTACGTCTCGATGAGCACCCGGTCGCTGAGCCGGCACTTCCGCGACCAGACCGGCACCACGCCGATGCGTTGGCTCAACCGGCACCGGGTCCGGCGAGCCCAGCAGCTGCTGGAACAGACCGACCAACCGGTCGAACGCGTCGGCGCGCTCGTCGGGTTCGCCTCGCCGACCGCATTCAGGGAGTGCTTCCGGCAACTCGTCGGCGTCAGCCCGCGCGACTACCGGGCGGCGTTCCCGCCGCCCGCCGTGAGCCAGCCCATCGATCATGCACTTTTCGTCCGGGCAGAAGCTGCAAAAGGGTCATCTCGGCGACCGGAAGTGCAAGATCCGGGGTGCCGGGCAGGGGCGCCGCCAGGGTTAGGTGAGTTCGGCGAGGCGGGTGGTGAGGAACTCCCGCTCGGCGTCGTTGTCGGCTAGTTCCAGCGCTGCCCGGTAGGCCTGGGCGGCTTCGGTGGGGCGGTTGAGCTGGCGCAGCAGGTCGGCGCGGACTGCGGGTAGGTAGTGGTAGCCGGCCAGTCGGGGGTCCTGGGCCAGTGCGTCGACGTCGGCGAGCGCGGCGGCGGGGCCGGCCACCGTCGACACGGCTACCGCGCGGTTCAGTGCGACGACCGGGGACGGCCAGCGGGTCAGCAGCGCGTCGTAGAGCTGCACGATCTGCGGCCAGTCGGTGGCGGCGTAACTGGGGGCGAGGGCGTGCAGCGAGGCGATGGCGGCCTGGAGTGCGTACCGGCCGACCCGACCGGTGCGGAACGCGTCGAGCACCAGGCGGCGGCCCTCGCCGATGGCGGTCCGGTCCCAGGCGGACCGGTCCTGCTCCGCCAGCCGGAGCAGCCGGCCCTCGGCGTCCGTGCGGGTGGCCCGGCGGGCGTCGGTGAGCAGCAGCAGCGCGAGTAGTCCGCGTACCTCCGGCTCGTCGGGCATCAGGGCCAGCAGCATCCGGGTCAGGTGCAGCGCGCGCTCCACCAGGTCGGCGCGAACCAGGTCGGCGCCGGAGGGCGCGGTGTGCCCGGTGGTGTAGAGCAGGTGGACGACGGTGAGCACGGCGTCCAGCCGCTCGGGCAGCTCGGCCGCCTCCGGCACCCGGTACGGAATCCGGGCCGCGGAGATCTTCTTCTTGGCCCGGGTCACCCGAGCCGCCATGGTTGGCTCGGAGACCAGGAAGGAGCGGGCAATGTCGCCGGTGCTCACCCCGCAGACCAGGCGCAGCGTGAGCGCCACCTGCGCCTCGCGGGCGATCGCCGGATGGCAGCAGGTGAACACCAGGCGAAGCCGGTCGTCGGGTACGGCGTCCTCGTCGGGTTCGTCCATCTCGGCCTCGTCCGGTTCCACCAGCAGGGGCAGCTTCGAGCGGAACACCTGTCGCCGGCGCAGCACGTCGAAGGCCTTGCGCCGGGCGGTGGCGGTGAGCCACGCACCGGGCTTGTCCGGTACGCCGTCGCGCGCCCACGCGCCGAGCGCGGCGACGTACGCCTCCTGGACGCACTCCTCGGCGAGGTCGAAGTCGCCGGCGACGCGCGCCGTCGCGGCGAGCACGAAGGCCCACTCGCGACGGTGCGCCTCCACCACGGCCCGCTCCGCCGCCGCGCCGTGTGCGGCCGCCCCGGCGTGCTCGGCCGGGGCGGCGTCTCCGGCCTCGGGGGTGCTGGTCACGGCGGCGGGCTGGCGGTCGCTCACTCGGCGGGCGGCGTGAACAGCGGCCGGACCTCCACCCCGCCGTGGATGGTGGCCGGGTTGAGCTTGGCGATCTTCAGCGCGACGTCCAGGTCGGGCGCTTCCAGGACGTAGAACCCGGCGACGACCTCCTTGGCCTCGATGAACGGGCCGTCGGTGACGATGTCGCCGTGCACTGCCGTGGCCGTGGTGCTCGGTTGCAGCGCGAAGCCCGTGACGATCTGCCCGCCCAGCTCCGCAACCTGCGCCGGGTAGCGCTCGAGCAGCGCCACGTAGTCGGGCGTGAGGTCCATCGGGTCGGCCGGCGCCGGCGAGTAGACAAGGACTGCGTACTGGGCCATCGGGTCCTCCTCGGGATCGTTGTCCATCCTCTGCCGTACCGACGGACCGGGCCAGCCGGAATCGACAGCGTCCCGGAAACTTTCTGCGCCAGTGGTCGCGCCCGGGGCGGGCCGCCAGCGGCGCGGTCGGTCCGTCGCCGGCTGCCTAGACTGCCCCGGATGAGCGGAGAACGACGGCCCCTGGCGGCGCGGCCGCTGACCGAGCCGCACCCGTCGCGGCTGCCGCCCGAGCACCCCGGGCGGGAGCGGATCCTCGCCGCGCACGCCGCCGCGCTGGCCGCTGGCGAGGCCGGCTACCTGGACCCGGGCACCGGGCTGTTCGTGCTCACCGCGGGTTTCCTGGCCCGTCGCGGCACCTGCTGCGGTCGGGGCTGCCGGCACTGCCCGTACGTGGGCTGACGGCGCGCGGCACTGCTCGTAGGTGAGCTGACGGCGCGTCAGGCGGCGGCGACGAAGACCCGGGAGGCGACCTCGCGGGGCAGTCGGACGCTCTCGCCCGAGCGGTCGATGGCGACGGCGTCGCGCTCCTGCGCCACCGTCACGGTGGCTCCCGGGTCGACGCCGGCCGCGTGCAGCTGCCGGAGCACCTCCGCGTCGGTCTGCACGCTCTCGCAGATCCGCCGGACGACCACCTTGCCGGTCAGGCCGGGGAAGGCCAGGTTGCGCTCGCCGTCGGCCGGCTCCGGCTCTGCCTCGCCGGGTGAGCCCAGCTCCTCCAGCCCCGGGATGGGGTTGCCGTAGGGCGAGCGGGTCGGCCGGTTGAGCAGGTCGTAGACCCGCTTCTCGACCGCGTCGCTCATCACATGCTCCCAGCGGCAGGCCTCCTCGTGGGCCTCCTCGTAGGGCATCCCGATCACGTTGACCAGCAGCAGCTCGGCGAGCCGGTGCTTGCGCATCACCGAGACGGCGGTGCTGCGGCCGAGCGCGGTGAGGCTGAGGTGCCGGTCGCCCTCGACCGTGAGCAGGCCGTCGCGTTCCATCCGGGCGACGGTCTGGCTGACGGTGGGGCCACTCTGGCGCAACCGTTCGGCGATCCGGGCGCGCAGCGGTGGCACGCCCTCCTCCTCGAGTTCGAGGATGGTGCGCAGGTACATTTCGGTCGTATCGACCAGGTCGTGAGACTTCATGGTGTCAGCGGCCCTCCGGTGATCGATGGTACCCTGCCGCACCCCCGGACGGCCGCCGCCGAACCGTCGCCCCCGGTCACCGATGGTGTTGACTGGACGCCATGTCCGGTACCGAGGATCTTCTGGTCGAGGCCGGGCGGCTCGCCGCCGAGCTCGACGGGGCCGACCCGCCCACCCTGCTCGACGTCCGCTGGCGGCTGGCCGGCCCGCCCGGCCGGGACGACTACGCGGCCGGGCACCTGCCCGGAGCGGTCTTCGTCGACCTGGACACCGCGCTGTGCGGTCCGCCCGGCCCGGCCGGCCGGCACCCGCTGCCCGACCCGGCCGCGTTGCAGGCGGCGCTGCGGGCCGCCGGGGTGCGCGCCGGTCATCCCGTGGTGGTGTACGACGGCGGCGACGGCATGTCCGCCGCCCGCGCCTGGTGGACACTGCGCTGGGCCGGGCACCGGCCGGTACGGCTGCTGCACGGCGGCTTCCCGGCCTGGCTGGCGGCCGGCCTGCCCACCAGCACCGACGAGCCGACCCCCACCCCCGGCGACGTGGCCGTCCGCCCGGGTGCCCTGCCGGTGCTGGACGCGACGGCGGCTGCCCGGCTGGCCGCGGCCGGCGACGGCGTCCTGCTCGACGTCCGGGCCGCACCCCGCTACCGGGGCGAACACGAGCCGATCGACCCGGTCGCCGGGCACATCCCCGGCGCGGTGAACCTGCCGGCGCCCGGGTACGTCACCGACGGCCGTTTCCCGGCCACCGAGGCGTTGCGGGACCGGTTCGCCGCCGCCGGGGTGGCCGCCGACGCACCCGTCGGGGCGTACTGCGGCTCGGGGGTGACCGCCGCGCAGGCCGTGCTCGCGCTGCACCTGGCCGGCCGGCCGGACGCCGCGCTCTACGTCGGCTCGTGGAGCAACTGGGTGGCCGACCCGGACCGGCCAGTGGCCACCGCCCCGCCACCCGACGCCTGACCGGTACGCGCGCCGGCCGCATGGCGGGCCCCGTGCGACGATGGGCAGATGTCCGACGACACGGTGGTGGTGTGGGACGAGTCGCTGCTCGCCTACGACCTCGGTGACCACCCGCTGGACCCGGTACGGGTCGAGCTGACCATCGCGCTCGCCCGGGAACTCGGCATTCTGCAACGACCCGGGGTGCGGCTGGTCAAGCCCGCGCCGGCCGACGACGCGCTGCTGACCCGGGTGCACGACCCGCGCTACCTGGACGCGGTCCGGATCGCCCCGCGCGACCCGCTCTTCGCCGGCTTCGGCCTGGGCACCTCGGACAATCCCGTGTTCGACGGGATGCACGAGTCGAGCGCGCTGGTCGCCGGGGCGTCCGTGACCGCCGCCGAGGCGGTGTGGCGCGGTGCGGCCCGCCGCGCGGTTAACGTGGCCGGTGGCCTGCACCACGCCATGCCGGCCCGGGCCGCCGGCTTCTGCGTCTACAACGACCCGGCGGTGGCCATCGCCCGGCTGCTCGACCTCGGCGCGGAGCGGATCGCGTACGTCGACGTCGACGTGCACCACGGCGACGGGGTGCAGCAGATCTTCTGGAACGACCCGCGAGTGCTGACCGTCAGCCTGCACGAGACCCCCCTCGCGCTGTTCCCCGGCACCGGGTTCCCCGACGAGACCGGCGGCCCGGACGCCGTGGGCAGCGCGGTCAACGTGCCGCTGCCACCGGGTGTCGCGGACGCCGGCTGGCAGCGGGCCTTCCACGCGATCGTGCCGTCGGTGCTGCGCGCGTTCCGCCCGCAGATCCTGTTCACCCAGTGCGGTGCGGACGCCCACCGCGTCGACCCCCTCGCCGACCTGCACCTCTCCGTCGACGGGCAGCGGGCCACCTACCTGGCCTTCCGGGCGCTCGCCGACGAGCTGTGCGACGGCCGCTGGGTGGCCACCGGCGGCGGCGGGTACGCCCTGGTCGAGGTGGTGCCCCGGGCCTGGACGCACCTGCTGGCGGTGGCCACCGGCGCGCCGCTGGACCCGGCCACGCTGACCCCGCCGGCCTGGCGGGAACTGGCCGCGGCCCGCCGGCCCGGCTTCGACGTGCCACTGCGGATGACCGATGACGTCGACCCCGGGTACGAGCCCTGGCAGCCCACCGGCGAGCCGGACCTGGTGGACCGGGCGATCGCCGCGACCCGCAAGGCGGTCTTCCCGCTGCTCGGCCTCGACCCGCACGATCCACGCGACTGACTACGCCGGCCGGGGGAGGGCCGCCGAGGTGACCACAGCCGAACAAGCCGTGGACGTGCTGCTCAGCGACGGCAGCACCGTCCAGTTGCGACCGATCCGCCCGTCGGACGGGCCGTCGATCGTGGCCATGCACTCCCGGTTCTCCGAGCGCACCCGCTACCTGCGCTACTTCTCGCCGTACCCGCGCATCCCCGACCGTGACCTGCAACGCTTCATCAACGTCGACCACCGGGACCGGGAGGCGTTCGTGGTGCTGGCCGGCGACCACATCGTCGCCGTCGGCCGCTACGAGCGGCTCGGCCCACAGTCGCCCGACGCCGAGGTCGCCTTCGTGGTGGAGGACGCCTACCAGGGCCGGGGCATCGGCTCGGTGCTGATGGAGCACCTGGCCGACGCCGCCCGGCGGGCCGGGATCGTCAACTTCGTGGCCGAGGTGCTCCCGGCCAACGGCCAGATGCTGCGGGTCTTCGCCGACTTCGGGTACCAGATCCAGCGCCAGTTCGCCGACGGCGTGGTGCACCTCAGCTTCCCGATCGCACCCACCGACGCGACCCTGGAGGTGCAGCGCGGGCGGGAGCACCGCACCGAGGCCCGCTCCATCGCCCGGCTGCTCGCCCCGCGCGGCGTCGCCGTCTACAGCGCCAGCGCCACCGGCCAGGGCGTCGGCGCGGCGGTGCTCGGGCACCTACGCGACGGCGGGTTCACCGGGGCGGTGGTGCCGGTGCATCCCACCGCCGCCCGGGTCGCCGGCCTGCCCGCGTACCCGTCGGCGGCCGGCGCCGGGCTGCCGGTCGACCTGGCGGTGGTGGCGGTGCCGCCGGAGTCGGCGCCGGAGGTGGTCGCCGACGCCGCCGCGGCCGGGGTGCACGGCCTGGTCGTCATCTCCGCCGGCTTCGCCGAGGCCGGCGTCGCGGGCGCCGCCGCACAGCGCGCGCTGGTCCGCGCGGCGCACGCCGCAGGCATGCGGGTGATCGGCCCGAACTGCCTGGGGGTGGCGAACACCGACCCGACCGTACGCCTCAACGCCACCCTCGCCCCCCGCCTGCCGGTGCCCGGCCGGGTCGGCATCTTCAGCCAGTCGGGCGCGTTCGGTGTGGCGCTGCTGGCCGAGGCGGACCGGCGGGGGCTGGGCCTGTCCAGCTTCGTCTCGGCCGGCAACCGGGCCGACGTCTCCGGCAACGACCTGCTGCAGTACTGGCAGGACGACCCGGCGACCGACGTGATCATGTTGTACCTGGAGACCTTCGGCAACCCGCGCAAGTTCGCCCGGCTGGCCCGGCGCATCGGCCGGGACAAGCCGGTGGTGGCGCTGGCCTCCCCGGCCCGCCCGCCGGGAGTGGGCGATTCCGTCGGCCCGGACGAGATGGCGGTGAGCGCGCTGTTCACCCAGTCCGGGGTGATCCGGGTGGACACCGTCGCCGAGCTGCTCGATGTCGGGGTGCTGCTGGCCAACCAGCCACTGCCCGCCGGGAACCGGGTCGGCATCGTCGGCAACTCCTCGGCGCTGACCGGGCTGGCGGCCACCGCCTGCGCGGCCCAGGGCCTGACCGTCGCCGTGGGCTATCCCCGTGACGTCGGGCCACGGGCCAGCGCCGCCGACTTCGCCGACGCACTCGCCGAGGCCGCCGCCGACGAGACCGTCGACGCGCTGGTGGCCCTCTTCGCGCCGCCGCTGCCCGGCCAGTTCACCGGCACCGAGGCGGATCTCGCCGCCGCCCTGCCCGCCGCGTTCACTGCCGCCAAGCCCGCGGTGGCCACCTTCCTGGTCGGCCGGGCGCCGACGGGGATGCCCTCGTATCCGAGCGTGGAGGAGGCGGTCCGCGCGCTCGCCCGGGTCACCGGGTACGCCGACTGGCTGCGCCGGCCACCCGGGGTGCTGCCCGAACTGCCGGACGTCGACCCCCTGGCGGCGCAGGCGGCGCTGCGGGTGGACGGCACCGACCCGGGAGCGCTGCTCGCCGCGTACGGCATCGACGTGGTCGAGTCGGTGCCGGTCGCCTCGGCCGAGGAGGCCGCCGAGGCGGCGGCCCGGCTCGGGTTCCCGGTGGCGCTGAAGGCTGCTGCCGGTGGGCTGCGGCACCGGCTCGACCTCGGTGCCGTCCGCCTCGACCTGCCCGACGACGCCGCCGTACGCCGGACGTACGCCGAGATGGCGGCGGCGTTCGGCGCGGACGTCCTGGTGCAACCGATGGTCCCGCCCGGGGTGGCCTGTGTGGTGGAACTGGTCGAGGATCCGGCGTTCGGCCCGGTCGTCGGCTTCGGCCTCGGTGGGGTCGCCACCGAACTGCTCGGCGACCGGGCCTGGCGGGCGGTGCCGTTGACCGACCGGGATGCCGCCGAGCTGGTCGACGCGCCACGGGCGGCCCCGCTGCTGCGTGGGCACCGGGGCGCCGCTCCAGTGGATCGCGCCGCCCTGGCCGACCTGCTGCTGCGGGTCGGGCGGCTGGCCGACGAGCAGCCCCGGGTCCGCGCGCTGACGCTGAACCCGGTGCTCGCCCGCCCCGACGGCCTCTCGGTGCTGCACGCCGCCGTCCGGGTCGGCTCCGCCACCC
>NZ_POTY01000174.1 GCF_003236315.1 Micromonospora craterilacus
GGTCATGAGTAAGCGTCTGGTCGTCGATACCCACGCCAGCACCTGCTATTTCCGCACCTCGGTCGAGGACGGTGAACGTAAGGCACTGGTCCAGATCACCGAACGGTGCAACCTGCACTGCGCCCACTGCTTCGTCTCCTCCACCGAGTCAGGGATCGACATCGCCCTCGAGGAGATGGTCGAGGTACTGCTGCCCCGGCTGCGGCGAGCCCGAGTGACCCGGCTGACCTTGACCGGCGGCGAACCGTTCGTGCATCCGCACCTGGTGGAGATGTGCGCCGCGGCGGCGCACATGAGCCTGCCGGT
The DNA here is from genome assembly GCF_003236315.1 of Micromonospora craterilacus. Taxonomy (GTDB): domain Bacteria; phylum Actinomycetota; class Actinomycetes; order Mycobacteriales; family Micromonosporaceae; genus Micromonospora; species Micromonospora craterilacus. The sequence goes on from NZ_POTY01000174.1 coordinate 307, forward strand.
AAAGATCTGCACGAACGCTACCCAGACCAGCGACGCGCAAATCGCTGCCCTCGCTGAGCTGGGCAACGTGCGGGTCAATGTCAGCTTCGACGGGTTCCGTCCTGCCTCGCACGGCCGGTTCCGGGGCAACCGCGACTCTTTCCCGGTGACCCTGGAGACGACGCGTAGGTTCGCCGCCGCTGGACTGTTGCACGGGATCCTGTCGACGCCCAACGTACTGACCCGGCCGCAGGAATTCGCCGAGCTGTGCGCGTTCGCCGCCGATCTCGGTGCCGCGTACGTGTTGATGAACCCCTTGTCGAGCTTCGGCCGAGGTGTGAAGTCCCACGGCCGGCTCGCCGCGCCGGAGCAGACGATGCGGGCGATCGCCGCCGCCACCGCGCCTCTGGCCGATCGGGTCGAGCTGGTGCCGATCCGGTTCCCGAACGACGACCGGCCGTTGTCTGGCTGCGACGCCGGCACGCTCATCTACGTGTTCGCCAACGGCGACACCGCCGTCTGCCCCTATCTCGTCTTCGCCGCCCGGACACCACAGTCCCGGCACGCCGACCACGAGTTCCTGGTCGGCAACATCCTCGACGGTGAGATCGCCGACGCCCTCGACCGGTACCGCTTTCACGACCGCTACCAGGTCGGGGCGAACGCGACCTGCGGCGCCTGCGCGTTGAACAGCTCCTGCGGCAAGGGCTGTCCGGCGGCCGTGGTCGCCGCCGGACAACGCATCGGCGCGCCGGACGCCGAGCAGTGCCCTCCCGAAGCCGTTCGGCTCCCGCTGCTCCCGATCCACGCCGTCAGGTCCTGACCTGTCATGTTCATCGTGATCGAGGGACCCAACGGCGTCGGGAAGACAACCGTGGCGGGGCTGCTGGCCGAACGGCTGCGCCACCGCGCCGGTCAACCCGTTCATCTGACGACCGAGCCCACCCGGACCCGCCTGGGCGCGCTGCTGCGCGAGGCCGAGGCCGTCATTCACGGCCGGGCCCTCGCCCTCGCGATCGCCGCCGACCGCACCATGCACGTCGAAGACGAGATCATTCCCGCGCTCGACGACGGCAACATCGTGATCAGCGACCGCTATGTGCAGTCGTCACTGGTCCTGCAACGGGTCGACGCGGTCGACCCGCGCGAGATCTGGAGCTACAACCGGTACGTGCTGCAACCCGCTATCTCCCTCTACCTTGTCGACGACGCACACGTCATCGGTGCCCGCCTCGCTGCCCGCCGGAGCCTGACAAGGTTGGAGGCCACCGGCACGCCCGAGCGCGAGTTGCAGCTCTACGACCAGGCGTTCGAGTTCCTCGGCCGCCAGTCGTGGCATCAGGCGAAGGTCGACTGCCGCGGTCGGGATCCGGACCAGGTCGTGTCCGCCATCCTCGACACGTTGGACCCGCTGCTCGCCCGACGCCCCGCGGCCTGAAAGGCTCGCCGCGTGTTGTCGATCCTGACGCTGAACATCCAGGCCGCCTCCCGGCGGCGCGCCGATTCGCTGCTGCGGTGGCTCGCCGGCCGCCCGGAGCAGATCCTTCTGCTGACCGAGACTAGCGGCGGCGACGGCAGCGCCTATCTGCTCGACCACTTCCGCCGCGCCGGCTGCCAGGTGCAACACCCGCCCCTGGACAACGACCGCGGGGCCGCGATGATCAGCCGCGTTCCGGTCACCGCCCGCCCGGATATCACCGCCAGGCTGAGCATTCCCGGTCGGGCCGTCGCCGCCACCGCTCACACCGATCCACCTGTCACCGTCCTCGGCGTCTACGTGCCGTCCAGCGACCGTGCCCCGGCCAAGGTCGCCCGCAAGCGGGCGTTCCTCGCCTCCCTCGTCGACACCCTCGACCGCCTGCCGAGCAACGAGCGGGCACACCTGCTGCTTGGCGGGGACTACAACGTCATCACCCGCAGCCATCAGCCGCCCTACCCCGGGGTATGGCGGCCGTTCGAGTACGCCCTGTTCGACGCGCTCACTGCCGCCGGTCTCACCGACGCACACGACCACCTCGCGCCCGGCGTTCAGGAGCACAGCTGGTTCGGGCGGGCCGGCAACGGCTACCGCTTCGACTACCTGCACGTCGGCGCCGCGTTGCGTGACCGGCTTCGAGGCGGCGGCTACGTCCAGGAGCCCCGCGAGCAGCACCTCACCGACCACGCCGCAGTCACCGTCGACCTGGACCTGCCGATCGACCCGCACGACGTACGTGCCGTGCCGCAGATGGCTGAGCCTGCGACGCTGTTCTAGACCCTGGCCACCATCCCCGCCGCCCGGATCAACGAGTCGTAGGTGTCACTTGTTCGCTCTAACGGCACATTCAGCGAGACGGCGAATCGGTCAAGCTCTGCCTGGACCTGCTCACCGGCCTCGCCCGCCCCAATGATGCGCTCGATCTCCAGGAAGGTGCCGATGCCGTCCACCTCGTCCAGGCACAGCGACACCAGCCCGAGCGCCACCGTGCGGCGGACCTTGCGAATCCGCACCGTCGGGTAGAAGCCCATCTGCTGGATCGCCGCATCCATCTGATCCCGGTCGGCCACCTCAGTCTCGTGCTCGACGCACGACTGCTCGTTGGCCACCGGTGTCTTGACCGTCAGCAGATGCCGTCCCCGCTCAGTGCGCAGACGGGCGAACGGGACGCCGATCTTGGACTGGCCATACTCCCAGCCGACCCGCGCGTAGGCCTGATCATCCTGAACCACGGGCGCCGACAGAACGATCCCACGCGCGGCCAGCGCCGCCTCCAGCGCCGCGAGATCGACGACGCGGTACTTGACCTCCACCTCGCACGCGGCCATCGCGGTCTGGCCCGCCGGCTGGGGTACGTCGATGTTCGTCACGTCGTCGCAGCCTACGGCCTGACCGCAGGAGCCCGGGCTTCGCCACGCGCCTGCGGCGACTGCCGATGAATGGCGGCGGTCACGGCTTGCGGGCTACCACGGCGTACTGCGGCACCGCGGCTACGCCGCCGGCTGTCTCGTTGCGCCACAGCGAGCAGGAGACGAGCCCAGGATCGAGGACTTCCATGCCCTGGACGAAGTGCAGGATCTCGTCGCCGCTGCGGGCGCGGATCGGCGGTGTCGCGTTGGCGTTCCAGTACGCCATCGCCTCGCGGTTGGCGTCACCGCCGAGTTCATAGGTCGGATGGGTCACCGCGAGGTAGCTGCCTGGGGGCACGGCGTCCATCAGCCTGTGCACGCTCCGGTGCGCGTCGGCGTCGTCGGGGACGAAGTTCAAGATGCCGAGCATCAGGATGGCGGTCGGCCTTTGGAGGTCAAGCGTGGCCGCGGCGGCGTGCAGGATGCGTTCCGGATCCCGGACGTCGGCTTCGACGTAGTCGGTGGTGCCCTCGGGCCCTCCGGTCAGCAACGCGCGGGCGTGTACGAGGACGAGTGGGTCGTTGTCCACGTACACGACCCGGGACTCGGCTGCGTGCGCCTGGGCCAGGCTGTGGGTGTTGTCCGCTGTCGGTAGTCCGGTGCCGATGTCGAGGAACTGACGGATGCCGGCGTCGACGAGGTACCGCACTACGCGGACGAGGAACTCCCGGTCCGCGCGGGCGACCGCGACGATCCCTGGGAACATCGTCTGCACGTGGGCTCCCACGTTCCGGTCGACCTCGAAGTTGTCCTTGCCGCCGAGCCACCAGTCCCATACCCGGGCGTTGTGGGCGACGGTGGCATCGAGACGGGGCGGCCCGTCGGGATTCTCTGTGCGCCTCGGCACCATCGCCTCCAGGACATGAGGGTGCGTTCGGACCTGCCGGAAAGTTGGCTGCTCCGCTGCCGGTTTCGGCAGGCGATAGCTAACGCGATTGGGCTTGTGTCGGACACCCTCGACACGAACCTTCGACACGGTTCGCACTTCGAATCCGGGCGCTCATCGATGATCCCGGAGCTGCCGGGTCGCGTTTGGTCGCCGTCTGCAGACCCACACAGCGTCTCGGTGCGCTACGGACTTCAGTTCGGGCGGCGAGGGGGCCACGTCGCAGGTCACCGGCGTTGCGATGTCGAAAGTCCGTATCGAATGTGGCCGACCCCGGGAACTTCTGCACCGCCTGCCTTGCCGGTCAATACCCCGTCCCGGTCGACATCAGCAACGGCAAGGACATCCTGAAAAACAGGTAACTGCTCCCGCCCGTCTTTCGCGAGGTATGAGCGCATCGCAGCGGTGCAGGCTGCCGAAAATCCCTGGCGGACCGAGTCACACCATTGCCGCTGCGATCCGATAGTGTCGCCCTTAGCGAGTCGAACACCATCGACGGCGTGCTTGGCAAGTGTTGGCATGGGTGAAGGGCCAGCTCATGAGCGACCGGCAGCAGCTCCAGGAGGCCAAGCAGGCTCTCGGTCGTAAACTCGCCGCTTGGCGCACGACTCGACAGCTCATTCAGGGGGATCTAGCGCGGAAGGTCCACAGCAGCCGCAGCACCGTGGCCATGGTCGAGCGCGGCCGTCAGGTGGTGGACCGGATCTTCTGGCTGCAATGCGAGTCCGTGTTGGGCGCCAACGGCGACCTGATCACCGCCTACGACACGTATCGCCAGCTAGAGGCCCGGCACAGGGCGGAAAGGGCCGCGGCAGCAAGCCGGGCCCGGTGGGGGCTGCTGGCGGACGGACTCGTTGAGGCCGGCGAGCCCAGCCCAGACCTGGGGACGACCGCCCTGCACGGGGATGATCACTCGCTGGAACCCGCCTCAACCGGCACAACCAATGTCGAGGAACGGATACCACATGCCGGCGCCTCGCGGGACAAGAGAGACCGGCGGACACTGTTGATGGCAATCGCTGCTGTCGCCGCCGGATCGGGGTTGATCGGTCTGACGCCAAGCACCGCACGCCGACGAGTCGGTGCCGGCGACATCGCCCGGATCGAGGCCGTCACCGCCCTGTACCGGTCGGTCGACTACGAGATCGGCGGCGGGGCACTCCACACGGAAATAAGCCGTTTCGCCGAAGCCACGTCGATCCTGCTCACCTCGGCAGACAGCGGCCAAGAGACCACAAGCCTCGCCACCGCCGTCGCCGGTGCCCGCCAACTGGCCGGCTGGACGGCGTTCGACGCGGGACGACACAGCGACGCTGGTCGTCACTGGCTCGCCGCCGAACGCACCGCCGTTGCGGTCGGCGACCAACGCCTCGCCGCGCGGATCCGCTACTGCCAGGCCCGCCAGTTCCAGCACCTGCACCACAACCAGGACGCCCTCGCTACTGTCCGCCTCGCCTACGACGCACTCGGCCGCGAGGCCACGCCCGCGTTGCTGGCCATGCTGCGCGGTGCCGAGGCCGCCTCGCTGGCCGCGCTCGGTGAGCACACCGAGGCAGTCGCCTCGCTCAAGCTGGCCAGCGGGCACTTCGAGGACATCGATCCAGACCGCGAGCCGGACTGGATGCGCTTCTACGACCGCGGCGAGTTGCTCGCCCAGTACGGTCGCGTCTACCGCGACATCGCCCGTCACGACCGCCGCCACGCCGACGCCGCCGTGGAATGGACCGAGGCCGCGATCAGAGCGTTCGGCCCACAGAACGTGCGCAGCACCGTTCTGAACACGGTTGGCCTGTGCAGCGCGCTTGCCCTGGCCGACGATCCGGGCCGGACCATCACTGTCGGCGCCTCCGTGATCCATCAGGGCCGGCAACTGACGTCGCGGCGAGTCCAGGACCGTATCTGCTACCTCAGCAGAGACATCCCCCCGGACACCCGCCACAGCGGTCTCGCCGATTTCCGGCACACCGTCACCCGCCTTGCAGCCGCATGACCCGCAGCGGAACCAACAACCAAGACATCGGCGGCCGTTTCGGCGAAACCGCGATGCGGCGAGCTGCCCGGCAGGTCGCGACGCAACTGGGCTTCAACGGCGAACACGCACTGCTACTACGGCTGACCAACAACGCCGTGTTCGCCCTCCCCGATGCCGGCATCGTCCTCCGGATCAGCCGCTCCCACAGACTACGACAGCGGGTCGCAAAAGTTGCCGCGCTCGGCCGATGGTTTGCCCAGATCAACGCACCCACCATCCGGCTCGCCCCCGACTTCGAAGAACCAATCGACGTCAGCGGGCTTCAGGCCACCATCTGGACCTATCTGCCGCCCCAGCCACCCGCACCGGATGTCACCGAACTTGGCAGGACCCTGCGTGCCTTCCATCAACTCGGAACCCCCGATCTGCCGCTACCGGTGTGGGATCCAGTCGATGATGCCCGCGCCCGTCTCGCCGACGCCGAAGCCCTGCCTGATGCCGACCGACGGTTCCTGCTCGATTGGTGCGACCGGCTCGAACCTCACGTCGCCGCGCTCAATGAGCAGACACCACCCGGCCTGGTGCACGGGGACGCGCACGTCGGCAACCTCCTGCGCCACCGCGACGGCCGCACCGTGCTGTGTGACTTCGACGCCACCTGCCTCGGCCCCTGGCAGGTCGACCTGGTCGCCGTCCCGGTCGGGGAAGCCCGCTTCCGTCGCTCTGACGCCCACGCCCGCCTCGCTGACGCCTATGGCTACGACGTCACCACCGACCCCGCCTGGCCGATCCTGCGAGAAGCCCGCGAACTGAAGATGGTCGCCGCCGCCGTGCCGTTGCTCGCCTCCGGGCCAGGCGTTGCGCACGAGTTCACAGTCCGACTGCGGTCCATCCAACAACGCGACGACACCGCACGCTGGACCCCGTTCGCGGAGCTTTAACCACCGGCGGGAGTGGCTCCGCTGGCCGATCGTCACGCTTACCTTCGCCATCGGTAGGCACGTGCGCTGTTCGGTGTCGAGATTTCGTGTCGAGGGTGTTCGACATCGGCGCCTTGACGTTGAGTGGTGAGCGCGACTGGCACGAAGCCAACCCCTAGCAATCGTCGGCACCGCCCGCACCGAAGGAGGTGATGGCATGATCCCCGCATCTCAGGTCGAAGACGTTCGACGTCGGCGCGCAGGCGTTGAGTGGTGAACGAGGTGGGGATGGTGCGCCGCTTGGCGATCTTCGGCACCACCCCGACCGACGAGATGTATCAGCAGATCCCCGCACCTCAGGCGCTCGCTTAGGGCGACGGGACCACAAGCCGCCCCATCTCCGCAGACTCGTTCGGCTGACGAACGGCAGCAGTACCTGCTCTGCCTTCAACGCAGCCTGACCAGCCGCTGCCGAAGGATGCTGGCCGATCGGTCGCCGTTTCCCCCGGCGCGGCGCGCTGCGTGGCATTGGTCTCGCGACGGCTGGAGCCGCTGTCGTCGGGTGTGGGTGTGTCGCCTGAGGTCCTGTCCGTCCTCGGGCTTCTATCGGGAACAACGGGGTCGTTCGGTTGAGGCGGCCGTGACGGTTAGGGAGAGTGGCGCGTCCATGAGTGTCGACACGATGAGCAGCGACGGCCTGCGCGATGTGATGGTCGACGAGCTGATCGCCGATCACGAGGCTAAGGGCCTGGCGATGCGGCCCGAGGTGGAGGCGGCGCTGCGGGCGGTGCCCCGCGAGCTGTACACGCCGGGTGTCCCCGTGGCGGAGGCGTATCGCAGCGACACCGCCGTCATCACCAAGAAGCGCGGTGACGAGACCGTCAGTTCGGTGTCGGCGCCGTGGCTGATCGCGGAGATGCTCGGTCAGGCGGCTGATGCCCTCGATGGCGGCTTGCCGGGCCGGCACGTGCTGGAGATCGGATCGGGTGGCTACAACGCGTCGCTGCTGCGCGAGCTGGTAGGGCCGTCGGGTTCGGTCATGACTGTGGACATCGACCCTGAGGTGACCGAGCGGGCCGTGGCGTGCCTGGCGGCGGCGGGGTACGGCGATGTCACCGTCGTATGCGCCGACGCCGAGCAGCCAATCGACCCGGGTCGCCGCTTCGACCTGATCATTGTGACGGCCGGGGCGTGGGACATCCCGCCGGCGTGGATCACGCAGCTCGTCGAGGGCGGCGTGTTGGTCGTGCCGTTGCGCACGTTCGGGATGACCCGGTCCTGGGCGCTGCGCCGTAACGGCGACCGGCTGGTCAGCCAAAGCCAGCGGCTTTGCGGGTTCGTGGCGATGCAGGGCGCCGGCACCCACGAGATGCGGTATGTCGACGTCGCCGAGGGTGTCCACCTGCGGCTGGATGAGGGCCAGCAGGTCAACCCGGAATCGGTCCGCGGGCTGCTGTCGCAGCCGCGGGTGCAGGCGTGGGCCGGGGTGGACCTACCGCCTCGTACCGTCCTGGCCGACTTGGACTTGTGGCTGGCGGCCCGTCTTGCCGATGAGGTGGATCAGCTCGTGGTGCTCTCCGCGCAGCAGGAGGCCGTTGACGCCGGCGTCGTCGCCCCCGGGTGGCGGTTCGGTACGCCCGCCGCCCTGCACGACGGCACGTTCGTCTACCGCTCGGCGTTGTGTTGGATCGCGGACATGTTCGACCTGGGTGCGTGCGCTCACGGGTCCAACGCCGTTGCTGCGGCCGGGCAGATGGTGGCACACATGCGCGCCTGGGTGGAAGCAGGCGAGCCCTCTCCGAGGCTGCACGTCCTGCCCGCAGGGACTCCCGACGGCGACCTGCCGGCCGGGACGGTGCTGGACAAGCGGCACAGCCGCCTTGTCCTCACCTTCACCTCCGCATAGGAAGGGAAACGCGAGTGGAGACCAAGGTCATCGATCCCGACGAGTTCGACCTGGACATCACGCTGGTGGACGTCGGGCCCGCCGCCAGCGGGTACGCCACCAGCACCGACGACAACTGCGGCTCGGGTAACACGGGCTCGAACGCCTGCTCCGGCGGCAGCAAGTAACCGACCCTCACACCCTCTTTCGGGGCCCGGCGTCCGCCGACGCCGGGCCCTCCGATTCTCGGTGGTGCATCATGTTTCCCACGGCTGGTGCGGCGCTGATCAGAGTCGCCGCCTACCCGAGCGGTCTGACCCTGCCTGCCTGGCCCGACCTGACGTCCGACCGGCCAGAGCAGTGGCGGGAGTGGCTGAACCTGGTGTGGGCGCTGCCGGGGTTCGCGGCGGCCGTCGCCTCCGCCACACCGCAGTTGGCCGAACAGATCAGCCGGGTCGTGACCGGCGGGCCGATTCCGGAGGACCGGCTCCGACGCCTGGTCGGGTCGGCGGTGCGGTACCTGCTGCGGTGGACCACTCGCGCGACACCGTTCGGCACCTTCGCCGGGGTGGCCCCGGTCGGATTCGGTGCCCGCGCGGCGGTTCGGTGGGGCGAGGCGCACCAGGCGGTCGTCCGCCCCGACGGGCGGTTCTTCGCTGAGCACACCGCGCGCGCCGAGCAGGATCTGACCGTCCTTCGCGGCGTCGCAGTGGTGACGAACTCGTTGGGGTACCGGCGCGGCGGGATGTGGGTCCTCCCCTGCGCTCGCGCCGACGATGACCGCAGGTGGGATATCGAGGTTCGTCTGACCTGGCCGGTGCAGGTGGCGATACGAGCGGCGAGTTCCCCGATCATGTTCGGCGAACTCGCCGCACGAATCGGCAGGCTTGCGCACGCTGAAATCGACGGGGCCGAGCGCATGTTGGCCTCGCTGGTCAAGGCGGGTGCGCTGCTGTCGGCGCTGCGGCCGGCGATGACCGTCACCGACCCGGCCGCCTACCTGGCCCGCCACGTCCCGATACCTGATCCAGGTGATCGGGTGGCGGTGGACCTGCGTGTCGATGTCTCGGTGACGCTGCCGCCGGCGGTGCTTCAGGAGGCGGGCCGTGCCGCGTCGACGCTGGTGGCGGTGGCACCGCATCTGCCCGGATGGGCGGAATACCACCGCGCGTTCATTCAGCGGTGGGGTCCCGGTGCGGCCGTGCCGTTACGCGACGTCCTGAACGTTTTGGGCTTCCCCGCCGGATACCGGGGGTCCGCCCGGCGCGTACCCGTGGTGTTCACCGCTCGCGACCGGCTGCTCGCGCAGCTTGCCCAACAGTCGGCGCTGAACGGCTGCGCGGAGGTGGTCCTCGACGAGGAGCTGATACGCCGCCTGCGGGGAGACGACGACCGGCCGCCGATCCCGCACACCGAATTGCGGTTCACCCTCGCCGCCGCGACCCCGCAGGATCTGGACCGGGGCGCGTTCACGTTGACGGTGGTCAGCGGTGCCCGCCACGCCGGGGTTTCCGCCGGCCGGTTCCTGCACCTCCTCACCTCCGCCGAACTGGCGTCGTTCCAGCGCGTCTACCGGAACCTGCCGACTGCCCTGCCCAGCGCGGCCACGGTGCAGTTGTCCGGCCCTCCGCTGGACGCCCGCCTGGCCTCGGTCGCCCGGACACCGGAGCTGCTGCCCGTCCTGCCCGTCGGCGACTTCCATCCTGACCCGTCGTTGACGGTGGCGGACCTGGCGGTGACCGGCGATGGCCAGCGGCTGTGGCTGGTATCGCGGACCAGCGGCCGGCCGGTCGAGCCGCTGCTGCTCAACAGCGTGCTGCTGCCCGGGCTCCAGCAGCCGCTGATGCGGTTCCTGACGGAGATCTGGACGGCGTGGATGGCACCCTGCAGCAGATTCGAGTGGGGACACGCAAGCGGCCTGCCGTTCCTGCCCCGCGTCCGACGCGGACGCAGCGTCGTGCATCCCGCCCGCTGGATCATCGACCGGCAGGCCCTCCCCCGCACGGCGCCGTGGCCGCAGTGGCGCGACGCCTGGCAGCGACACCGCGAACGCCACCGGCTCCCGGACGAGATCCTGGTCGGCGACGACGACGTGCAGCTGCGCCTGGACCTGAACGACACTACGCATCTGGCAGTGCTGCGCCGGCACCTCGATCGGCATACCCGCACCGTCGTCGCCGAGGCGCCCGGCCCGGTCGGCTGGATCGGCGACAGGCCCGCCGAACTCCTGCTCACCCTCACCCATATGCAACCGGCCACCCGCCCGCCTCGACCGGCCCGGGCCGCGACCGCCCTGCAGCACCGGCCCGGACTGTCACCGTGGCTGGAGACCAGGCTGTACGGCCGGCTCGACGACATCCTCACCGACCTCGCCCGCCGAACCGACCACCTCCTGCCGGCGGGCTGGTGGTTCCTGCGCTATCCCGAGCCCGAGCCTCACCTGCGGCTACGCATCCCACTCCACGATGCCGATTTCCCTGGCACTGTGAGAAGCCTCGCGGAGTGGGCGCAGCGATTGGAGTACGACGGCGTCCTGCACGACTACACCCTGCACAGCTACCGGCCTGAGACCCGCCACGGAACCGGGGCCACCCTTGCCGCTGCCGAGGCGGTGTTCGCCGCTGACTCCCGCGCCGTCCGGCAGCGGTTGACCGGCGACCGCCTGGCCACCGCCGCCGCTGGCATGATCGCCATCGCCGACGGCTTCACCGGCGACGGGCTGCGCTGGCTCGCCGAACACGTTCCCCACCACAGCGGCCCGCGACTCGAACCCGCCCAGCTTGACCTCGCCCGCACCTCTCAACGTGACGAAGGTCTGGCTAGGGCGTTGGCCGCCTACCGGGCGCTTGCCCACGCCGACGGCCTCGACCTCGACCTGGTGCTGGCCGACCTGCTGCACCTGCACCACGCTCGCATGATCGGCGTCGACATCGCCTCCGAACGGCACTGCCTCCGCCTGGCCCGCACCATCGCCCGCACCAGCCAGGCAACATCGTGACCGCTGGACAGTCCCTCGCCGACGGCGCGGCCGGCATCGCCCTTCTGCATCTGGAAACCGGCAACTGGCCAGCCTCGCACGCGGCCCTGCGGGATGCCACCGCCCACGGCGTCAGCATCGCCGCGGGAGCCAGCCTCTTCTACGGCGCCCCCGCGCTCGCCTTCGTCCTCGCCGCATCCGACCAACCGGGCCTTGCCCGAGCGCGAACGATCGCAGCAGTCGGGACCGCTACGGTCACCCGGCGGCGGCTGCAGGCGGCTCACCGCCGCATCGACTCCGGCCGGCAGCCGCACTACGCCGAATACGACCTCATCCGCGGTCTGACCGGCCTCGGCGTCGCCCTGCGCCGCCTCGGCGACCACGACCTGCTCCGCCACGTCCTGGACTACCTCGTGCGGCTCACCGAACCGGTCAACGACCTCCCCGGCTGGTGGTGCGCCAACGGACCCGACCGCCGCCAGCCACCACCCGCCGGAGGCCACGCCAACCACGGCATCGCCCACGGCATCACCGGCCCTCTCGCGCTACTCGCGCTCACCCTCCGCGACGGCATCACCGTCGATGGACACACCGCAGCGATCGGTCGTATCTGCCGATGGCTGGACACCTGGCAGCAGCACACCCCGGGCATCACCTGGTGGCCGCAAACCCTCACTCTCAACGACCTGCACCGGGGAACACCGGCACAACAACAACCGCTACGCCCATCCTGGTGCTACGGCACCCCCGGAATCGCCCGCGCCCAACAACTGGCCGCCCTCGCCCTACACGACACCACCCGGCAGCATCTCGCCGAGACCGCGTTCACCACCTGCGTCAATGACCCCGCGCAGCTCGGCCGTCTCACCGACCGCCGCCTCTGCCACGGCACCGCCGGGCTCCTCGCCACCGGCCGGCGTATCGCCGCCGACGCCCTCACTCCGATACCCCTCACTCCGCTGACGGGCCTTCACCACCACGCTGCCCGAAACGCCGACGAGCCCACCGGACTTCTCGACGGCACCACCGGCTGCCGCCTCGCCACCGCCGCGACCACCTCAACATCGTGGGATGCCTGCCTCCTACTCAGCTGACGAAAGGCCCGCCATGGACACGACCGCCTGGAAACAGGTGAACATCAGCTACCCCGGCCACAGCCGCCAAGAACGCGAACAGCACGCGATACCCCACCTCAGCCGCGTCCTACCCGCCGCCGAAACCGCCGGCATGATCACCGCCTGGTGGTTCATACGCAAAGGGCCATGGCGCATCCGATATCTACCCGCCGCACCGAACAACGGCCCCGACCCGGTACGCCGCCTGCTCACCGAGGGTGCCGCCTGGACCAGCGACATCTACGAACCCGAAATCCACGCCTTCGGCGGCCCCGACGCAATGAACGCTGCACACACGCTGTTCCACCACGACAGCCGCCACCTCCTCACCTACCTCCACGACCACCCCACCGACCGCCGGGAACGCTCACTCATCCTGTGCACCACACTCATGCGCGCCACAGGACTGGACCTCAACGAACAAGGCGACGTATGGGCACGAGCCGCCCAGCACCGCGCCGAACACCTCAGCCAATCCCCCACCGCCGACCTCAGCACCTGGGAAGCATTCATCGGCAAGGTCCGCCAGCTGCTCCAGGGCACAGCCCGCACTGCCAGTGACTGGCAAACCGCGTTCGAGAACACCGGCCCGACCCTCCGATGCCTGCGCGACACAGGCAAGCTCACCCGGGGACTACGCGCCGTCATCGCGGAGCACGTGATCTTTCACTGGAACCGGATCGGGATACCCGCCACAACGCAAGCCACGCTCGCACAAGCAGCCACCGAAGCCATCTTCGGCAGTGCTCCCCTACTAGCCGAGCACGAGTGGTCACGCAGGGGCACTCGACCGCCGCTCACCCGCTTGCGGTCGCGCGCACTAGGAGCACCATCCACGCAACGCCAACCCCACAGGTTTTAGAGCATTTCTCGATGCCGGGTTTCGACACTCGCTCTCCCTACCGCGCTGGCACGCCACTCGAACCAGCTCAACGCCCGGGTCGGCTGCGATCCCGCTAATGTGGAATCGCCGCGTGTCACACACCGCAACAGCTGGCTCGACGCGGGCCGATGCAAGCGGAAGGGCCGAGCTCATGATCGATCGTCAGGACCTCCAGCGGGCGAGGAATGATCTCGGTCGCAAACTCGCAGCCCTCCGCACGTCCCGGGGACTCATTCAGCAGGCACTCGCACGTCAGGTACACACGACGCGCAGCACCCTCGCCATGGTCGAGCGCGGCCGGCAGGTCGTGGACCGGATCTTCTGGCTCCAGTGCGATTCGCTGTTGGACGCCCAAGGTGAGCTACTCGCCGCCTACGACGCCTACCGACATCTCCAATCCCAGTTCCAGACACAGCAGGGCGAGGCCGCACAACGAGCACGGTGGGGAGCGGTATCCGAGGTGGTGATGACAGCCAGCGACGCCACAGCCGGAAGCTACGGCGAACCGCTCGACCGACGCCCACAGGACCGATCCTGCGGCGGGCAACCCGATGCATGCCCACCACCACGGCGCGGGCAGTCCCTAGCCGCTGAGGCGGAGGCCGGCCGGTGCGAGGAAGACGACCAACGCACCGCGGCACGCATGCTGGCCGAGCTGCGCCGCCACCTACTCGCACCCGGGCAGCCGAAGCATGCAATCGAGCCCACCACGCTCCCGGCGGTCCGTCACCGGGTGGCTCACGTCCACAGCCTCTATCAGCGTGGCAATTACGCCGAGACGGTCCGGGCGCTACCCGACACGCTCGCGCAGGCAGGCCTCTTGACCCGCACCTGCACCGACACCCATCGCATCCGAGCCGCTGCCGCTCTGGCTGCGGCGAACCTCGCCGCCGCCAAGGTCGCCGTCAAGCTCGGCGATCCCAGCCTCGCCTGGGTAGCGGCCGACCGCGCCGCTCGTATCGCCGCCGACCAAGCCGAGGACACTGCCCTCGTCGCCGCGGCGGCGTTCTCCGTGGGCACTGCCCTCTTGGCGATGCCGAACCGTGCCGACGACGCCGAAGACGTCGTGCTCTCTGCCCTTGACCGCATTACAGAGACCCCACGACGCGGGCCGCAGGCACTGTCAACCTACGGGGCGCTGACCCTGCTCGCAGCCCTGGTCGCCGCCAGCCAGGCCCAGCCCGCCGCAGCCGAGCAGCACCTCAACGACGCGGACGCCCTTGCCCAACGACTCGGCAGTGACCGCAACGACCTTTGGACCGGGTTCGGACCAACGAACGTGATGATTCACCGCATCAACATCGCCGCCCGAGCGGACCGGCCGCAGCTAGCCATCCACCTTGGAGGACGACTCGACACCTCGTCGCTGCCCACAACTCTGGTAAGCCGCCGCGCCCAAGTCCACCTCGACCTCGCCGCCGCCTACGCCTGTTCGCCCGCCAACGATCCCGCAGCCGTGCTGCACCTGCTCGAAGCCGAACGCATCGCGCCCCAGACGGTGCATGTGCACGGCAGGACCCGTCGTCTGATCGGCAACCTACTTGCCCGCGAACGGCGCGCCGTCACCCCCGGCCTACGGGCTCTCGCCGAACGCGCTGAAGTCGCCGCATGAAGCCCAACTCGTTGAACAACCGTCTGCTCTACCTGGTGGTCTGCGCCGCTCCACCGGCCCGGCACATCACCGAACTGGTCGAGGCGGTACAGCGCGACGGCTGGGACGTGCACGTCATAGCGACCGAGACCGCACACACCTGGCTTCCCACCGAACAGTTGGCTGCGGCGACGGGACAGCCCGTCAGCTACCGACAGCGGCAGCCTCACGAACCCAGCGGCCTGCCGCGCGCCGATGCCATCGCGGTCGTCCCAGCAACCTTCAACACCATCAACAAATGGGCCACCGGCATCAACGACAGCCAGGCTCTCGGCATCCTCAACGAATCCCTCGGTGCGGATCTACCGATCATCGCCTCCCCCTACGTCAAACC
>NZ_POTY01000175.1 GCF_003236315.1 Micromonospora craterilacus
GTGGTGCGGGGCAGTGGGCGTCTACTACGGGGGGTAGGATTCAGGGGTGACTCGGCTTGGGGATCTTGAGCGTGCGGTGATGGACGTGCTGTGGGACACCGTTCCCGCCACGTCGAACGGGGTCACGGTGCGCGAGGTGGCCGACGCCCTGGCCGGTCGGGAGCTGGCGTACACGACGGTGATGACGGTGCTTGACCGGCTCGCCGGCAAGGGCATGGTGCAGCGGGAGCGGGAGGGCCGCGCCTGGCGCTACCGGGCCGCGGCCAGCCGCGAGGCACACATCGCCCAGCTCATGCTCGACGCCCTCGACCTCGGCGGCAGCCGGGACGCGGCGCTGGTCCGGTTCGCCCGCTCGGTCACCGGCACCGAAGCGGACGTACTGCGCGCCGCCCTGGCCGCAGAGGCCGGGCTGGCTTCCGGTTCGACCGGCCAGTCCGGGGACGGTCCGGGCGGCGGGCTGACCGACCGGGTCGAGGCACCGCCGGCCGACCGGGCGTCCCGCCCGGGCTTGGCCGACGAGGCCGCGGAGCGGTAGGGCCGACGCCGTGGCGCACGCCCTGCACTTCGCCGGCTCGATGCTGGCGTGCTGGTTGATCGCGCAGATCCTGGCCCGGTCCACCTGGACGTGGCGCAGCCCTCGGGTGGCGATCCTCTGCTGGCAGGCGGTCGGCCTGGCGGTCGGCCTCTCCGCGATGGGCCTGCCGATCGCGCTAGGGCTCAGTCCCTACCAGCGGGGCACCGGCAGCGCCCTGCTCGCGCTCGCGAACGACCTGCGGCACAGCACCCTGCCGGCCGGCCTCGGCGCGGTGCACCTGGGGCTGGTCGGCGTCGGTTTCGGCATCGGGGCGGTGCTGCTCACCACGACGGTACGCAGCATCCACGGCACGGTACGCGCCCAGCGCCGGCACCGGGAGTTGCTCACCCTGGTGGCCCGACGGGATCCCACCGTGCCCGGGGCGCTGGTGCTCGACCACCCGAGTGCGGCCGCGTACTGCCTGCCGGGGGTGAAGCCCCGGGTCGTGGTCAGCGCCGGCACGTTGAGCCTGCTCGACCGGGCCGAGCTGGCGGCGGTGCTCACCCACGAGCGGGCGCACGCCCAGGAACGGCATGACCTGGTGCTGCTGCCGTTCACCGCGCTCTGCCGGGCGCTGCCCTGGCTGCGGTGGGTCCGCGAGGCGCACGAGCGGGTCTCGCTGCTGGTCGAGATGCGCGCCGACGACAAGGCCCGCGAGCTGCACGCCGAGGCACCGCTGGCCGGCGCGCTGCGCCGGTTCGCCGCGGCCGGCAACCGGGTCACCCCGGCCGGCGCGCTCGGCATCGGCGATCGGGACCTCGACGTCCGGGTGCAGCGGCTGCTGGTCGCGGGACGCCCGCCCCGGCTGCTCGGCACCATCGCGCTGACCGTGACCACCACCGTGGCCGCGCTACCGATCTCCCTCTTCCTGAGCTGACCACCCTGAACTAACCCTGAATCAGGTCGGCTCCAGCCGCGCCCGGCCCCATAGGTAGCGTTCCTACGCGTAGGCTCCCTATCTGCATCGACCCCCGTCCCAGGAGAGCCGGCCATGGACACCCTGCTCCTCGCCCGACTGCAGTTCGCCGCCACCGCCTCGGTCCACTTCCTCTTCGTGGCCGTCACCCTCGGCCTGGTGACGCTGCTCGTCGGGTTGCAGACCGCCTGGGTGCTGACCGGCAATCCCCGCTACGAGCGACTGACCCGGTTCTGGGGCCAGCTCTACGTGATCAACTACGTGCTCGGCATCGCCACCGGGATCGTGATGGAGTTCCAGTTCGGGCTGAACTGGAGCGGACTGTCGCGCTACGTGGGCAACGTCTTCGGCGCCCCGCTGGCGATCGAGACCCTGGTCGCCTTCTTCCTGGAGTCGACCTTCCTCGGCATGTGGATCTTCGGCTGGCACCGGCTGCGTCGCGGCGTACACCTCGCGCTGCTGTACGGGGTCGCGCTCACCGCGTACGCCTCGGCGTTCTGGATCATGGTGGCCAATTCCTGGTTGCAGAACCCGGTCGGCTACGAGGTGCGCGGCGGCGTCGCCCACCTGACCGACTTCTCCGCGCTGCTGACCAACCCGGCGCTGTGGATGGCGCTCGGCCACGTGGTGTCGGCGGCCCTGCTCACCGGCGGGCTGCTGATGGCCGCGGTCAGCGCCTGGCACCTGAACCGGCGGACCACCGACCATGCGCTGTTCCGCACCTCGCTGCGGATCGGGGTGGTCACCGCCACGCTGGCGATCACCTTCGTCCAGGGCTTCGGCTTCGCCCAGTTCGGGCCGGTGGGTGCCGTGCAGCCGACCAAGTTCGACAGCGACAACCCGGACGCGGACGCGCTGATCGCCGACTGGACCGCCCGGTTCGGCCCCGGCGACTACCTGCCGCCCGTACCGGCCAACGTCGGTCTCGGTTTCATGATCCTCATCGGTTTCGGCCTCGGCCTGCTCTGGCTGCTGCTCCCCTTGCTCTGGCGGGACTGGATCATCCGGCTCCGGTTCCCGCTCTGGCTGCTCATGCTCGCCCTGCCGCTGCCGTTCGTGGCGCTGATCCTCGGCTGGATCGCCCGCGAGGTCGGCCGCCAGCCCTGGGTCGCGTACGGCCTGCTGCCGGTGGACCAGGCGGTCTCGCCGATCAGCCCGTGGCTGATGGCCACCTCGCTGACCGGCTTCACCCTGCTGCTCGGTGCCCTCGCCGTCACCAACTGGGTGCTGCTGGCGCGGCACGCCGCCCGGGGCGCGGCCGACCCCGCCCTCGGCCGACCGCCGGCACAGCCCCCGGCCGACGACTCCCGCCCCGAGCCCGCCTTCGCCTGAGGAGACCGCGATGGAACTCGCCTGGTACGCCCTGCTCGGCCTCTTCTTCGCCGGCTACCTGGTGCTCGGCGGCTACGACTACGGCGTCGGTCTGCTGCTCGCCCGGGGTGCCGACGCGGCCCGCCGCCGGGCCGCCCTCAACGCGGTCGGGCCGTACTTCCTCGGCAACGAGGTGTGGCTGGTCGCCGCCGTCGGCATCCTGTTCGGCGCGTTTCCCGTGCTGGAGGGGGAACTGCTCGCCGGCTGCTACCCGGCCGCGCTCGGCGCGCTGACCGGGGTGATCCTGGTGACCGCCGGGGTGCAGCTGCGCAGCCGCCCGGACAGCCGGTGGGCCCGCGCCGGCTGGGACCGGGTGATCATGGTCGGCAGCCTGCTCGCCGCGCTCGGCTGGGGCGTCGTGCTCGCCGCCCTGTTGCAGGGCGTGCCGCTGCACGTGGACGGGCACGTGGCCGGGGTGACGCATCTGTTCACCCCGTTCGCCGCCGCCACCGGGCTGGCCCTGGTCGCGCTGGTCGCGGCGCACGGAGCGGCCTTCCTCACACTGCGGCTGCCGGCCGCCGAGGCCGACCGGCTCCGGCCGCTGGCCCGCCGGCTGGTCGCGGCGGCGGTCGCCGCGATCGCCGTCGCCGCCGTCGTCGGCCTGCTCTCCGATCGGGTACGCGCCGCCGCGCAGCGCCCGGCGGTCGGCGTACTGCTGGCGATCCTGCTGGTCGCCGCCCTGCTGGTGGCGCGGGCGGCGCTCGGCCGGGGGCGGGTCGGCGTGGCCTTCGCCGCCACCGCCACGGCCCTCGCGCTGCCGGTCGTGCTGGTCGGGGCGACCCTCTGGCCCTACGTGCTGGTGTCGACCGTCGAACCCGGCGCGTCTTTGACGGTGGCCGACGCGGCGGCCAGCGCCCCGACGCTGCGCCTGCTGGGCTGGCTGGCGGTGCCGCTGCTGCCGGCCCTACTAGGCTTCCAGGCGATGTGCTGGTGGATATTCCGGGGACGGACTGACGGCAGAGCACCGGTGTACTGGTGAACCGTCGTCCCTTCGACCCGCGGCTGCTGCACCGGGTCCCCGCGGCCCGGCGCGACCTCGCCCTGCTCGCGTTGCTCGGGGTGCTTGCCGCCGGGCTGATCGTGGCGCAGGCCACCGCGCTGGCGGCGCTGCTGGCCACGGCGTTCACCGGGCGGCTGGACCGCACCGCGCTGACCGGGTTCGTCGCCGCCGTCGCGGCCCGATCGGTGCTGGTGTGGGCGCAGGGCGCGGTGTCGGCGCGGGTCGCCGCCACGGTCAAGGCCGCGCTCCGGGCCGATCTGCTCGGCGCGGTCGCCCGGCACGGGCCCGGTTGGGTCGCCGGCCAGCGGGCCGGGCAGTTGGGCACCCTCGCCGGTCGCGGACTGGACGCCCTGGACGCGTACTTCACCGGATACCTTCCCCAGCTCGTGCTGAGCGTCACCGTGCCGGTCGCCGTGCTCGGCCGGGTCTTCCTCGCCGACTGGAGCTCGGCGGTGATCATCGCGCTGACCCTGCCGCTCATCCCGATCTTCGGGGCCCTGCTCGGCTGGCAGGCCCAGGCCGCCACCGAGCGCCAGTGGCGGCGACTGTCGCGGCTCGGCGGGCACTTCCTGGACATGGTCGCCGGGCTGCCCACCCTGCGGGCGTTCGGCCGCGCCCAGGCCCAGACCGACGCGGTACGGCGGATGGCCGACGGTCATCGGACGGCCACCATGAAGACCCTGCGCATCGCCTTCCTCTCCGCCCTGGTGCTGGAGCTCGTCGCCACCCTGTCGGTGGCGCTGGTCGCGGTGCCGGTGGGCGTCCGGTTGCTCGGCGGCGGGCTGGCCCTGCAGACCGCGCTGCTGGTGCTGCTGCTCACCCCGGAGGCGTACCTGCCGCTGCGGGCGGCCGGCAGCCGGTTCCACGCCAGCATGGAGGGGCTCACCGCACTGGACGAGGCGCTCACCCTCTCCGCTTCCGCGCCCGCGCCGGCAGGTCGAGCCGGTGCGCTGCCGGACGGGCGCGGCGAGATCCGGTTCGAGTCGGTGACCGTCGCCTACGAGCGCACCACGGCGTTGCGGGAGGTGTCGCTGAGCATCCGGCCCGGCGAGCGGATCGCGATCATCGGTCCCAGCGGCGCCGGCAAGAGCACCCTGCTCGGCCTGCTGCTCGGCTTCGTCACGCCGACCACCGGCCGGGTCACCGTCGGCGGAGTGGACCTGACCGACGCTGACCTCGACGGCTGGCGCCGGCAGGTGGCCTGGGTGCCGCAGCGGGCTCACCTGTTCGCCGCGTCGCTGGCCGACAACATCCGGCTCGGCAGCCCGGACGCCCCGCCGGCTGCAGTCGCCGCCGCCGTTCGCGATGCCGCTCTCGACGACGTGGTCGCCGCGCTGCCCGAGGGGTTGGACACCCTGCTCGGCGAGCGCGGGCACGGTCTGTCCAGCGGGCAGCGGCAGCGGGTCGCGCTGGCCCGGGCGTTCCTGCGGGACGCCCCCGTGGTGCTGCTCGACGAGCCGACCGCGCGCCTCGACGCCGCCGCCGAGGCGGTGGTGCTGTCCGCCACCCACCGGCTGGTGGCCGGCCGCACCGCGCTGCTGGTCGCGCACCGGCCCGCGCTGCTCGAGGACGCCGACCGCATCCTGCGGGTCGAGGACGGCCGGGTGACCGAGCTGACGCCGACACCGGCCGGGGAGGCCCGATGAGCGGCCCCGAGCTGACCGTGCTGCGCCTGGCCCGGCCGTACCTCAAGCGGCTGGTCGGCGCCGGGCTGCTCGCCGCGGCAACCGAGTTCGCCGGGCTGGCCCTGATGGCCACCGCGACCTGGCTGTTGATGACCGCCGCCGACCGGCCTCCGCTGGACCGGCTCACCGTGGCGATCGTCGCGGTGCGGGCGCTCGCCGTCAGCCGGGGCGTGCTGCGCTACACCGAACGCCTCGCCGGCCACGACGCGGTGCTCCGGCTCGTCACCGATGTCCGTACCCGGGTCTTCGCCACCCTGGCCGCCCGGCGCGGTGCCCCGCCACGCACCGGCGACGCCCTGAGTCGGCTGGTCTCCGACGTGGAGGCGGTGCAGGACCTGCTGCTGCGGGTGCTCGTCCCGGGCGCGGCAGCGGGCCTGGTGAGTGTGGCGGCCGTGGGCCTGGCCGCGCTCATCTCACCGCCGGCCGCGCTGGCGCTCGCCGCCGGGCTGCTGGTGGCCGGGGTGGCCCTGCCGGCGCTGGCCACCGTCCTGACCCGGCGGGCCGGTGCCGAGGTGGCACCGCTGCGCGGCGTGCTCGCCGCCGACGCGGTCGACCTGACCCACGGCGCCGCCGACCTGGCCGCCTTCGGCGCCACCGGCACCGCGCTGGGCGCCGCCGAGCGGCGGGCTCAGCGGCTGGCCCGGCTGGAACGCCGGCTCGCCGCGCTCGGTTTCGCCGTCGACGCCCTCGGCGTGCTGGTGGCCGGGCTGACCGCCGGCGCGGTGGTGCTGGTCGCGCTCCGGGCCGGGGTGGACGGAGTGCTGGTCGGCGTCCTGGCGGTCGGCACGCTGGCCGCCGTGGAGATCACCCTCGCGCTGGTCGCTGCCGCCCGGCAGTGGACCGGGCTACGCTCCGGCCTGGCCCGGGTCGCCCAGCTCGTGGCCGCCGCCCCCGACACCGAACAGCCCGGGGCCGGCCCGGCCGCCCCGTCTCCGGTTGGCCGCCCGACGGGCGCAGGCACCGCAGTCGGCGCGGCGGGCACAGGTGGCGCAGCGGCCAACCGCGGCGCGGCAGGCGCCGGCGGCGCAGGCCTGCTGGCCGGTGCCCCCGACGTGCGCTTCGAGGGGGTGACCGTCCGCTACCGGGCCGGAGCCCCCGCCGCGCTGGACGGGTTTGACCTCGACCTGCCGGCGGGCCGCCGGGTCGCGGTGGTCGGGCCGAGCGGCGCGGGCAAGAGCACGCTGGCCGCGGTCCTGACCGGGGCGGTACGCCCGGACGGCGGCCGGGTCACCCTGGACGGCCGGGACGTGTCGGCGTACTCCCCGGACGAGCTGCCCCGGGCGGTCGGCGGGCTGCTCGCCGAGGCGTACGTCTTCCACGCCTCGGTCCGGGACAACCTGCTGCTCGGCCGCCCGGATGCGGACGAGGACGCGCTGATCGCCGCCACCACGGCGGCCGGGCTGGCGGACTGGGTCCGGGCCCAGCCGGACGGCTGGGACACCGTGGTCGGCGAGGAGGGTGGGCAGCTCTCCGGCGGCCAGCGGCAGCGGCTGGCGCTGGCCCGGGCACTGCTCGCCGCGCCCGGAGTGCTGGTGCTGGACGAGCCGACCGAGGGCCTCGACCCGGTCGCCGCCGACGAGGTGCTCGCCTCGACGCTGGCTGCCACCCCGGCCGGGCACTCGGTGCTGCTGATCACCCACCGGCTCAGCGGTCTCGCCGGGCTGGACGAGATCGTGGTGCTGGACGCCGGCCGGGTCGTCCAGCGCGGCCGGCACGCGGAGCTGGTCGCGGCCCCCGGCTGGTACCGGGACCAGTGGGTGCTGCAACAGGCCGCCGAGCACGGCTACCTCGCGCTTTCCGGGTGACCCCTCCGGGATCGGCTCCGGGATGTCCCCGACGCCGGGACGCCGCCCAAGGTGGCAGGGTGGGGGCCATGCCGGTCGGGGATGACGTGTTGGTCGAGGAGCACCTGCGGCAACTGGCCGACCGGTTGCGCGGGCCACGCCGGCTACGGGCCGACCTGATGACCGAGGCACGGCACGGGCTGCTGGACGCCGTCGAGGCGTACCGGGACAGTGGCCTGCCGGCCCGTGAGGCGTCCCGCCAGGCGGTGGCCGAGTTCGGTACGCCGGAGCAGCTCGCACCGGCGTACCAGGCCGAGTTGGCGGTGGCCGCGCTACGCGGTCTGGCGCTGCGGATCCTCGCCTTCGCCGCGGCAGCCTCGCTCGCCGGCGACCTGACCTGGCGCGGGTCGAGTTGGAGCGAGGGACCCCGGCCGCCGGCCGGCTACCTGCTGTTGTCGCAGTCGGTGGAGTGGATCTGGGCGGCCGCCTTCCTGCTCGGTGTCGCCGGGCTGGTGCTGGTCGGGGCCACCGCGCGGTCGCCTCGCCCGGGCCTCACCACCTCGGCCCGTGCGGTGGGCACCATGCTGACCGGGGCTGCCGTGCTGGGCGCGCTGACCGGGGCGGCGCTGTTCACCTGGTCGATCCTGCTGTGGGACGCGGCCCTCACCTGGCCCCCGATGATCATCGGCATGCTCGCCGCCGGTGCCGCCCACTTCTCGCTGGGCCGGGCCGCCCGCACCTGGCTGCTCGCCACCCGCTGAGCCGCCGACCGGCCGCCGGAGTGCTCGTCGCCGGCCGCGCCCGTGCCGTGGGATCGGTCGGGGTCAGCGGGGCGTCGCGGGCGCCCCACCGGGGTCGAGGAAACGCCCGACCGTGGCGCTGAACTCGCGCCACCCGGACCGCTGGTCGGCCAGCGCCCGCCGGCCAGCGTCGGTCAGCTCGTAGGTACGCCGTTCCCGTCCGTTGACGGTGCTCCAGTCGCTCGCCACGTACCCGGCCCGCTCCAGTCGCCGCAGCGCCGGGTAGACCGTGCCGGTGGGCAGGTCGAGCCGCCCGTCGCTGCGGGCCCGGAGCGCCTCGATGATGGCGTAGCCGTGCTGGGCACCCCGCTCCAACACGGCGAGCAGCAGGGCGTCGAGGTGTCCGTGCAGCGCCTGGGCGTTCATACGTAGACACGCTACTTGTTGAGGAAAGGGTGCGCCACCGGGGTGCGGCACCGGTCACCCAGAGCGGCCAACTAGGGTATGTGCCCAGAGTCACTCACCGGCACGACGCCGGTGGGCAGCCCGACGCACCCGGAGGTCACCGTGGCCCGCCAGTCGCCCCAACGACCGGACGCCGACGAGCCCGAGCTCGATGACACGACCGGTCCCACCGAGCCGGACGACGCCGAGCCGGACGCTGCCGCGTCGGCCGACGCGGACCGTGAACTCTGGGATGAGCTGCGGATCGATCCGGTGGAGATCGCCCTGCCCGCCGGCACCGGCTACACCCTGCGGGCGTACCGGCCGGCGAGCGAGCTGACCCCGACCGATGTGGCCGAACGCGATGCCGACGACCCGTTCCTGGCCCGCCGGCAGGCCGTCGAGACCGAGGACGAAGACGACGAGAACGTCGTCATCCTCGATGAGGACGTCGCCCGGGAGTTCGCCGAGAGCGACGACGACGAGAAGCGGGCCAAGCGCGGCGACGGCGCCACCGCGGACGACGCCGGGAAGGACGACGCCGAGAAGGAGGACACCGACGAGGAGGCGGCCGACGAGGCCGACGACGAGGAGGTGCCGGCCTTCCTGACGCACCGGGGGCGGTTGCTGCTGTTCAAGACCCCCGAGTCCCTGGTCAGTTTCGTCCGTTCCGGCGCGCCCAACGATCTGTCCCAGCTGGACAGTTGGAATGAATTGTCCGAACGGGTGGAGCCGGGCGACATCGCGCCGCTCGACGAGGACGTGTACGAGCTCGACCTCGTGGTGGAGAACCTCCGCGGCGGCCACGACACCTGGGACCCGACCCTGCTCATCGAGGCCGGCGAGGTCGCCCGCGATCTGGCGTACGCCCTCCGCCTGCCCGCCGTGCTCGACATGCTCTCCGCTGGTTCCAGCCTCGACGACCTCGACGAGGCGCTGCGGGCTTCGGTCAACGGCGGAATCGGCGGTTTCATGGGCCGGCGTCGATTGAAGAAAATCGGGGCACAAACCGCAAGTCTCGGTTGGCGGACCATTGTCGGAAAGATCTCTGCGATCGTGGACTGGCGCGACTGACCCGCACCAGGGAGCATCAGTCTCTGGCAGAGAAAGCCTTGTGTCCCGGGAGGAGGACGACGCCGTGGCGCTCGTGCGCGTGTACTGCGGTCTGGCCTCGGCGGATCCGGCCGACCGATCGGCCTCGGCCGGTTCGACGCTGACGTCGGCTGTGGTCGACGACGCAGGCCGTCTGCTGCATGTCTGTGAGATCGGCGACGAACCGGCGGGCTACGCCCGGCTGGTGACGCTGCTGGTCGAACGCTCCGGCGGGCCGAGCGGCGCGGCGATAGCCGCCGACAGCGACGACCACACGGTCACCTCACTGCTCAGTGCCGCCGGTCGCCCGCTGGCGATCGCCGACGACGACTCGGTCGACGACTTCGCCGAGCGGTTCGCCGACGACGACTCCCTGGAGGAGATGCAGTCACCGCCGGCCGTGCGGCGGGCCGTCGGCCTGGCCCGCGCCCTGCAGGCCGGTGCACTGTCCGCGGTGACCCTGCCGGCCCCCCGGGACCTCGCCGGCTACAAGCAGGTGCTCGCCGCGCATGCCGCGCTGGCCAGCGGGCGGCACTCCGCCGCGGTCGCGCTGCGCGAGGTGCTGCGCGAGCTGTACCCGGCCGCGTTGCGCGCCTACCCCGATCCCGCCGAGCCGATCCCGCTGGCCGTGCTGGACGCCCTGCCCGAGCCGGGCATGCTCACCGACGCCGCCGGCCGTGGTCGCGACGCCGCGGTCACCGCCGACGCGGTCACCGCCCAGCTCGCGGCCGACGGCACGGGCGACGCGGAGGCGATCGACGAGGCGGTCACCGCGCTGCGGGTGGCGATCTCGGAAACCCCCCGCCGGTCCGCGGTCAACCGGGCCCTCACCGCTGCCGCCGCCGAGACGATCCGGCAGGCGGTCGCCTCCGTACGGGCCTGCGACGCCGGCTGCGAGGCGCTGGTCGGTGCGCTGCACGCCCGTACCGCCGCGCCGGCGCCGGCCGCAGGTCGTCGGGCCGCCGCCCGACGCGGCGAGCCGGTCGGCGAGTTGCCGGCCGCCAGCACCGGTGCCGGGCTGCGGGCGGTGCGCCCCACCGGGGCCGAGCCAGCGGGCGGGCGGCGCAGCCGTCCCGAGCCGATGCCCGGCAGCGCTCCGCTACCGTCGCCCCGACCGCTCGGTCCGCCGCCGGTGGCGCCGCCTCCGGTCACCCCGCCACCCGTCGCACCTGCTCCGGTGGCACCGGCCGCGGTCGCCGGCCCGCCCGTATCGGCGCCGCCGTCGCACCCCGAGCCCACCCCGTCGCGGATCGACGGGCCGACCAACCGGCCGATCTCCACGCCGCCTCCGCCGCCGCCCGGGATCACCCCGATCGCGCCGGCGCAGCGCGGCTCGATCCCACCGGCGGAAGCCGGTGAGCCGTTCCGGCCGACCCTCACCACCGCGGCGATCAACAGCGCGCGGGCCGAGCGCCGGCGCACCGTCATCCCGCCCCGACCGAAGACCACCGGTGGGGAACCGCCGACCGGCGGCTTCAGCGCCACCGACCTCAACGTCCCGGTGCCGACCCCGCGACCGGGGCAGGAGCCGGCAGCCCCGGGTTCCCGGGCGAACTGGCCGCTGGTCAACAACCCGGAGAACCCGGCCGACAGTTCGGCCAACAACCCGGTCGTCAGCTCGTACGACGACCGGGGTCGGCGCGGTGCCCCCGAGGCTCCCGCCGACCTCGGCGCCGACCGCCGGGTGACCCCGCCATGGCTCGCCGACGACCTGCCGCCGGAGCCACCGGTGCTGCGGCTGGTCGAGCCGCCACCGCTGGCCGACCGGGCGCTGCGCAACGGAGCCGAACCGCAGCTGGAGAACCCGCCGCTGCGGCTGGTCGACCGGCCTGGCCCGGAGCGTGGCGGCCATCCGGCCGAGCGGCTGGACCTCACCCCACCGGCCCGCCGGCCGGAACCACCGGTCGAGCACCGGCCGCCGCCGGTCTCCGACGAGGGCGACGGTGACCTGCTGATCTTCGCCCAGGCCAAGTCGGCCTGGTTCGTCGGTCACGGCGAGGATTCCGGCCTGGACTGGTCGACCACGGCCGACACCGGATGGCAGGCCGCCGAGCAGGCAGCCCGCCCGGCGGTGGGCGACGAGACAACGGCCGGGCTGCCCAAGCGGGTACCCCAGGCCAACCTCGTGCCGGGCTCGCCGCTGCGCGAGGAGCGTCCACTGCGGATCGTGCGGGACGCGGCCAGCCTGGCCGAGAACACCACCGGCTACTTCCGCGGCTGGCGCCGGGGGCAGGAGATCGGCGGGTTCGCGGTCGGCGGGCGCCCCGGGCGCGAGTCGGCCGGCGGCTGGGACTTCAGCCGGGACACCGGTGACCGTGACGACGAACGGGAGTACGAGTACCGCTCGGCCGGCTACCGGTCCTGACGCCGACCGCAAGGCCGCTCACCTGCGTGTTTCTGCCCACACCCGGATAAGTTGACGCCGGGTCGGCAGGGCCGGGAGCATACCCGCGGAACAGCCGGCGGCAGGTCGCCGGGCGGGAAGGCGACTCATGGCAACACCGGCAACCAGCCCATCCGTGATCACCCGACGTGGCGTGCTGGCCGCGGCGACGGGCACCATGCTGCTGAGCGCCTGTGGGCGCGGCGAGGAGCGCGACGGAGCCCTCCCCCGGCCCACCCCCGGGCACGAGCTGGTCATCGGGGCGACGCTGGAGCTGAGCGGGCCGGGTGCGGCCCTGGGCGTGACCCAGGAGCGGGTGCTGGCCATCAGCACGGAGGCCATCAACGACAAGGGCGTCGCGGTCGGCAACCTACGCCGGACCGTACGGCTCGAGATCATGGACAACCGCAGCGACCCCCGGCTGGCCGCCCGGCAGGCCACCGAGCTGGGCCAGCGCGACGACGTACACGCCCTGCTCGGCGGCACGCTGGCGGAGACCTCGATGTCGGTCATCGGGGTGGCGCAGGAGTTGCGGCTGCCGTTCGTGTCGCTGGCGTTCGGCGATGCGATCACCGTCCCGCTGGCCCAACGCGCCTTCATCTACAAGGTCACCCCGGACGCCGGGGACGTGGCCCGCCAGCTGGCCCAGCTGATCGACGCCGAGGGGCTGCGCCGGGTCGTGCTGCTGGCCGAGGAGGGACTGCACGGCAACTCCGGCGTACGGGCCATGACCGGCGCGCTGCGTACCGCGGGGGTGGGTCTGGCCCGTACCGTGCGGCTACCCAAGGCGGGCGGGGACGTCGGGCGGGCCGCCGAGCAGGCCGTCGCGGCCCAGGCGGACGGCGTGGTGGTGTGGGCGACCGCACCGAACTCCGGCGCCGCCGCACGGGCCCTGCGCAAGGCCGGACACTCCGGCCACCTGTTCTTCGACCCCGGTGCGGTGGCCGAGGAGACCCTGGAGAGCCACAACGCGCTCGCCGTGGAGGGCGCGTACGCCATCCACCCGTCGTCGCTGGCCGCCTCCACCGTCGCCAACAGCAGCGCCACCGGACGCGCCTACCGCGACCTCGTCTCGCAGTACATCCGCCGGCACGGCGCCTACAGCGGCTTCGCCCCGTACGCCTCGGACGCCCTGCTGCTCATCGCCACGGCGGCCCGGTTGGCCGACAGCGTGGACCGTGGGCGGCTGCGGGCGTACCTGCAGAACCAGATCACCGACGGGATGGCGGGGATGTACTCGTTCACGCCGATCCGGCACAGCGGCATGGAGCGCCAGTCCCTCGGCGTGTACCGCGTCGACGGCGGCGCCTGGAACCGACTCCGCTGACGCGGTAGCCGGCCCGCCGGTCCCGTACACCGGTCAGCAGATCACGCGCAGCAACCAGCGCCCGGTGTCGACAAGGCCGTCACCGGGCGCTGGAACGCGATCGTCAGGCCGGGGCGACGGCGCGCGTGCGACGCATGGTGAGCACGTACTCGACCAGCGAGATCAGCACATGCTTCGTCGACTCCCGGTTCCGGGCGTCACAGGCCACCACCGGCACGTGGGAGGAGATTGCGAGCGCCTCCCGTACGTCCTGCGGGTCGTGGTACTGCATACCGTCGAAGCAGTTGATGGCCACCAGGTAGGGCAGCCGCCGGTGCTCGAAGAAGTCGATCGCCGCGAAGCAGTCGGCCAGCCGGCGGGTGTCCACCAGCACGACCGCGCCGATCGCGCCCCGGACCAGTTCATCCCACATGAACCAGAAACGGGTCTGACCCGGCGTACCGAACAGGTACAGGATCAGGTCACGATCGATCGAGATACGACCGAAGTCCATGGCCACCGTGGTCGTCGTCTTCCCCGGCACCTGCCGGGTGTCGTCGACGCCGACCCCGGCGGAGGTCATGATGGCCTCGGTAGTCAGCGGCGTGATCTCCGAGACCGAGCCGACCAGCGTCGTCTTGCCGACGCCGAATCCACCGGCGATAACAATCTTCGCCGACGTCACGCGCCCGCTTGGGGTCGGCGGGCGGTGCGACATGTCAGAGCCTGCGAAGTCCACTCAGCACCCTCTCCAGCAATTCAGTGCCCACCGCGTCGTCCGAGTCGTCCAGGATGGTCGGCTCGTGGACCGCGACCAGGCCGTCCGTCGCCATATCGGCGATGAGCACCCGGGCCACGCCGAGCGGAAGCTGCATTCGCGCCGCGATCTCGGCTAGCGACTGCACGCGTCCGTCACACAGCGCGGCGATGTACTGGTGCTCACGGCCTTGCCCACCGTTGCCAGTGGCAGCGGCCCGACCGCGCACCGTCGTCTCGACAAGCGCCTCCAGCGCGATGTCGAGGCGGGGACGGGTACGACCGCGGGTCACGGCGTATGGACGAACCAATGCGCCTGTGGGCTCGTCACGATCGACCATGTCGCCGCTCACCTCCTTCGTACCCGACACCGGATCGCACCGGTGCTACCCGTCGTTTGCAGTGTTGTTGCCTCGCCTGCCCCACCGGCCGGCGCGACGATCAGCCCATCATCCCCACAGCCGTACGCGGCTGCGGGGTCAGAGCGTCGCCCACCCGGTCAACGAGCAGGGCCATTTCGTAACCGACCTGTCCCACGTCGCAGCTGCGTGCGGAAAGCACCGCGAACGACGAGCCGTCGGAAATCGACATCAGGAACAGGAAGCCATTGTCCATCTCGACCACGGTCTGCAGCACCGCGCCTCCCTCGAAACAGCGGGCCGCGCCCTGGGTCAGGCTGACCAGGCCGGAGGCGATCGCCGCCAACTGGTCCGCCCGGTCCCGCGGAAGGTCTCGTGACGACGCCAGGAGCAGGCCGTCCGCAGAGACGGCGACCGCGTGCGCGACACCGGGCACCCGGTCCGCGAAGTTGGCCAGCAGCCAACCGAGATCCTGCGTAGTAGTCATCCTTCTTGCTCCTTCTGCCCGCTCCCGGCCATCGGGCCTGAGCCAGACTGCGAGGATTGCTGCCCGCCCGGAGTCCCCTCCGGGCCGGTCGGGTTGCTGTCCGAGGGGTGGCTACGCCCTCGCTGGACGCCCCGGTGGTAAGCAGAGAGTAGGCCACGCACCGACTCCGGGTTGCGTCGCTGCACCGAGGTCGACGGCTTCTCCACCGCGCCCGGCACGAGCTGCGCCATCGGCATGCGCTTCGGCAGCCCGGTCTGGGTGGTGCCGGTAGCCGGCGCCTGGCTGGCGGCGGAGGCTGCCCGCCAGCCGTCGTCGGCCGCGGTCTGCCAGACATTGTCCTGCGGCGTCGAACGGTACGACGGCCTACTCTCGGCGGCGCCGGGACGGGGCCCACCGCTCGCCGCCGCGCCGTTCCCGAAGGACGCTCCTGCGGCCGTCGGAGTCTCTGCCATCGGTGCGTTACCTGTCGTCCCGGTTGGGGTCTGCTGGACGGGTCGACCCGCGGTGTCGACTGCCGAGGACTGCTGGGTGGCACCGCCGTTCGCCGCCGGCTGCCGGGCACCGCCCGACTCCTCCGGGCCCGGCCGACGGGTGCGGAACCACGCCGACTCCAGCTCCCGGAAGATCGGCAGCTCCATCGTCTCATCCGCGTACCGCTGCCGGTTC
>NZ_POTY01000176.1 GCF_003236315.1 Micromonospora craterilacus
CAGTCCGGCAGGGGTGTGGCCTGGGTCGACGTGGTGCGGGTCCTCTACGGCCGCGCCCTGGGCCGTCGGCGCCCCTGGGGCAACGGATTGCCGCTGTCATGGGGGCGGGCACGGGGCAGCGGATCTGTGGCCTTGCCGTTGGATGCTTTCTGCCGTCCGGCTTGGGCTGCGGGCAGGATGGTGGCGGTGGGGTCGTCCACCAATGGCGGTGGATCCATCTCCGCGAGTGCGACGCTGTGGTGGCCGATGTCGCGCAGGGCAGCCTCGAAATCGTCGTCGATGGCGATGAGCAGGTCCATCACCCTGTCGAGCGCCTCACGGTCCGCGCCGCGCCGCGCCAGCGACGCCTCGGCGAGCCGGACACGCAGGGTTTGCACGGCGTCTTGCAAGACACCGCGGATTGCGTTCGCCGCGGCGTATCGGGCGGCACCAGCGATCCACTCTGCGACATCCTCGGGATTGGTGACGGCCGCGTAGGCCAGCCGGTGTGGTTCGAGGCGGTATCCGGCGGCGTTGGCTGCCCGATGCAGGAAGCTGTCGTTCACGAGACCGTCACCGCCTTCTGGCGGGCAGCCGCACAGGGCTCGGGGTGTGTGGTCAGGCACATGCGGGAGTCCTTCTGCGCGCGGGGGCGCGCGGGGGCGGACACGGACCCGGCCGGGACGCGGCGCTTCTGCTGACACGGACCGGCGCACGGCCGGTGGCAGCAGGTGCGCGGGTCCCGGCCGGGATGGTCGTGTCAGGTTGACGTGTCAGGAGCGGTGGTGACTACGGCCTGTGGTTGTGGTGGTTGAGGCAGGCGGCGGCAACGGCTATCGGCGACAGCACCACCACCTCCGGGTCCGATGACCAGGTGCCGGCCAGGGGGCGGGGCAGCGTGACGCCGCGCCGGCCGCGCCGAGCCTCGCCGGAGGCGGGCGTGACCATCAGGGCGTGGGTCGGCGCGACCAGCCACACGACGTGGGGGGTGCGGTCGGTCCCGAGCACCGCCGGGATGTGGGGCGACAGGTCGAGGATCGCGGCGCAGACCGTCGTGAGTGGAAAGGCCGCAAGGTCCGGGTGGTGTGCCCGGAACTCGTCCTGTGACACCCACTGCCGTACCGGTGCGCTGGCCGTGACGGCGTGGATGTCGTAGCCGAGGACCTGTTCCTGCGGCAGCGTCCAGGGCATGAGGTGTGGTCCGATGACGACCTCGCCGTTGCCGTCGGGCGTGATTCGCTGGACCTGTTCGTGGTCGCTGTTCGAGTACCAGGTCGCGGTGACGGTGCCGTTGGTGATGGCGATGGCGGGCATGCCGTCCGGTCGGGCGAGGTCGAGTGTGACGGCGGCCCCGATGATGTCCGCGAGCGTGGCCAGGTCGAGCTGGACCACGATCGCGTCCGACCGGTGGTCGTTGACCAGGATTCTGGCCGGCCAGCTGGTGTAGAGCCCGTCGAGGCTCACGCTCGCCGGCCGCCACGGGTCCCCGACCGCAGTGCCGTCGCTGGGGTGTGCCGGCCGCGGTTGCGGGGGCGTGCGCAGCGGGTGGGTGCTGTGATGCAGCCACCGGTCGTGGATCGTGGCTTCGTAGACCAGGATCTGCTCGGTACGGACGTCGACGAGATACAGCCACTCGGCGACGTTGAGCGAGGACGCGGTACGCAGGTCGGCGTGCACCGAATCCGACCGCATCGCGGCGGTAGAGGTTCGCGGCCGGCGCACCATGGCATCGACCAACGCGGCGGTGTCGGCGTTGAACTGGTCCGCCCACAACCACCGCAGCAGTGCGATCATCTGAGGATGTTCGCCGCCGTCGAAGGGCACGGCGTCAAAGCTGTGCCCGTTGTCGTCCGCGACACCGAGCAGGCTTCTGATCGGCATCACGATCACCTCGCCCCGGGCCGGGACGGACAACGGTGAGACCGACGCTGGGGCGGCGCGATACGGCCGTTCAGCGGCTGGCCGACGGTCGGGTGCTGCGAGCACGGCATTCTTCCTCCTGGAGAAGGACTCGGGTTCGGTTGTGCGACTCCGCGGTGGGACTGGTCGTCCCCGCGGTGGAGCGAACTCACTGCTGGGCCGTAGAGGTCGCGGGGGGATCCGCTTGCTGTGCCACCCACACCCGAGTCAGGGATTGCAGGTGCTCGATCTGAGCGGCTCGCCTGGCGACCAGGGCGTCGAGGCGAGGTGCCCGTGCCTGGAGCACGCCGACGGACTCCACCAGCGGGGCCCGGTCGCCGGGACCCGCGGTCAGGTTCTGTTCGACGCCACGCAGATCCTGCTCGAGGACCGGCAGGAGCCTGGCAAGCTGCTCTTCGGTGGAGGTGAGCCTGGTCAGCACGTCGCGCAGCTCACTGGCCACGGTCGGAGCCTCAGTACGGATGGCGTCGCGCAGCACCTGGCCGCTGACATCCACCTCGCAGTACTTGCTGATGAGCCATGTGTCGATCATTGTTTCTCCTGTTCGATGGAAGGTGACAGCGCGCTGCTCGCATACGTGGCGCTGCGGTGAGGTCGCAGCGCGATCAGCGCGACGCGGGGGTGAGTAGCGCCCAGCCGCGGGGAATCAAGATCTCCCAGGCACGGCCATCCGACCGTGCCGTCTTCCGGGCGTACGTCTCCGCGAGGTGGTGGCGGGCGCGGTCGTCGGCAGGCGTGGGCACGGACTCGATCACGAGCGTGCGGCCGGATGCGTCGGTGAGCCGCACAAGCGTGTTGCCGTGCGCGGCGGCGCGGTGTGCCTGCGTCGTCAGGTGATACTCCTCGGCCAGGCAGCGCAGGACCGTGTCGACGGTGACCGGCTGGCCTCGCCGGCGGCATTCGGCGACGAACTCCCCCAGCTGATCCGACCCGAGTCGGCTTCTCGGCACCGGGTGGTAGCGCAGTGGCTCACGGCCGTCGGTGTCGGCAACTCCGGCGAGGTTTCCGTCGAGGCTGAGCACGGCGACCAACGAGCTGGCGGGGCTCAGCTGCGGCACGTCGGGGCCGATGTGGGGCAGCGCGACGCCGGTGACGGCAATACGGGTGTGCGGCACCCGGAGTCCGCTGTGGGGCAGCGTCACACGTGGGGGCTGCTCGTCCCTGGTCGGCGGTCGGCCAGCGATTCGGTCGCAGTCGTCGGGCGCGACGACGGTCCAGGTCCAGGCCCATCCCTTGACCACGTATTGGCCATCCACGTCGGGGTCGATGCGGATGATGCCGGCATCGCCGTAGGTGACTCGTTCGTCGACGACGATCTGGTCGCCGTCCCACGCCATCGGGGCAAACGCCTCATCGACGGCTGCGGCGAGGTCGGCTCCGCTGCAACCGGCCGCCTGCAGCAAACGCCGCTCCGCCTCCCGGAGACGGTCCTGTTCGATGACAATCTCCGCGGCGACTTGCCGGCTACAGCGGAACACCGCCCAGCCGTTCCAACGGTCGATGAGGGTGCCGACGAAGCCAACGGGGATCCGCTCGCCCTGCCCGCGGTCCTCCCAGGCCCAAAGGCCGGCGAACACCGCGGTGTCGCCGACCTCGATGTGATCGGGGTGCAGGTGCCGCAGGTCGCTGGCGTCGTCGGGCGCGCCGGGTGCGGGTGTGTCGTCGTGCCTGTGTGGATCGGTGGACACAGTGAGGAGCCTTTCGGTTGTTGGTGTTCTTCGTGCATGGCGTAAATCGGGTCGGGTGGCTGCTGGCGGGCTTGGACGCCAGCAGGGACCTGCTGCTGGCCCGTGTGGCGCCGTCCGGGGTCAGCGCCGGCCTGTATCGGTGTGGGTGGCTGCCGGCGCCGTCGCCAGCCCGGGCCGAAGTACAGCGGCCAGTGACGCGTCCGCGCGAGGTCGTCTGCGCGGTGCGCTGGGTTGCCCGTCGATAGGTCGGGGTTCGTCCGCCCGCCCGGCGCCAGCACGCGGATGGGTTACCGGATGCCGGCTGGCGCTCGGAGATGCCGGCGGGCCTGTGGCTGTCAGTTCGGTCCGGCGTGTCGGTCGGCCCGGTGTTGTCCGTGTTGCTCGAGCAGCGCGGCGGCGATCGGGACGGTGAGCCTGGTCAGCCGTAGGGCCAGCCACATCGTCTGACCGCCGCGCCCGACGACCACGCTGAACGTGTCGGGAAAGGCGTCGGTGAGGGCCTGGAAGATCCGCCGCTCGATCGTGGTGTCCGTGGACGTCGTGTCGCAGGCGGTGTAGGTGCGAAGGTCGACGTACAGCGGTCCGGCGACCGGCGTCGACGTGAACTCGTCGGCGAACGCGATGAGCGGGTGGCCGGGTATCGCGCTGCAGCGGGCCCGTGTGACGAGGGCGAACTGGTCGGGAAGCGCCCACCAGAGCATGGGCATCACGTCCCCCTCGCCAGGAGCCCAGTCGTCATCGATCATCGCCGTGTCCCCTTTGACGCATCGATTGCTGCGTGGACCAGGACCGGTGGCCAGATGGTGCGGCGGCTGGTCCAGCCGACCTCCTCGGCGAACATGTCGGCGCAGCGGCAGATCCGGCACCAGATGGTGGTGTCGACACCGTGGCCGGCCATCGACGGCACCTCGTCGTAGGCGATGTCGTAGCCGGTCGCCCCGCACACGGAGCACCGCATCGCGTCCGGCCCGTCTGGCTCGAACACCTCTGGCGCCGAGGATCTGCTCCCGCCCCCGGTGTGGGACGGCGGTGTGGCGGCGACGTGACGCCAGCGCCAGCGGTTGTCGGCGAGGCGGTACCAGCCGTCGGCGTCGGCGGTGAATTGCCGCAGCCCGACCGCCGTCGGTTCGTCCGGCCGGGCCAGGCCACCGGTGGGCGTACCGGGGGTGCTGATGGCGAGCACCTCCACGCCGCTGCCGTAGTCACGCAGCACCAGCAGGTCGGCTGGCTGCTCCGGGTTCGACAGGGATCTGGCGGACGCGTCGGCGGCGATCCGCGCGACGGTCTCGGCCGTGAAGCGCGCGATCACGCTGTCGTTGTGCTGATAGCCGTGGGCGATCTGCCCGGGGTAGGGGCCGAGATCCCCGGTGGTGAGGTAGGCGGGCGTCCACGCTGCCGAGTCCGGCACCGTGTCGGTGAGGTAGGCGGCTTCGGTACGCATCGTTGGCGGCAGGGTCGCGTCAACGACGAGCCATCGATGCCCCTGCTGTGCCGCGGCGCGCAGGTGGTGCAGCAGGCACTCTCCGTCCGATCCCGGTTCGGTCAGGGGATGCCGGTATGGCAGCGGCCATTCCTGGGCGGGCGGCCCGTCACGATGCGAGGCCGTGAGGGTGGCGGAACGAGGTCGTGGCGCGTTGGCGGGGGTGAACCACAGTCGCTCCGCGCGGATGTCTACGACAAGCCACGCATCCGGGACGCCGGTCGGGCCATCGGTGGCCTTGGTAATGGTGTCGTCGGCGTGCCTGAGGAACTGTCGTAGGTCAAACCAGAGCTGTGTCACAGTTCTCCTTTCGGGTACACACATGCCTCTGCTGCCGATCCGCAGGAGGCTTGGTTGTGGGGACGCTGTGGATCGGTGTCCGGCGGTGAAGAGATAGGCGAATGCGGCGGGCTCCCCCGATGTCGCGATGAGGGTGCCGCCGACGTTTCTGCAATCGCTGGCGTCCACGACGCGCGGCTGTGGCGCTGTCCGAGCGCGGCGTGCTCTTTTGACCTGCCGTTCCCGGCCCAGTGAACGTCGGCGTAGGAAACGCCGCTGTCATCGACCGTGCGGTCGACGACAGCGGCGTCCATGAAACAAGTGGTTTACCTACGGCGAGATCGGGCCGCCGCGAGCGTTCCTAGCGGGGCTGGGTCCGATAGGAGTCCATCACCGTGGATACCTCCGCCGCGATCACGGCCAGCGCTTCACTGGCGGCGTCGATGCCGTTGACGCTCGGCGTCAACCGCGATCGCGAGAAGGGGCCCGCGATGAGCCGGACATCATCGCCCGTGTCCACCTGCACGATCGCTTCACCGGTGGTCAACGGCAGTACCTTGAGGGCGTTCACGCCGGATGGCATCAGGGCGGCGACGGCGTCGCCTGCGGCGGCGCCTGCTTGCGCGGCCGTCAGCATGTGAGCGATGGAGTCCCAGAAGCCGGGCGCGGTGCGGTGGAACTCGGTGACCGCCACGTCGGGTGAGGCTTCTTGGGCTTGAGGGCTTTCCACCCACCGCCGCCAATCGGGCAGGTTCGCTGGCGGCGGCGATGCCGCGGAGTCCTCCGTGGCGGACTCTCCTGGCTGGTGAGTTTCGTCAGTCCATAGTTGCAGGACCTCGGCGACCCCCTTCATCAGGCGACCGTGGATGGCCTCCAGATCCCCGTGAAGGACAACCGCCGGGTTCTCGCCGATCACCAGGATGTGTGCGTCGTCGGGCACGACACCTAGGGGAAACGGAGTTACTTCCTGCAGGCTCGGAGTAGCCGGCAGATACGCACGGACGGCCGTGTCGGGACGCACCCCGACAAAAGAGTACCGCAATTCGGGCATGCTGATTCTCCCTTGGATCTCGCTGGTTGGATTCATTCGCTTCTGAATCACGATGGCCGCGTTCAGCAACGCATCCCTATCGGAGAAGGTCAAGTCGGCTAGGCACCGACAATGCGGCACGCGACCAGAAGTAAAATAGTCAGGACGACCAATGACGATGTGACGTGACTGCGCGACCTAACGCGTGCGCCAGGATGACGAGCGGGAGGGCAAATCAGCTCACTGTGTCATCGGTTCGCGCCCGGCATGCGCTCTCGGTTCGTGATGGTTTTGCATTCCGAGGGCGGTAATGTTCCTGTTCCAGGGCGCGTCGGCCGCTCGGCCGCCCTGATCAGGACTGGTTGGGTTCCACGGTGAGACCGAGCCTCTTCCGTTCCAACCCCACCAGCGCGCGTGCTGGCGCTTGCCAGCTGTCCTCGCCGCTCGGCGTGGGTGTCACGCCCTCCATCAGTGCGCGCAGGGCCGGGATCTGCTCGGCGTACGCGCCACCGAGTGCCGCCAGGTCCTCGCAGGCGCGCACCGTGGCCTCGCGCATGGCCGTCGCCCAGGGGCCGGGCTGGCCCCAGTTCTTCCGCCGGCGGCCGCGCATCGGTCCCTCGCACAGGTGGTAGCCGAGCCAGACCACCGGTGGGTGCACTCCGACCGCTTCGGCGAGCAGCGCCACCTTGTCGTAGTCCCATGCGCGACCGCCCCGTACCTGGCGGTGGCCTGCGGTCTTGGGGTTGGTCAGTGTGCGCCAGTAGTCCGGATGCACCGCAGTGGACGAGATCATGTCCTTCACGTCGGCGAAGCCCTTGCTGGTCAACGCCTCGGGCAGCCGATCGGCGAGCAGGTGCGCCAGCTCGCGGCGGCTGATCGGCACAGCGGGGTCGTCGGCGGCGGAGCGCCTGCGCTGGGGCGAGGGCGCCGGCTGCGGTGCGGCCGACGGCTCGGGAAGAACACCGCCATCGACCAGGTAGCCGAGCAGCAGTGACCCGAACTCGGTCAGCAGGTTCTCGAAGCCACGGCACCGGTCGCCGTAGTCCGGCACCGGCATCCATCGGCCACCGCCACGGTGTCCGACGCGGTGTGCCGCCTCGTGGAGAAGCGTGCCCAGGGTCAGGTGCCGATTGGCCAGGGTGTCGCGGCGAATCGCCACGTCCCCGTTGCGGGGGGTGTAGAAACCGACCGCGCACGGTGTCTCGGCACTGTCGGAGTAGACCCGAACCCGGTCGAGCGCGAACGCCCCGATAGCACGTCGCACCAGGTCACTCGCCTCGGCCAGCAACGCCCGCTCTGCGTGGGTCAAAGACTTCTCGGGCACCCAGGTGGTCTTGTCGCGGTTGCGTTCGTAGTGGCGTGCCTGCTTCTGCTTGGCGATCTCGACACCAAGCAGGTCCATGAAAGCCCGCTGATCGTAGGTCGACAGCCCACGAGCGGCCACCTCGGTGTAGCCGATGTCGACCAGGTGAAGGGCGGCCTCCTCGTTGCCGGAGCCGTTGTAGAACGTCTGTGCCGCCAGATGGGTGCGGGCCCAGATGCGCCAGGCGGCGCGGGCGCGTGGATGGTGCACCCGTTCGAAGAACTGCTCCGGCTCGCGCAGCGCGCCGCCGGCGAGGGCGTGGGTGGCGAACCGGTCGATGACTGCCTGGTCCTCGCTGGTGGCGAGGATGGTGCGGACCGCGCCGCGTAGGGCGACGGCGTCGATGACGGTGCGGTCGCGGTTCTGCAGCGCCTTGTCCCCCAGCGGCAAGTCGTAGGAGGCGTGCAGGCCGGGCACCGTGGTGACCAGCACTCCGCCGATCCAGATCCGTCCCGCAGCCCCATCCAGGACGCACCGTCCGGGTGGCAGCGGAGGTGCGTAGTCGGGTTCGGTCAGGGCACGGAACCGCGAGATGGCCTCCTCGGCCAGCTCTTGTGAGCACGTGACGGTGATGAGGGTGCCGTGGGTGCGGTCGGTGCGATAGAGGTGATAGACGAGGACCTCGGCGCCCTGCCCAGACCTTGACGGGATCAGGCCCTCCAGCAGGCGATGCCGCTCGACTGTCGGGGTGAAGCCGTAGCCGACGGTCTCGCACCGCACCGCACCGATCTCGGGGCTGCGGGCCAGTACGAGGTAGGCGATCTTCTTGCCCTCACCGAACTGGCCGATCTGGTCCTCGGTCTTCGTGGAGTAGCCGAGGACGAGTCCTTCCTCGGGGATGCCAGGCCCCCGGTCGCTGATGGTCAGGACGCCGTCGGCCCAGCTGATGCGCGCGTCGCGGTCCTCGTCGAGCGCGTTAGCGATGAGTTCGCACAGCGCCCGCACGGGCGTCCACGACTTCACATAGTCGGGCGAGATCGGGTAGGTCAGGGTGTCCGTGGTCGTCGTGGTTCCGGCTGAGGCGCTGTCGCCACTTTCGTCGTGGTGGCGGTGTGGATTGCGCGTCGCGGGATCGGGGTGTTGCACAGGATGCTCCCTTGTCGGGGTCGGTGGTTTCGGACATGGCCTGGCAACGTGACTCGGCGGGTGCAGCCGTGATGTGGTGGCTGCGGGTCGCAGCGAGACGTCTTCAGCCGGTCGAGCTGGCGCGCAGTGCCAGGCGGGCATCCCGTGGGAACTGCTGCCAGGGGATGCGTGGCGGGGTGAGGCGCTGGGCGCGGTGGGGAGGTGGGCATGCGTGCTGGGCAGCCGCGTCAAGCATGTCCGGCCGCTTCGTCTCGGCGGCGCAGTTCGTCCCACAGGACACGCTGGGCAGGGTCGGCGGCCTCCCCCGCGAACCGGACCCCCTGCTGTTCCAGCAGTTCCCGGCACCGGTCGATGCCGCCGTCGCGGCCGTGGCGCCCTGTCGGATCGATCCGGCCACCGTCCAACAGGATCCGTTCGGGGTGCGGGAAGGACGGCGCTGCCCTAACCGCGTCGCTGATTGCCGTAGCTGCCCTGGTGTCGCCGCGTGCGGCGATGGAGATGTCGCCGCTGGTCGTCCACTCGCCCGGCCGCAGGCGCGACGCCAGGCGCACGTACACCGCGCCCATAGTGTGCAGGCGGGCGGACAGACGCCACCGCCTCGGCTTCACGCCGGTCGACTCAAGAAGGCGGTGGAGCTCCATAAGCCGAAGCACCCGATAGATGTTGCATTCATCACAGCCGATCGCTGCCGCGATCTCCGCCGCCTCCATACCGTCGGCGGTGGCCATTTGCGGCAGTTCGAGAATCTGCTTCGCCCTCACACCGCGGACACCCGGCACCTCCAGTCGGTCTGTGGTGGAGAGTTCGGGCGACGGTGGGGCGGACTCAGCAAGACCTCGCCACGCCTTCCCTTGGGCTCGAGCGAATGTCGCGAAGATCGCCATTCCGGGATCCGAAACCGGCAAGCTGGCGTCGAGTGCGTCGGCCAACGCCAACCACGCCTTACTGTGAGTCTCGCCGAACCGCCCGAAAGTAGATAGGATATCCGACATCACTTTTCCTTTCGAGGACGTCCGAATCACATACTGTTGGACTCTGCCCGTCCTTCAAGTCGTATGGAGAGGGCCGCCGACCGACTGAGACAGCCGCCGGTCGGGCGTTGCCGTTATCTGATCTGCCGAGGTTCGCTACTCGATGGCGACAGCTCGTCGATTCCGGCCACGGCGACGAGGGCTTGTTTTCCGAGTAGGAGCCCTATCCGAGGGTCTCCGAATTGCATGAGGACTCTTCCGCGCACCTTTTTGTCGAGCGCGTAGAGATCGCCGAGTGCCCCCCATGGCTCAGTGGAGGCCACCAGGCACAGGACCGAGCCATCCCGCACGAGATGGGGGCACAGCCTGGCGGCGACCCTCGAACACGGTACGCAGCAGGGCGGGGTCGCTGTCACCGCAGGCAGTTCTCGCGCCTCGGCTTCGCGCAGCGCGCTCAGTTCGGAGACGCTGAACACCCACGGCAGCGGCTTTTCGCGATCCAATTGCCCGCCACATACCTGGCAGCGGAGGCTACGCATGGCGAGCCGCTGGCGGCCTCCGTGGACCTGCGACCACTGTGGTTCGCCCTCGCCGATGGCGCTACTCTCGCGCATCCACATCACTCCGCGGGAGTCGCGGTCGGATGGATGGGACTTTTGGAATCGAATCCCGCGAGCGGAGGGATCCACCGCCAGACGCAGCGACTCGTCAGGAAGGTCCTCTCCCGACCAACGTGTCACCCACGGCACCGGACGTCGGCCGAAACGTCGAACGGACTCCAGGCCGCCCGGAAGGCGACCCATAGATCTGCCTTCAGTATCACTCAACACAACCAGTCCTTTCAGTCGCGCCTACGGTTTTTCCTACGGGGCACCACAGCAGCCATCTGCCGCGATGATCGGATTTAGACCGATGGCAGCGATGGACGCACCTCAGAACCCGCCGCGACACGCACCGCGATCTCATCGACAGCGAATGCGGGTCGGCAGAGTCCAACGGCCACCCGATCGGCCCCGGATTTTGCGCCTTTGCGTTAGCCCGCGACGAGGGAATGATGGTCGCCGGATGCCGCGGGCATGTCGTGTCGTGGAAGACCAGGGCTAGGTCGAAGCGCGGTGGGTGGCAAAGTTCGAGGTGGTCGTCTCCGTACGACCGCAGTTCTCGCAGCGCATGACCGCGTCGGGTTTCGCGTCCGCTTCGGTGGTGGCTCGCGTGGCGAACTCGACCTCGTCCACGGTGCCGCAGCCAGAGCAGCGCACTGCGTCCCCGGTGAAGACGAACAGGTCGTCCGGGTGCGTGGCCAGCAGGTGACGGCTGTAGAGCTGCCATCGGTCGTCCGTTGTGGGGGTGTGGACCTCGACGGCGGCGTGGTGTTGATGTATGAGGTACAACCACTCGGTGTCACCGACCGGCTCAGCGAGGTCACCGTGCCACAGCGGATCGCCATCAGCCTGTCGGTGCAGCAGATCAGCGGTCCAGGCGGCGGTGTCGCCGACGAACTGTTCGCGCCAGGTGGAGCGCATCCGGGGAATGAGGCGGACGGGATGGTCACCCCAGTGCAGGTAGAAGGCCCTGTATGTGTCGTTCGGCCCGGGCACACCGATGTGCGTTCGACAGCCCATGAGACTCCCGATGTATCGAGATTGGTGACGGACAGGTCGGTGGACCCATCA
The DNA here is from genome assembly GCF_003236315.1 of Micromonospora craterilacus. Lineage (GTDB taxonomy): Bacteria > Actinomycetota > Actinomycetes > Mycobacteriales > Micromonosporaceae > Micromonospora > Micromonospora craterilacus. The sequence goes on from NZ_POTY01000176.1 coordinate 11,470, forward strand.
CGTTTACGAGGGCGAGGCGAGCCGGCCCTTGGTCGCGGTACCACATGTCGCCCGAGCCTTTAGTGGGGGTCGCCTGAGCGGCCATGAGTGGAGGCCACCAGGCACTGGACCGAGCCGCCCCGCACGGGATGCGGGCCTGCTTACCCGGCGAGGTCGTCGACGGTGGTGTCTCCGTGGCCAGCGACGGTGATCGCATGCGGCGGCGCTGGCACGTTGCCGGTCGGCCCCTGGCGGACCAGGCATGACCTGGTTGCTCCTTGGCGGGGGAAGCCGCCGCGCGCCCCTTCCCGGGACGCGCGGCGGCGTTGGTGAGCCACGGCGGGCGGGAAGAGCGTGCATAGCCGTCCTCGGCTACGCGGGGTGGTGCTTCTCGTCGGGCGCCTACCGTTGCGGTGGCGCGGCCAGAGCGGGAACCCTGTCCGATCCGTGCTGGTGTTACAGGGCGCGGGCCAGGCGCATCAAGCGGGTCAGCCCGGTCGCGATCCGGGTGTCCCGGATCCGGGGCGGTGGCACCGCCCATGTGGTGACGGTGGGAACCTGCGCGCCGCGCACCCGGATGGCCCGGTGGAGCCGCCCGTCGATGTCGACTGCGGCGACGACACGGGCCTCTACCCGGTCGGACGCGGATGCCTGCGCGAGGTCGCCGTGTCGGTAGCCGGGTGGGACCGCGCCGAGCCAGGCTTCGAAGACCATCGCGAAGCCGATGCAACGCCGGCCATCCTGGCGCAGCCAGTCACGAAGCCAGGACCGCATCGCGGGGCTCGCGAACGCGTCAGCCAGGTGATGCAGCGCGACGGCGGGCCGCACGTCCGGCCCTCCGGCCGAGAGGTCCTGCCACACGCCCCAGTCGACCGGGAGATCGGAGTGCACCAGGTCGGGGTACGCGGAGTTCGGAAGGTGGAACATGGCCAGCAGGTCCGGTTCCAGATCCCAGCCGTGCTGGTCCCGGATCCTATCGGCAGCGGCGAGCATGCCGGTGAACGCCTGCTGAGTACGGGGATGAAGCATCGAGCCTCCTTGATTGAAGGGGATGGGGATGGGTGTTCGCAGCCCGAGCTCCGGTGGCTGCGGGGCTGCGTTGTCCGATGGTCGTGTTTCTGGGCCGCGCCGGAGTGGCCGTCCGTGCCGCTGAGCCGGCTGCGCCCCGTCTCGTGTCGGCGTGGTCTCAGGACGTGGTGGTGCTGGCATCGGTGGGCGTGGCCGGAGCCGGTACGGGACGCCACCTTCCGCGGTGCCACGCCTGCCAGGCCACGCTGGAGGGCCGGGTCGGGAAGGTCACCAGGACGCCGGCGAGATCCGCCCACCCATCGGCCCGGTCGAATCGGCCAAGGCCGCTGACGGATTCGAGGTCGACGACATCGCCGCAGAATTCCCCGTCGGCGTTCACCGTTCTAGCCAGGATCGAGTTCGGCGACAGAGCGGTTAGCCGGTATTCGAGTTTGTACTCGGTGACGAGGCGGTCCAGGACCGTCTCCTCGACCGTCGGTCGGCGCCGGAAGCGGCAGCCGAGCACGAACTCGTGCATGTCGCGCCGGCTGAACCGGGCCGGATCGTGATGCCGCAGCCAGGTGCCCTTGCCCTCGTTCTCAATCCGGCCGACCGGGGTGCCGTCCAGGCAGAGCGTGGCGGTGAACGGGACCCCGGTGTAGCTCACCGTCTCCTCGAGGCTCGTGACGGTGAGCCGGTGGTGAGGCACGTGCAGGGGACTATGCCGCAGCGGGATCCGGGTGGGCTGCTCGGCTGCGGTGGGCGGTGTGCCGACGAGGCGGTCGCAGTCGGCCGGGTCGACGATCCGCCACTCCCACTGCCAGCCGCAGATTGTGTAGCGGCCGTCGCCGTCTGGGCAGATCCGAGACAACCCGTCGGCCTCGCCGTGGACGCGCCGCTCGTCCAGGACGATCTCATCGTCGGCGAAGTACAGCGGCGCGTACGCCAGGTCCAGCTCGACGGCGAGGTCCTCCCCGCGCCGGCCATCGGCCCGCAGCCGCTGCCGGGTTTCCTCCCGTAGCCGCTCCTGCTCGGCGACGATCGCCTCGGCGGTGTTCCGGTCGCACGAGAACACGGCGTAGCGGTCCTCGCGCCCCCGCAGGGCGTCGAGGCGACCGATGAAACCGGTCGGGTAGCGGATCTCGCCGAGGTGGTCGTAGGCGGCCCATTCTCCGGCGAAGACCCCGACGTCGCCGATCATGATGTGAGGGGTGTCGAGGTGGCTGCCAGTCGCTGCGTCGGATTCGGCAGCGCTGCGGTGCGCGGAGGGCTGGTGTTGCTGATCGGACACGACTTCTCCTTCTTCGAGACTGGTGTGTGAGTCAGTGGCTGCGGCGGACGATCCGGCATCCGGTGGCGACCTTGCGAGCCGTCATCGCCCAGTTGGACCGAGTGGGGCCGCCTGGGTGGCCATGAAGGGCACCGGGTCGATTGGGCCGGTCGGGTGCAGGTGCACCTCAAAGTGCAGGTGGGGTCCGCTGGAACGGCCGGTGGAGCCGACGACACCGATCGGCTGGCCGACGGCGACGTGCTGGCCGACGGCGACCGTCGGTGGCTTGTCCATGTGGCAGTACCTGGTCGTGACTCCGCCGGCGTGGTCGATGTCGACGTACCAGCCGCACCCGCGTGTCAGTTCGGGGTGCCCGTCGCGGTGGCAGCCCCAGTCGGCGCGGCTGTCGCGGTGCACGGCGTTGCAGGCGACGGTGCGGACGGTTCCGGTGGACGCGGCGCGGATGATCGTGCCGCGGGGGACGCTGAGGTCGACACCGTCGTGCTGTGGTCTCTGCTGGGTCCGGAAGCCACTGCCGACCGGGGCGAGGACGGGCTGGGTCCACGGCCCGGCTGCACCGCATTCGTTCAGACCTGTGGTGGGAATGCCGGCGCTGTCCGCGACGGCGATGACGAGCGCGGTGGCGGGGCCTTCCCACTTTGCGTAGGCGTCGGGGTAGGCCGAGATCTGCACGGCCTGGGCGGCCTCGGTCAACGGCATGTTCTGCCAGCCGTCGATGGTGAGCAGCGCGCCGTAGAACTTGCCGGCGGCGTAGACCGGGTCTTGGAGCTGTGTTGGGGTGCCCCAGCCTTGGCTGGGGCGCTGTTGGAACAGCCCGACGGAGTCCCGGTCCCCGCCGGGAAGGTTGCGTAGGCTGCTCTCCTGCATCGCGGTGGCGACCGCGATGACCCAGCCGCGGACTGGTACCGCGAGGTGGGCGCCGGTGGTGACGATCGCCGCGGCGTTGCTCACCTGCTCGTCGGTCCACCGGCTCGGGCCTGGCCATCCTGTGGGCGGGTCGGACCCTACGGGCGTGGCGCTGGCCGGTGACATGCTTGCCGGAAGGCACGCTTCGGCGTCGGCGCCGCCAGCCATCAGGCCACCTAGCCCGCCCGCGCACAGCACGAGCGCCGCAGCGGCGGCGACGATGGTCGATATCACGGTGCGGATCTTCATGATGTCTCCAGGGATGCGGCACCCAATGTCTGGGCGTAGGCGCGCTTGGGGTGATGCCGGCCCAGCCACGGCTGGTGGTGGGCCGGCATCGATCGGGCCGTGGGCCCCCTGCCCCCGCGCCGAGCCGCGAGGTGTAGTGGTGGGGTCCCGCCGACGGCCCTCTGACTGCTGGGTCGCTGGCCACAACCGCGCGCCGACACCGATGAGCAGTGCCTTATACGGCACCGGTCGTTGTCGTTCAGATCTGCACGTCGACCACCGCCACCGCCCATTCGGACGGTTCGAATCGGCGCCGGGCCGGGTCTGGCGGGCGCGGGGGCCGCCAGGGCGTCCTCATGTCGGCGGGCGTGGGCC
>NZ_POTY01000177.1 GCF_003236315.1 Micromonospora craterilacus
GTGAGGATCTGGCCGGCGGTGTCGCGGGCTCGGGGGCTCTTCGCGGCGCCGGGACGGTGTACAACGACTGACCGGGGCGGGTCATTCCCGGGATCTGCCGGCCGCGGCACACGCCCTGGTCGGGCGGGGCGGCCCTGCTTGGTCAGCCAGGGTTTACAACGCCGGCCACCCGCCCAGGATTCCGCCCCGACGATGCCGCGCGTCACACCCGGCCGCGCCGGCCGGCGCAACGGCCCGCCAAACGGACATCGGGAAATTGGGGGACGATCGCCGTGTCCGGTCCGGCCGGGGCGGCGTTGTCGATACCGGTGACCGGTGTCACATTCGATACGATCCGGTTCCGTATCGTTAATGCCGGACCTAGGCTCAGCATCGATTACGGACGGGACCGTATCGAAAACCGGGGGGTGCCGGAGATGCAACCGAACGAGAACACCGGACATCCGAGGAGGTGGGCGATCCTCGGGGTGCTGGTGATCAGCCTGCTCGTGGTCGTCCTGGACAACACCATCCTCAACGTCGCACTGCGTACGCTCGCCGACCCGGTACACGGTCTCGGGGCCAGCCAGGGCGAGCTGGAGTGGTCGATCAACTCCTACACACTGGTCTTCGCCGGGCTGCTGTTCACCTTCGGCGTCCTCGGCGACCGGGCCGGCCGGCGCCGCATGCTCCTCATCGGCCTGGTCCTCTTCGGGCTGGCGTCGCTGCTCTCGGCGTACGCGCAGAGCCCCGCGCAGCTGATCGCGGCCCGCGCGCTGATGGGGGTCGGCGGCGCGGCCATCATGCCGGCGACCCTGTCGATCATCTCCAACGTCTTCGACCCGCGCGAACGGGGGCGGGCCATCGGGGTGTGGGCCGGCGCGGTCGGCCTGGCGGTGGCGATCGGGCCGGTGCTCGGCGGCCTGCTGTTGGAGCACTACTGGTGGGGCTCCGTCTTCCTGATCAACGTGCCGGTCGTCGCGCTCGGCGTGGTGCTGGTGGCGCTGCTGGTACCCGAGTCGCGGGACCCCAAGCCGGGCCGAATCGACGCGTTCGGCGTACTGCTCTCGGTGGTCGGCCTGGTCGCCCTGACCTACGGGATCATCGACGGCGGCGAGCACGGGTTCGGCCGACCGCTGGTCTGGGCCTCGATCCTCGGCGGTCTCGCGGTGCTGGCCTGGTTCGTCACACACGAGCGGCGGAGCACCCACCCGTCGCTGGACGTCCGCCTGTTCCGGGTGCCGCGCTTCGCCGCACCGGTGGCGATGATCGGGCTGGTCTTCTTCGCCGCGATGGGCGTGATGTTCTTCAGCTCGTTCTACCTGCAACTGGTGCGCGGCTACAGCCCGCTGCAGACCGGCCTGCTCTTCCTGCCCTTCGCGGTCGCCCAGCTCGTCTTCGCCCCGCGCAGCGCCACCATGGTGCGCCGGTACGGCGGACGAGCCGTCGCGGTGGTGGGACTGCTGCTGACCGTGGTGGCGCTGGGCGCGTTCGCCTTCGTCGACGCCACCACGCCGATCTGGGTGGTGCTGGTCTTCTTCTTCCTGCAAGGTGCCGGGATGGCGAACATCATGCCGCCGGCCACCGAGTCGATCATGTCGGCGCTGCCCCGGGAGAAGGCCGGCGTCGGCTCCGCGGTCAGCAACACCATCCGGCAGGTGGCCGCCGCGCTCGGCGTGGCGGTGATCGGCTCGGTGCTGGCCGCGGGCTACCGCTCCGGCATCGAGCCGGCCCTGGCGGACCTGCCGGCGGCGGCGCGCGAGGCGGCCGGCGAGTCGATCTCGGGTGCGTACGCCGCTGCCGGCCAGCTCGGCCCGGCGGCCCCGCCGCTCGTCACGGCGGCCAACGACGCCTTCGTCTCGGCCATGCACTGGGCGGCGGCGCTGGCCGCGCTGGTCGCCGCAGCCGGCATCCTGGTGGCCCTGCGCTGGATGCCCGGCCGGCCGACCACCGACGTGCCGGCACCGGCGGGCGAGCCCGAGTTGGCCGGCACCGCGTGACGTCAGGGACAATAGGCAGATGACTACCACCGCAGACGCTCCGCGGCCGCCCGGCCGGCCGCGGAGCGTCCGCGCGGACGAGGCGATCATCGAAGCCACGCTGGACCTGCTCGCCGAGGGCAGCACGATCGAGGCGATCTCGGTGGAGTCGATCGCCGCGCGGGCCGGGGTCGGCAAGGCCACGATCTACCGCCGCTGGCCCGGCAAGGACGCACTGCTGCGCGACGCTCTGCGTAGGCTCAAGGGCAACCCGCCGCAGCCGGCCGGCCACTCGGTCCGCGAGGATCTGATCACGCTGGTCAGCGCGATCGGCCACAACGTCGACCCGCGCGCCGCGCAGATCATGCCCTGCCTGGTGCCCGAGGTGAAACGCAGCCCCGAGCAGTACGCGTTCTACCAGAGCATCGTCGAGCCCCGCCGCGCGGTGATGCGGGAGGTGCTGCGGCGTGGCATCCGGGACGGCGAACTCCGCGCCGACCTCGACGTCGAGGTGACCATGGCGATGCTCACCGGCCCGATGCTCATCCAGCGGGTGTTGAACTGGAATCCTGACCTCGACGAGGCGACCCTCCCCGAGAAGGTCGTCGACGGCGTCCTGGCCGGCATCCGCGCCGGCTGACGCCCGCACCGCCCGCCGCCCCGGCCGCATCGGCCGTCCGTACGGCCGCCCCCGTTGCGGCCGTACGGCTCAGCCGGCCGGCGCTCGCAGCCGGTGCAGGCGCAGCGCCAGCTGCACCTCCAGGGCCCGCTCGGGCTTCTGCCAGTCCGCGCCGAGCAGCTGACCGACCCGCTCCAGCCGCTGCGTCACCGTGTTGACGTGCACGTGCAGCTGCTCGGCCGCCCGGGCCAGGCTGCCGCCCACCCCGAAGTACGCCTCCAGGGTCCGCACCAGGGCGGTGCCCCGACGAGCGTCGTAGTCGATCACCGGGCCGACGGTGGCGGCGAGGAACCGGCTCACGTCGGCGTCGCCGCCGTCCCCGACCGTGCCCAGCAACAGCCCGACGAAGCCCAGCTCGGCGGTGCTCGCCCCCTGCCCGGCCCGGCCCAGCGCGCCCAGCGCGGTCAGGCACCGGTCGGCCTCCCGGAAGGCGGCGGCCAGCGACGCCGGCCCGATGGACGGGCCGCTCGCCCCGGCGGTCACCGGCCGCCCGGTGATCCGGGACAGGTCCCGGGCCACCGCGCGGGCGCTGCCGCCGGCATCCTGCCCGGGCAGCATCAGGGCCACCCGGCCGTCGCGGGCCGCGGCCAGCCCGCCCCGGGTCGAGGCGTACGTGGTGGCCCAGGAGAGCACCCGCTGCCGGGCCGAGCCGGTCGCCGCGATGGCGTCCTCGCCGACCGCCACCAACACGTGCGGGGCGTCCAGGTCCACACCGAGGCGGCGGGCCCGGCTGCGCAGCGCGTCGGTGTCGCGCAGCGGCCGGGCGATCAGGTCGTCGAGCAGCTCGCCCCGGACCCGGCCCTCCGCCTCGGCGACGGTACGCCGGAACAGCAGCAGCAGCGCGGTCACCAGCGCGGCGCGTTCCAGGATCCGCTGGTCGGCATCGGCCAGCTCACCCTCGGGGTGCAGCACCAGCGCGCCCAGGTTCTCCGCACCGGCCACCACCGCGGCATACCACAGCGCACCCCGGCGTACGCTGCGCCCCTCGGTGCGGGACGCGGCCACCGCCTCGACGATGTCCACCCGGTCCGGCTCGTCGATCTCGCCGACCCGGGCCAGCCGCCGCCCCTCGGCGTCCAGGGCCAGCAGCGCCCCGCCGAGCACCTCGGTGACCGCGGCCGTGACGTCCTCCACCCCGCCGCCCCGCAGCACCAGCGCGGTCATCCGGTCGTGGGCCGCCGCGGCCCGTTCCACCGAGCTGCTGTGCGCCCGGATGGTGGTGTTGGCCGCGGAAAGCTCCTCCAGCGCCGCGCGGGTCTCGGCCAGCAGTCGTGCGGTGTCGATCGCCACCGCGGCGTGCGCGGCCAGCGAGAGCAGCAGCGCCACCTCCTCCCGGGCGAACGGCCGGGCCGAGCGGTTCGCCGCGTAGAGCACTCCGATGCTGGTGGAGCCGAGCCGCAGCGGCACCCCGAGGATGGCCACCAGCCCCTCCTCGCCCACCCCGGCGTCGATCTCCCGGGTGTGGTGGAAGCGGTCGTCCTCCGGGTAGTTCGCGGTGACGTACGGGGCACCCGACTGGGCCACCAGGCCACCGAGGCCGGCGCCCATCGGCAGCCGCAGCCGCTGGAACCGGGCCGAGACCGAGCCGTCGGTGACCCGCATGTAGGTGTCGCCGCGCTCCTCGTCGTTGAGGGTCATGTAGGCGACGTCGGCGCCGAGCAGGTGCCGGGCCCGGTGCACGATCGCCCGCAACACGTCGTCCAGGTCGCGCAGCCCGGCCAGGTCGCTGACCGTGTCGTACAGGCCGGAGAGTTCGCTCTCCCGGCGGCGGCGGCGCTCCAGCAGCGCGCGTACCCGCAGCGCCACGGTCTTGGCCTGCTCCAACTCGGCGATCCGGTCGGCGGGCAGCCCGGCCGACCGGGCGGCGACCAGCGGTCCCTCGAACTCGACCGCAGCCGCCTCGCGGGCGAGCAGTTCCAGGAACTCCACCGGTGACGACATGACGGACATTGTGCGGGAGTTCACTAGTTCGCCGTCCAGCCCCCGTCGAGTGCGATCGAGGCGCCGGTGAGGAACGCCGCGGGCGGCGAGCAGAGGTAGGCCAGCAGCTCCGCCACCTCCTCGGGCTCGATCAGGCGTTTGATCGCCGCCCGGGCCAGCATGATCTTCTCGACCACCTCGGTCTCCGGGATGCCGTGGGTGGCAGCCTGGTCGGCGATCTGGCTCTCCACCAGCGCGGTGCGCACATAGGCCGGGTTGATGCAGTTGGCCGTCACGCCGTGCGCCGCGCCCTCCAGCGCCACCACCTTGGACAGTCCCTCCAGGGCGTGCTTGGCCGCGACGTACGCCACCTTGTACGGCGAGGCACGCAGCCCGTGCACCGAGGAGATGTTGACGATCCGGCCCCAGCCCTGCGCGTACATGTGCGGCAGCGCCCGCCGGATGAGCAGGAAAGGCGCCTCCACCATCACCCGGTGCAGGTGCTCGAACCGCTCGACGGAGAACTCCTGGACCGGGGCGACGTGTTGCAGGCCGGCGTTGTTGACCACGATGTCCACATCGGCGTCGAGCCGGTCCACCGCCTCGACGTCGGCCAGGTCCACCCCCTCGGCCCGGCCGCCGGCCTCGGCGGCCACCAGCTTGGCCGCCTCGACGTTGCGGTCGACCACCAGCACGCTCGCGCCGGCCGCGGCCAGCCGCAGGGCGCAGGCCCGGCCGATGCCGCTGCCGCCGCCCGTCACGAGGGCGGTACGGCCGGCGAGGTCGACGTTCACGACGTGGGGGACCGCCACTGGTTCTGCCGTCATGGCGCAAGAAGTTACGAGCTGTGTGGCCGGGCGCACATGGGGTTGCGGCACATACTCACGCGGCACTGTGTGGTCGGCGGCGACATCAGGGCCGCGCCGACGTGACGACGCGGGAACGGCGCTACCTGGCGGGCGTGTCCCGCGGCGCGGCGTGTCGGCGGCATCGGTAGGGTGTCGAACACACGTACTGCCCGGCGGGCGGGGAGGAGGCGACGTGCGGGTGCTCGGCGTCGACCCGGGGCTGACCCGGTGCGGGGTCGGCGTGGTGGAGGGGGTGCCCGGGCGGCCCTGCGCGCTGGTCGCCTACTACGTCGTCTACACCGATCCGGCCGACGAGCTGCCGACGCGCCTGCTGCACCTGGACCGGTCGCTGACCGACCTGGTCGCCGAGCACCGGCCGGACAGTGTGGCCGTCGAGCGGGTGTTCAGCCAGCACAACGTGCGTACGGTGATGGGCACCGCCCAGGCCAGCGGCATCGCCGTACTCGCCGGGGCGCGCGCCGGGCTGCCGGTGCAGACGTACACCCCGAGCGAGGTGAAGGCGGCGGTGACCGGCTCCGGTCAGGCGGACAAGGCGCAGATGACCGCGATGGTGACCCGGCTGCTGCGGCTGCCCGAGCCGCCCCGGCCGGCCGACGCCGCGGACGCCCTCGCGCTGGCCATCTGCCACGTGTGGCGCGGCGGCACGCGGTCGAAGCTGGCCGCCGCCGCGGACCGGGTGCGACGAGGAGGAGCGAGATGATCGCGAGTGTGCGCGGCATGGTGACCGCCACCGGTCCGGACCACGCGGTGATCGAGGTCGGCGGGGTCGGCCTGGCCGTGCAGTGCGCCCCCGGCACCATCGCCGACCTGCGGGTCGGCCAGCCGGCCCGGCTGGCCACCAGCCTGGTCGTCCGGGAGGACTCGCTCACCCTCTACGGCTTCGCCGACGACGACGCGAAGTCGCTGTTCGAGCTGTTGCAGACGGCCAGCGGGGTCGGCCCGCGGCTGGCCCAGGCGGTGCTCGCCGTGCACACCCCCGACGCGGTGCGCAAGGCGATCGCCAACGCCGACACCGCGGCGCTGACCCGGGTTCCCGGGATCGGCAAGAAGGGCGCCGAGCGTCTGGTGCTGGAGTTGCGCGATCGGATCGGCCCGGTCCCGGTGGGTGTCGACGGTGCGGCCGGGGTGACCGGTGGCGCCTGGCCGGAGCAGGTCCGCCAGGCGTTGATCGGGCTCGGCTGGACGGCGGGTCAGGCCGACCAGGCCGTGGCCGCCGTCGCCGAGACCGTCGACGGTGCCACCCCGCCGGTGCCGGTGCTGCTCAAGCAGGCCATCCGGCTGCTGGGCCGGACCCGATGACCGGGTCCGACGGCGGACTGGTCTCGGCGTACGTGGCCGACGCCGAGCGGGACGCCGAGGTCAGCGTGCGGCCGAAGCGGCTGGCGGAGTTCATCGCCCAGCACCGCGTCCGCGACCAGCTCGACCTGCTGTTGAAGGGTGCGATGCGGCGCGGCGCGCCGCCCGACCACATCCTCCTGTCGGGGCCCCCTGGCCTGGGTAAGACCACCCTGGCCAACATCGTGGCCGCTGAGCTGGGCACCGGCATCCGGGTCACCAGTGGCCCGGCCATCGAACGTTCCGGTGACCTGGCCGCCATCCTGACCAGCCTGGCCGAGGGCGACGTGCTCTTCATCGACGAGATCCACCGGATCGCCAAGCCGGCGGAGGAGCTGCTCTACAGCGCGATGGAGGACTTCCGGGTCGACGTGGTGGTCGGCAAGGGGCCGGGTGCCACCGCCATCCCGCTGGACGTCGAGCCGTTCACCCTGGTGGGTGCGACCACCCGGGCCGGTCTGTTGACCGGCCCGATGCGGGACCGGTTCGGGTTCGTCGCGCACCTCGATTTCTACGCGCCGGCCGAGTTGGAGGTGCTGCTGCACCGGTCGGCGCGGATTCTCGGGGTGCCGATCACCGACGACGGGGCGGTGGAGATCGCCGGCCGGTCCCGGGGCACGCCTCGGATCGCCAACCGGCTGTTGCGCCGGGTGCGGGACTTCGCCGAGGTACGCGCCGACGGCGTGGTCACGGTCGACACGGCCCGGGCGGCCCTGACCGTGTACGACGTGGACGCGCTCGGGCTCGACCGGCTCGACCGGGCGGTGCTGACCGCGCTGGTCGACTCGTTCCGGGGTGGCCCGGTCGGGCTGTCGACCCTGGCCGTGGCGGTGGGGGAGCAGCCGGACACGGTGGAGGAGGTCTGCGAGCCGTTCCTGGTGCGGGCCGGCCTGCTGGCCCGTACGCCGCGGGGTCGGGTGGCGACCGAGGCAGCCTGGCACCACCTGGGACGCACCCCGCCGAATGGTACATTTGCGTCCGAAGCTCCTCCCGCGCCCGATCTCTTTTCCGTGGACACCGGCGAGCCGTGATCCGAACGTGATCTGTGCCGCATTCGGCGTTCCCAGATACAGCGACTAGACTCGCCGCGGTCTGTACAGGATGTGAAAATCCGCCTCCGCTCCGGTGTTCACGCTCCGGGCCCGGGGGCCAATGGGAAGGTCGACAACCGTGCTTTACGCAGCAGAAGGCGGCGGAGCGGGAGGCTTCACGCCGATCCTCATGATCGCTCTGCTCTTCGGCGTCATGTACTTCATGATGATCCGCCCTCAGCAGAAGCGCCGCCGCGAGGCCGAGGCCATGCAAACCGGCCTCTCCGTGGGCGACGAGGTGGTCACCATCGGCGGGCTCTACGGCACGGTCACCGGTGTCGAGGACGACAGCGTCCTGCTCGAGATCGCCCCCGGAGTGCAGACCCGCTACGCCCGTCCGGCGATCGCCCGGGTGGTCACCAAGGCGGAGCAGCCCGTCGAGTCGGCAGCCGAGGAGACCGACGCCGTCAAGGACTGAGCATCGCACCCACCCGGGCTGTCGGCCCGCCGGCCGCTCGGGTGGGGCGGCGCCCGCATGCGTCCCCGGCGGGTGGCCGCCGTCGACAGGCGTGGTGAGACAACTGGATAGATGGCCGACGCCGGGCGTCGGCCCGCCGGCTCGGCGGTCCACGCGCCCGCGTTGACCATGCGAGGCGGCGGCGTCAGCCCGGGCGCCGTCGGAAGGCAGATCGTTGGCCGGGAACCCGGCCGACCCGCCGCCGCGTCAGCGGCGGCGCGACCGTACAGGGAGACAGGACAGCCGTGGCACCACCTCAGGGACAGATGCGCCCAGGACGGCAGTTGGCCGTGCTGGGGGGCATCCTCGTCGTCCTCTATCTTTTGGTGTTCTTCTCGGGCGGTGCCAGCGGTGGCTGGAAGGATCGGCTCGAGCCCCGTCTCGGTCTTGACCTGGTCGGCGGTACCCGGCTGACGCTGGAGGCGACCAACACGCTCGACGGCCGGGCGCCGACCGCGACGAACCTCGAGCAGGCCCGGCAGATCATCGAGAGCCGGGTCAACGCCTACGGTGTGGCCGAGGCCGAGGTGGTCACCGAGGGCGACCGCAACATCGTCATCTCCCTGCCGGGCGAGAACCGGGACCTGAGCGAGGTCGGCAGCGCCGCCGAGCTGCGTTTCCGCAAGGTCCTGAAGATCGCCGACGGCAGCGGGGCGCTCCCGTCGCCGGCGCCGACCGAGAGCGCCGCGCCGACGCCCACGGGTAGCCCGAGCCCGTCCGGCAGCGTGAGCCCCACCCCGAACGCCGAGGCCACCTCCTCGCCGTCGGCCGGCGGCCAGGGCGGCAGCGCGCCGACCCCGACTCCCACCCCGTCCGCGACGCCGAGCGCCACTCCGTCGCCGACGGCGAGCGAGGAGCCGGTGCCGCAGAGCATTGAGGAACAGCGCCAGGCCGTCGAGCAGAAGGTGGGCGCGGAGGCGTGGGCCGCCGCGAGCGCCCTCCAGGCGCCGGCGGACCTCACCGCCGACCCGTCGCTGGCCGAGAAGCTCAAGCCGTTCGCCGAGCTGAGTGGCCGCGAGGTCGCCGTGCTGCCGGCGCAGATGCAGTTCAACGTGCCGACCATCGGTTGCCTCCAGCTCGACGACCGGCCCCCGGCGTCCATCTCCAACGCGGACCAGCCGGCCGTTGCCTGCGAGGGCGGCTACGCCAAGAACCTGCTCGACGTGGCGAAGGTGCTCGGCACCGACGTCGCCAGCGCCAGTGCGGTGCGCGACCAGACCGCCCAGTGGGTGGTCAGCCTCAACTTCAGCGGGTCCGGCCAGGAGAAGTGGACGAACCTGACCCGCGAGGCGTTCCACAACGAGGGCCAGGCGTGCGACGCCACCGCGCTCGGCGACGAGGGCAAGTGCCGGGTCGCCGTGGTGCTGGACAACGCGATCATCTCGTCGCCGCAGATCCAGGGTGTGCTTACCGGCAACTCTCAGATCACCGGCAACTTCAGCAACGCCGAGGCCAGTGAGCTGGCCGGCTACCTCAACTACGGTGCCCTGCCGGTCACCTTCCAGGCGCAGGAGCAGCAGAACGTCACCGCCACCCTGGGCGCCAGCCACCTGCGGGCCGGCCTGCTCGCGGCCGGCATCGGCATGCTGCTGGTCATCATCTACTCGTTCTTCTACTACCGCCTGCTCGGCTCGGTGATCTTCCTGAGCCTGATCATGTCGGCGCTGCTGCTCTTCGGCGCCCTGGTGGTGCTCGGCCGGCAGATCGGCTTCACGCTCACCCTCGCCGGCATCGCCGGCATCATCGTGTCGCTCGGTGTGGCGGCGGACTCGTTCGTCATCTACTTCGAACGACTAAAGGACGAGATCCGGGACGGGCGCAGCCCGCGCAGCGCGGTCCCCCGGGCCTGGATCCGGGCCCGCCGGACGATCATCTCGGCGAACGCCATCACGATCATGTCGGCCGTGGTGCTCTACATCGTCTCGGTCGGCACGGTGAAGGGCTTCGCCTTCGCCCTCGGCCTGGCCACGGTGCTCGACCTGCTCGTGGTCTTCCTCTTCCGACACCCGATCATGACGATGCTCGCCCGCAGCAAGGCGTTCCTGTCCCCGCGGGTCAGTGGCCTCGGCCGGGCGCTGCCGGCCCGGTCGTCGGAGCAGTCCCCGTCCCGCAACCCACGCGCCAAGGAGGCCTGAGATGGCTGCTGAGAACGGTCTGGCAAGCCGCCTCTACCGGGGCGAGGCCGGCCTCAACATCGTCGGCCGGCGCAGGTTGTGGTTCACCGTCGCCACCGTACTGGTGGTGATCGCGCTGGGCAGCGTGGTGTTCCGGGGGTTCAGCCTCGGCATCGAGTTCGAAGGCGGAAACTCGTTCCAGATTCCCACCAGCGTCGGCACCATGCAGGACGCGGAGGCCACGGCGGACCAGTCGCTGACCGCCGCGGGCGACGGCGCCCACGTGGTGACCGCGCAGAAGGTCGGCGGTGCCGGCGGCGAGTTCTACGAGCTGCGTACCACCCAGCTCAACCCCGAGCAGGCCGAGGCCGTCCGGGAGGACATGGCCCAACGGTTCGGCCTCGACGCGACGCAGATCAGCGCCAACCGGGTCAGCGAGGCGTGGGGCAGCCAGGTCACCAACCGGGCGCTGCTCGGCCTGGTCGTCTTCATCGCGCTGGTGACGGTCTACCTGATCCTGCGCTTCGAGCTGAACATGGCGATCGCGGCCATCTTCTCCCTGGTGATGAACCTGGCCCTCACCTCCGGCATCTACTCGCTTGTCGGGTTCGAGGTCACCCCGTCGACGATCGTCGGTTTCCTCACCATCCTGGGCTTCGCCCTGTACGACGTGGTGGTGGTCTTCGACAAGGTGCAGGAGAACACCAGAGGGATCACCGCGAACAACAACCAGACGTACGGCGAGGCGGCCAACCTGGCCGTCAACCAGAGCCTGATGCGGTCGCTCAACACCTCGGTGGTCGCGCTGCTGCCGGTCGGCGGCATCCTCTTCATCGGTGCCGGCCTGCTCGGCGCGGGCACCCTGAAGGACCTCGGCCTGGTGCTGTTCGTCGGTATGGCCATGGCCTTCCTCACCTCGATCCTGCTGGCCACCCCGCTGCTGGTGGTGCTCAAGAACCGCGATCCGCGGATCGCGGCGCACAACAAGCGGGTGGAGGCCCGGCGGGCCGCGGTGACGCGGGGCGAGGTCCCGGCCGCCAAGACCAGCTCCCGCCGGACCGAGCCGGTCGAGGAGCCGGTGGCGGCGGAGGCCGGAGCCGCTGCCCTGGCCGGTGCCGCCGCCCCGAAGGTGGGCGCCCGGCCGGCCGGCAAGCGTTCCGGCGGTGCCCGGGGCGGGCGCCCCGGCGGCAACCGCCCGGGCGGCGGAAAGCGGCGCTGACCCCACCGGGGCCGACCCGGTAGGAACGGTACAGGCGGCGTCCTGCATGCTGTGCGAGCAGCGTGCGGGACGCCGCCGTCGTGTGGAAGGGGAGCGAACTGCCTTGACGGAGACCCACAGCACCGGGGTACGCGGAGACAGCGGCCCGGAGGCGGCCCGGCTGGTGGCCAGCCGGGTGCTCGACGTGCCCGACTTTCCCAAGCCCGGCGTCATGTTCAAGGACCTGATGCCGTTGTTCGCCGACGGTGACGCCTTCCGGGACGTGACCGACGGGATCATCGCGTACCACGGGCGGGAGTCCTTCGACGCCGTGGTCGGCATCGAGGCACGGGGCTTCGTGATCGCCGCGGCCATCGCGTACGCCACCGGGGTCGGCGTGGTGCCGGTGCGCAAGGCCGGCAAGCTGCCCCGCCCCGCCTACGCCGCCTCCTACGAGCTGGAGTACGGCGAGGCCACCCTCGAGGTGCACCAGGACGCGTTCACCGCCGGCCACCGCGTGCTGGTGGTCGACGACGTGCTCGCCACCGGCGGCACCGCCGCGGCGACGCTGGACCTGGTGGAGCGGGCCGGTGGCACCGTGGCGGGTTTCACCGTGCTGCTGGAGCTGTCCTTCCTCGGTGGCCGGGACCGGCTGGCGCCGCGTCCCGTCCATGCCCTGCTGACTGTTTGAGACGAACACCGCCGCCGGATGGACCCGGCACGGTCCGTCCGGCGGAGCGGCACGGCACCCCCGGTGCGGGTAGCATTGCCCATTGCTGACCGGGCGGTGACTCGTCCGAAAGGCGCGAGACCAGGCCGGCCGGCGCACGGTCGGCGTATTCCCGGCGAGCGGTGAGGAGGCCGGTGTCCCACGATGTCGCCCCTCCGGTGGAGGGCACGGTGCACCCGACAGGCGATGCGGACGGCTCGGTGACCGACCGCAACGGCGCCGCCCCGGCGTCGGGCGACGGATCCGGCGCGGCACGGCCCACCGGCGACGTGGCCCGTACGACCGCGAGCGCTGACGTCGTACCTCTCGAAGCCGTCGCCGACCCGTCGCCGAGCAGTGGCTTCGCCCTGTCCCACGCGCCCACCGGGCGCCGGGTTCGGGCCCGGCTGGCCCGGTTCAACGCGCCGTGGCAGTCGTCGCAGGTCAGCGAGGTGCTGGAGCCGCTGATCTCGTCGCACCGGGAGAACCACCCCAAGGCCGACGCCCGGTTGTTGCAGCGGGCCTTCGACACCGCGGCGCGCTGGCACTCGGGTCAGTACCGCAAGTCCGGCGACCCGTACATCACCCATCCCCTCGCGGTGGCGACCATCCTCGCCAACCTGGGCATGGACACCACCACCCTGGTCGCCGCGCTGCTGCATGACACGATCGAGGACACCGAGTACACCCTCGACCAGATGCGCGCGGACTTCGGTGGCGAGGTCGCCTTGCTGGTCGACGGCGTCACCAAGCTGGACAAGGTCAAGCTCGGTGACGCGGCCAAGGCGGAGACGATCCGCAAGATGGTCGTCGCCATGGCCAAGGACCCGCGGGTCCTGGTGATCAAGCTGGCCGACCGGCTGCACAACATGCGTACGCTGACCTTCCTGCCCCGGCCGAAGCAGGAGCAGAAGGCGAAGGAGACGCTGGAGATCCTCGCCCCGCTGGCCCACCGGCTGGGTATGAACACGATCAAGTGGGAGCTGGAGGATCTGGCCTTCGGGACGCTGTTCCCGAAGCGGTTCGAGGAGATCAACCGGCTGATCGGGGAGCACCAGCCGCAGCGCGAGGCGTTGCTGCGGCAGGTGACGCAGAAGGTGCAGACCGACCTGAAGGCCGCGAAGATCAAGGCGGAGACCACCGGGCGGCCGAAGCACCTGTACTCGATCTACCAGAAGATGATCGTGCGGGGTCGGGACTTCAACGACATCTACGACCTGGTGGGTGTGCGGATCCTGGTCGACACGGTGCGGGACTGCTACGCCGCGTTGGGTGTGATCCACGCGAACTGGCAGCCGGTGCCGGGCCGGTTCAAGGACTACATCGCGATGCCCAAGTTCAACATGTACCAGTCGCTGCACACGACCGTGATCGGGCCGACCGGTAAGCCGGTGGAGATGCAGATCCGGACGTACGCGATGCACCGGACGGCGGAGTTCGGTATCGCGGCGCACTGGAAGTACAAGGAGCACAAGGGCACCCAGATCGTCGGCCCGCCGGCGCACATCGACGAGATGACCTGGCTGCGGCAGCTGCTGGACTGGCAGCGGGAGGCGGCGGACCCGAGCGAGTTCCTGGACGCGCTGCGGTTCGACCTGTCCAGCCAGGAGGTGTACGTCTTCACCCCGAAGGGCGACGTGATCCCGTTGCCGACCGGGTCGACGCCGGTGGACTTCGCGTACGCGGTGCACACCGAGGTCGGGCACAAGTGCATCGGGGCGCGGGTCAACGGCAAGTTGGTGCCGTTGGAGTCGACGCTGTCCAACGGCGACGTGATCGAGATCTTCACCTCGAAGTCCGACACGGCCGGCCCGACGCAGGACTGGTTGGGCTTCGTCAAGAGCCCCCGGGCGCGTACGAAGATCCGGCAGTACTTCAACAAGGAGCGTCGCGAGGAGGCGATCGAGGAGGGCAAGGACGCGATCGTCAAGGCGATGCGTAAGCAGGGCATGCCGTTGCAGCGGATGCTCACCTCCGACAACCTGATGGCGATCGCCCGGGATCTGCACCTGGCCGACGTGGCGTCGCTGTACGCGGCGGTCGGTGACAGCCAGGTCTCCGCGCAGTCGGTGGTGCAGAAGCTGATGGCCTCCTACGGCGGTGAGGAGGGCGCGGCCGAGGACATCGCCGAGACGGCCGTCGCGACCCGGCCGCCGCGCAGCCGGGCGAGCAGTCACGACCCGGGTGTGGTGGTCCGCGGGGTCAGCGACGTGTGGATCAAGCTGGCTCGCTGCTGCACCCCGGTGCCGCCGGACTCGGTCTTCGGCTTCGTGACCCGCTCGGGCGGGGTCAGCGTGCACCGCGACGACTGCGCCAACGCCGAGGACCTGCGCGCCCAGGGCGAGCGGGTGGTCGAGGTGAGCTGGAAGCTCACCTCCGCCTCGACGTTCCTGGTCGCCATCCAGGTGGAGGCCCTCGACCGGCACAAGCTGCTCGCCGACGTCACCCGGGTGCTCTCCGACGAGCGGGTCAACATCCTCTCCGCCACCGTCACCACCACCCGCGACCGGGTGGCGGTCAGCCGGTTCAGCTTCGAGATGGCCGACCCCAAGCACCTGGGCCACCTGCTCGCCACGGTCCGCAAAAGGCTGCAGGCCGACGGCGTCACGCTGCCGACCGTGCACACCACCGACGAGATCGACCTTCCGCAGTTCGCCTGGCAGATCCTGATCTGGGGCGAGTTGGTCGAAGAG